>NZ_JARVSE010000006.1:0-351431 GCF_030209315.1 Pseudarthrobacter sp. efr-133-R2A-89 | reverse complement strand
ATGTGTGAGAGGCCCCCAGCCAGACCACTGGGTTGATAGGCCGGATGTGGAAGCGAGGACTAACGACTCGTGAAGCTGACCGGTACTAATAGGCCAACAACTTACACCACACAGATACATACAAATTCTGCTTGCGTCCACTATGTGGTTCCCAACCAACAACCCCGCAACACCCGGGGCTTTGTTACGGCACGGAACCAACAACTGAATAACAACACCACACATGTTGTAACCACAGTCTTCCCACCAACCCCCAGGGTTGGGACGGGTAACAAGGTTACGGCGGTCATAGCGTGGGGGAAACGCCCGGTCCCATTCCGAACCCGGAAGCTAAGACCCACAGCGCCGATGGTACTGCACCCGGGAGGGTGTGGGAGAGTAGGACACCGCCGGACACACACCACTGGTCGAGGCCCCAACCAACACGGTTGGGGCCTCCCACATTTAAAAACACCACCACCCACCCCCGTGAAGGGGTGGATATAGCCTCCGAATTCGGTGATTAACCTCAAAAAGTCGCGGAAACACGCGGAATTTGCGGATCGGAACGTCCCAAGCTGGTAAGTTTTCGAACAGTGGCTTGCGCGCATGCCGCGTGCAGGCTTCAGAATCAAGAATCGTCCAGGAGGACATAAATGGCTAAGAACCGTAGTGAACTTGTTGCAGAGGTAGCTGGCAAGGCCGGCACCAGCCAGGCTGCCGTCAACTCCGTCCTCGACGCTCTGTTCGAGGTTTTCGAGACTTCTGTCGCCGCCGGCGAGAAGATCACCATCCCGGGCTGGCTCGCCGTAGAGCGCACCGACCGTGCCGCTCGCACCGGCCGCAACCCGCAGACCGGCGAAACCATCCAGATCGCAGCAGGCCACAGCGTCAAGCTGACCGCCGGCTCCAAGCTGAAGGCTGCTGTCTCCAAGAAGTAGAGCATTCTCCCTGTCCGGCGCGCAGCCGGCTGGAAGGAGCGGCAACCCCATGGGTTGCCGCTCCTTGGCTTTAAGCCGGATTCGCCGCCCGGGCAGGCGTAGCGGACAATGGAATGGTGTCTTCTGCCGCAAAACCCCGTTCCACCGCGCCCCAGTCCGAACCTGGCAAGGGAGCCCCGGTCCGGGACGCCGGGATCAGGGGGATCCCGTTGCCCTGGCAGCTGGCGGGACTGGCAGCCCTCATCCTGGGCCTCACGGCAGCACTGCTCTTCTCCGGCGCGGCAGCAGCCCGCAGCGTCGCGGATCCCGGCGCCTTGGTCCGGTGGGGCCTTCCCATCAGCAAGGCCATCCACAACGTGTCCCTGGCCACCGTCGTTGGCGGCCTGATTTTCGCCGTCGGCATCCTCCCCAAGAACCTCAACGCCCGCAGCCGCGACCGGGAAACATCCCGGGATGCAGGCCCCGAGCACCCGGCCTTCACCCGTGTCCTGGCCGTGGCAGCCGCAGCGGGCGCAGTGTGGACGCTATCCGCCATTGCTGTCCTGGTCCTCACCTACGCCGATGTTGCGGGCCAGGGGCTCTCCGGGGACCCCGCGTTCACCCAAGCCCTGGTGTACTTCATGACGGATATCGAAACGGGCCGGGCGTGGCTCGCCGTCACCATCATCGCCGCCGTAGTGACAACCGCGCTCTTTGGCGTAAGGTCCACCGGCGGCCTGTTCCTCACCCTCATCCTGGCCCTCGTCGGCCTGGTCCCGGCAGCCCTGATCGGGCACTCGTCAAGTTCCTCAGACCACGAAGGGGCCATCAACTCGCTGGGCCTGCACTTGGTGGGCGTGAGCACTTGGGTGGGCGGCATCATTATCCTGGCCATGCTGTCCGGCATCCTCACCGGACCCAAGGCCGGTACGGCAGCCGATATCACCGAACCGACCCTCCGCCGCTTCTCCACACTGGCAGGCTTCGCCTTCGTGCTGGTTTTCGCCTCCGGCATCATCAACGCCAACATCCGCGTCACCAGCTGGGCAGACCTCTTCGGATCGGCGTACGGCCAGCTGATCCTTGCCAAGACGGCCGGGGCCGTGGTGCTGGGCGGCATTGGCTTCATGCACCGCCAGTGGGTCATTCCGCAGCTTGGCCGCAAGGCCGCCGCCATGTCCTCCCGGCGGGTGCTGTGGCAGCTGATCCTGGCCGAGCTGCTGGTTATGGGTGCCACCTCCGGCATCGCCGTGGCGCTGGGCCGGTCCGCCCCGCCGCAGCCCACCACGCTGGCGCCGGATGCTTCCCCGGCCTTCATCCTCAGCGGCTATGAACTCCCCCCGGAACTCACGCCGGAACGCTGGCTCACTGAGTGGCGGCTGGACTGGCTCTGGGTCGCCGTGGCCCTCTTCGGCCTGGTGTCCTATTTCCTGGGCGTGGCAAAGGTCCGCCGCCGGGGCGACAGCTGGCAGTGGTTCCGTTCCGTGAACTGGGTCATCGGCCTGGTTGTCCTGACGTACATAACGTCCGGGCCGCCGTCGGTCTACGGCCGAGTCCTCTTCTCCGCGCACATGGTGGACCATATGGCCCTGACCATGGTGGCGCCGATCTTCCTGGTGCTCGGAGCGCCGGTGACACTTGCCTTGCGGGCACTGCCCGCCCGCAGTGACGGCTCCCGGGGCGCGCGCGAGTGGCTGATGGTTTTCGTGCATTCGAAGTTTTCACAGCTGGTGACGCATCCGTTGTTTGCGGCCGCTAACTTTGCCGGCTCGATCGTGCTGTTCTACTACTCGGACCTGTTCGGGTATGCAATGCGCGAGCATGTGGGCCACGAATTGATGAACCTGCACTTCCTGCTCACCGGCTACATTTTCGTGCTGACCATGATCGGTACGGACCCGCTGCCGCGCAGGGCGCCCTACCCCATGCGCCTCCTCCTGCTCCTGGCAACCATGGGGTTCCATGCCTTCTTCGGCGTCTCCATCATGGGTGGCACCGGTCTGCTGGCGGCCGACTACTTCGGCAACCTCGGGCGCGCCTGGGGGCCCTCCGCCCTCGGTGACCAGCAAGCAGGCGGGGCTGTGGCCTGGGGCATCGGCGAGGTGCCCACGCTCCTGGTGGCGATCGGCGTCGCCATTATGTGGTCAAGGTCGGACCAGCGGGAGACAAAACGCGTGGACCGGGCGGCGGACAGGAATAACGACGCCGATCTGGCCGCTTACAACGATATGTTTGCCAAATTGGCTGAACGCGACGCCAAGCTGGCTGACCGCAACAAGCTGGAAGGACGCTGATGAGCGAAACCGTACGCACGCACGCCCGGGTCCGGGCCTCCGAACTGGTGGGCCGCAACTGGTTGAACACCGGCGGCAAGAGCCTGGACCTCGAAGCCCTGCGCGGCAAGATCGTCCTGCTGGACTTCTGGACCTTCTGCTGCATCAACTGCCTGCATGTCCTGGATGAGCTGCGGCCGCTGGAAGAGCAGTACTCGGATGTCCTGGTCACCGTGGGGGTCCACTCGCCCAAGTTCGAGCATGAAGCGGATCCGGTGGCGCTGGCCGCCGCCGTGGAGCGGTACGAGATCCACCACCCCGTCCTGGACGATCCCGAGCTGGACACCTGGAAGGCCTACACTGCCCGCGCCTGGCCCACCCTGGTGGTCATCGACCCCGAGGGCTACATCGTGGCGCACCTGTCCGGCGAGGGCCACGCGGACGGGCTGGCGGTGCTGATCCCCGAACTCATCGCCGAACACGAGGCCAAGGGCACCCTCCACCGGGGTTCCGGCCCGTACGTGGCGCCCGAGGCGACCTCCGGCACGCTGCGCTTCCCGGGCAAGGCGTTGTTCCTGCCGCCGGGCCGCGGCTCCACGGCCGTGTCGGAAACGTCCGTCGCCGGCAGCTCCCCGGATGCCGCCGCCAAAGGTTCCTGGCTGGTCACCGACACCGGGCATCACCGCCTGGTGGAGCTCGGTACGGACTTCACGACTGTCCTGGCCACCTTCGGCTCCGGCACCAAGGGCCACGCCGACGGTCCGGCCGCCGGTGACGATGCCACCGCCCGGTTCAACGAGCCGCAGGGCCTGGTGCTCCTCCCGGAAGATGTGGCAGCCAAAGCCGGGTACGACGTCGTCATAGCGGACTCAGTGAACCACCGCCTCCGCGGGCTGTCCCTCAGCTCAGGCAAAGCCTCCACGCTGGCCGGGAACGGCATCCAGCGCCTGCTGGAGACCGGACCCGCGCGGGTGGACGAAGAGGCAGCCGGCTTCACCGGACGCCTGGGCGGACACCCCCTTGAGGTCTCGCTGAGCTCACCGTGGGACGTTGTCTGGTCGCGCAAACTGAACGCGGTGGTGGTGGCGATGGCCGGAACCCACCAGATCTTCAGCTTCGATCCCCTGACCGGTGCCGTCTCCATCGTGGCGGGCAATGGGCTGGAAGGACTGCTGGATGGTCCGGCCCACGAAGCCTGGTTCGCCCAGTCCTCCGGCCTGGCCGAGGACGCCGACGGCAACATCTGGGTTGCGGACTCCGAAACGTCCGCGATCCGCAAGCTGGTCGTTGGCGAGGACGGCTCGGTGACGGTTGAATCCGCCGTCGGCAAGGGCCTGTTCGACTTCGGTTTCCGCGACGGTCCCGCCGCCGAGGCCCGGCTGCAGCACCCGCTGGGCGTGACCGTCCTGCCCGACGGTTCCGTGGCCATTGCGGATACCTACAACGGGGCCGTGCGCCGGTACGACCCCGCGTCCGGCACGGTGTCCACGCTGGCACGTGGCCTCGCTGAGCCCTCCGACGTGATCGTGGACCACACGCAGTCCGCCGGCTCGGAGCCGCTGCTGGTGGTGGTGGAGGCCAACAAGCACCAGCTGGTGTACGTTCCCATTCCCAAGGAAGCGCAGCAGGTGGATGAAGGCGCATCCCAGACCCAGCGGCCCAAGAGCCCCGTGGCCTCGGGCCCGCTGGAACTGACGGTCCGCTTCACGGCTCCCACCGGGCAGAAGCTCGATGACAGGTGGGGAGACCCCACCCAGCTGAAGATCTCCTCCACCCCGCCCGAGCTGTTGGTCTCCGGCGGCGGGACGTCCGTGGGGCTGCTGCGCACCCTTGAGTTGTCGCCCGACGTCCCGGAAGGCGTGCTGCACATTACCGCCCGTGCCGCGGCCTGCGACGGACCCGAGACCGAGGACGGCGAGATCCCCGACCACGCAGCCTGCCACCTCTACCAGCAGGACTGGGGCATCCCGGTGGTCCTGCAGGCCGACGGCGACACCGAGCTGGTCCTGGACCTCCGCGGAATGGACTGATACTGCCTCTGGTTTGCTGAGAGGCTGCTTCCTTGTGACTCCGCGTCACGGGAGGCAGCCTTTCGCGTTTCCCGGCATGGCGGCCGTCCCGGAATTCCGGGCTTTTCGCAGACCGCCGGCGCTGAAAGCGTGCTGTGCGTGACGCTGGCCGGATCCTCCGCTGTCCACATAGGGCGGCGCCGGGGTATGGGCGGCCGTCAGAAGCGGGGCACCATGGCCGGGTGGATGCCCTCAGAGCCTTGGAAGTCTGCGGCGGAGCCGCACGGAGACCCGCACTGGCCAGAATGGGAGTGGATGACGCCGCCCTCAGGAGGGCCGTACGGGCGGGGGTCCTGCAACCGGACCGGGGTCTGTATGCGCTTCCGACGGCGCCTCCGGACTTGGTTGCCGTGCTGCGAAACCGGGAGTTGTTGACCTGTTCCAGTGCTGCGACTGCGCCAGCGCTTGCCGGGAAAACGCAACGGAAAGGCCAGGGCGGTCCTGGACTGGGTGGATCGCGGGGCGGATTCCCTCCTCGAGACGCTGGCACGCACATACTTCCGGCAGGCGGGAATCCAGGTGCAACCGCAGGTGTACCTCGAGCGGGTGGGGTATGTGGACCTGCTGCTGGACGGATGGCTGGTCGTTGAACTGGACGAGAGGCACCACGCGGAGTGGAAACAGGTTCAAAAGGATCATCGCCGAAACAATGAGTCGGTCCTGCAGGGATATACAGCCCTCCGCTACTACTATGCCGACGTTGTGTACGGGCCGCAGGCGATGGTGGAGCAGGTGCTGGCCGTCCTGCGGCGGCGGCGCTAACTTGCCGGCGGCGTCACGCGGAGCACGTTTTTACGGTCCCTGGGCCGCCGCAGCCCCGCAAACTCAGGGGCTGCGTCATGCGCCCCTGTTGAAAGCGTGCCTGGCGTGACGCGGCGGGGAGGGGAGGGGCCTAGAAGCTCAGCATCGGGGTGACCTTGACGGTGTCACCGGAGACGTCCAAACGGGTGGTGAAGCTGAAGTCCACTTCCGCGTCCAGGGGATACCAGGCCCCGGTAAAGGCATTCTGCTGGAGCGCCTCCACCTTGGCCTTGCCGTCCAGCGGCGCCACCACCCAGCGGCCGTCGAACGGTTCCACCGATACGCCCGGGTACTCAGTCACGGTCCATTTGATGCTGCCGTCCTGGACCCTGTTGTTGCTGGCGTAGTAGAAGGGGCAATCCGGCTGGAGCTTCTGTTCCTTGACTGCCTCTGCCGCGCAGCCGTCAAGGAATTCCCGGACCTTGGCCGCAACATCGTTCTTCAGCTTGTCCGTGGCCTGGGTCAAAAGGTTCAGTGGAGCCACCGGGGCGTCCTTGGAGGTGACGGTGGCGCGGGTGGCGGGCGCCGAGAAGTACTGCCCGTTCAGGGATGCCTCGTACTCGCCGGGATAGAACACGGCAAAGGAGTTGCGGCCGCCCGGCATATTTACCGGAACGCCGTTGACGGTGGCCTCATTGCCGTTAACCACGGTCATGTCCACCGTGGGCAGCCGGGACGGGACAAAGGCCCAGGTGTTGAAGAAAAGCCACTCGGTGCCGGTCTTCTGCAGCAGGAATTCGGTGCGGAGCCGGCTGCCGTCGATCGTGTACTCAAGGGGCACCATCACCTGGTCGCCGGGGCGTTCCTCGGGATCGCCGACGTCGACGTTGGACAGCCGGGACGCCGCCGTCTGAAGCCCGCTTCCGTCAAGCATCGCGGCGTTGCCGGGCGGGACAGTGGCGCGCAGGATGCCCAGCGCCCGTCCGCCGTCACCGCTCCTGAGCGCGTCCAGGTACTCCCTGACGGGCTGCTGCGGACTGGCCACGGTGTTGTTCACGATATTGATGGCCACGACGGCTCCGGCGATGGCAAGCATGAGGCCCAGCAGCCATCCGGCCGCGATCCTCACCAACGCTTGACTCATCTGCACGTTTCTTACAGTAACGGCAGTGCGGACGCACTCTAAAGTTGGTGTCCCCCTAATCCGGCGGGCGGGACACCGATAAGGCCCGACGGCGGGTGGCCGGCAAGGGTCAGCGGGCGCGGCCTGCCGTCGGCGCGCGGGGCATACCGGCTGCCAGGCGGCAGCGGAGTCAGCGGCGGCGGCGCCGGGTGGACGAGGTGCCGAACACGCCGCGGAGCAGTTCGCGTCCCAACTGGGTGCCCATGGACCGCGCCATGCTCTTCAGGCCGCCACCCAGGGCGCCGCCGAGCACACCACCCAGATCCCCCATCACCCCGCCGGGCTGGGATTGCGGCTGCGGGTCGGCGGGCGGCCGGGGAGCGCGGGGCGCGGGGGCCGGGGTTGGCGCGGGCCTGCTGCTGGGCCGGCCCAGGATTTCCTCCTCGATCCGGCGGGCCTCGGCATCAACGTCGTAGCCCGCCGGCGCGGACTGGCCGGCCGGTGCATCGGCGGGCGGTTCGGGTACGGCCGGGCCGGTGGGTGCCGCCGCCTTGCCGGTGGGTGCCGCCGCCTTGCCGGTGAGCTTTTCATAGGCGGACGGGTTGTCCACGGCCGTCCCGTATTTGCCCAGCAGTGCGGAGCCGGCCACCGTGCTCCGCACCAGGGCGTCCTCGGCAGGCCCCATCACGGATTCCGGCGCGCGGAGCCGGGTGAGGGCCACGGGCGTGGGCGCACCCTTCTCATTCATGACGGTGATGACGGCCTCGCCGATTCCGGCCGAGGTCAGGGTTTCCTCGAGGTCGTAGTCGCTGACCGGGAAGGTGGACACCGTGGCCTTGAGCGCCTTGGCGTCCTCGGGGGTGAAGGCGCGCAGGGCATGCTGCACCCGGTTGGCCAGCTGGCCCAGGACGTCGGCGGGCACGTCCTTGGGGGTCTGGGTGACGAAGAAGATGCCCACGCCCTTGGACCGGATCAGCCGGACGGTGGTGGTGATGGCGTCCAGGAAGGCCTTGGAGGCGCCGTTGAAGAGCAGGTGGGCCTCGTCGAGGAAGAACACGAGCTTGGGTTTGTCCAGGTCGCCGGCCTCGGGCAGGTCCTCGAACAGGTCCGCCAGCAGCCACATCAGGAAGGTGGAGAACAGCATGGGCTTGGTCTGCAGCGTGGGCAGCTCCAGGCAGGTGACCACGCCGCGTCCGTCCGGAGCAGTGCGGAGGAGTTCGGCGGTGTTGAATTCCGGTTCCCCGAAGAACTTCTCCAGCCCCTGCGCCTCAAGGTTCACAAGTTCGCGCAGGATCACTCCGGCGGTTGCTTTGGACAGGCCGCCGAGTTCCTCCAGCTTGTCCTTGCCCTCGTCCGAGGTGAGGAACTGGATGACGGCACGCAGGTCCTTAAGGTCGATGAGCTCCAGGCCGTTCTTGTCCGCGAAATAGAAGACCAGCTGCAGGCTGGATTCCTGGGTGTCGTTCAGTTCCATGATCCGCGAGAGCAGGACGGGACCGAAGGAGGTGACCGTGGCGCGGACGGGGACACCGTTGCCGTCCCCGCCAAGCGCCAGGAATTCCACCGGAAATGCCTTCCCCGCCCAGGGCTGGCCGATGCTTTGGGTGCGGGCGGTCAGTTTGTCGCTCCCGACGGCGGCTGTTGCCAACCCGGAGAGGTCGCCTTTGATGTCGGCCAGGAAGACGGGGACGCCGGCGGTGGACAGCTGTTCGGCCATCATGTGCAGCGTGACGGTCTTGCCCGTACCGGTGGCGCCGGCCACCAGTCCGTGCCTGTTCATCATGGCCAGCGGCAGCCGCACCGGCGCGTCCTTGTGGAGTTCGCCGTCGATGATGGCGGCCCCCAGCTCGATGGTGGCACCCTCCAGCGTGTAGCCCTGCTGGATGGTGGCAAGCTTCTCTGCTGTGGTTTTCGTGGCCATGGCGTTAGCTTAGCGGCGGGCTGCCCCGGATGGGCGGTACCCGCCCGGTCAGTTCGGCGGCCCCGCGGGCAGGTCCTTGGTGAACGCCAGGGGGCCGATGGTCTCCGGGTCCGCCGTCAGGTCGAACTGCGCCTGGTAACCGGTGTTCAGGTAAAGGTGCTTGGCCTCCGGCTGCCGTGGCCCTGTGGTGAGGTACAGCCTGGTGTAGCCTCGGGAGGCCGCCAGGGCCTCGAGTTCGGCGAGGACCACGCGGCCCAGACCACGACGGCGGTGGGCCGAGTGGGTCCAGATCCGTTTCAGTTCCGCCGTGGCGGGGTCGTACCGGCGGAACGCGCCGCCGGCGATCGACTCGCCATTTTCCTGGATCACCAGCAGGGCTCCATGGGGGCCCTCGAATTCGGCCGCCGGGTAGCGGTTCAGTTCCTCGGCCGCGGCGCCGCGGCCAAACAGTTCCCCGTAGCGGGTGTCATATTCGACGGCGAGCTCGTCCAGGAGCGGGCGGACACGGGGATCGTGCATGGGCAGGCTGAGGACTGTCAGGGCGTTGGGGTCCAGGGGCCTGGGACGGAGGCCGGGTTCTGCGGTCACTGGTCTTTCCTTGTCACTGGTCAGTTCTTTCCGACGGCGGCTGGCTCGGGAGTTGCTGGTTCTGAAGCTACCGGTTCTTCGGGAGCCGCGGCGGACGCGCCGGCCAGGTCCCGGGCAGCACCGAGGATGGTCCGGGCCAGGGCGTCATTTTCCCGGAACGGTGCGGCGTTGGTGTGCGGGCGGGCGAAGGCGCCGGCGCCCCACCCGGAGGTTCCCGGGCCCACTGCGAAGAGGGCGGGCTGGGCTGCGCCGCCGGAATCCACCAGCTGGTGCCGGGCCGAGACCAGCAGTTTTCCGGTGGAGTGGATGCCGTCCGAGGTCAGCAGCTGCTGTTCGCTGCCCAAACCGGTTCGGTGCAGCGAGGCGAGCACCGGGTTGAGCGAGCGTGCCACGGACGTGGCCGGGAGCCGTGCCTCGATCAGTGCCGTGGCTGGCACCGTGACCCCGGACTGCCGCGATGTGGCGACGAAGGTCCCCGTGGTTTCGTCGGCGGTCACGTCCAGGCCCGGGCCCAGGAACTGCAGCAGGCCGGCCCGGTGCAGTGCGAGCATCTGGCGCAGCCGGTGCGGCGGGGGTCCGGAATCGACGAAGCTGAAGAAGCCGTGCCACCAGCCATGGACTACCTGCTGGGATCGCGCGTTCAACCGCTCCGGCGGAACCACCCGGCCCACTTCCATATATACGTGCAGCAGGGCCAGGAACAGGGCGAGCGTCTCCGGATGGTCCGGGCCGTCACGCAGGGCAAGGTCGTGTTCGATGTAGCCGGCCACGGCGTCCTGCACGTCCTGGTGGTCCGTGAAGGTGCGGCCGTCGAAGGGCCGGTCCAGCCGCTCCAGGTCCAGATGCAGGTCTGGGTCGGGGACCGCGGCGGCAACCAGCGCTTCCCGCCCGCCGCTGTACCAGTCCAGCTCCGCGTACCGGGCGGCGAACTCGCTCCACCCCATGGCGGCACGTTCGGGAGTGCCCGTCAGGAGCTCGCGGTAATAGCAGTAGCCGGCTTCCTTGGCGATGAGCGGCCACAGGTCCCGGCGGAAGTCCAGTTCTCCGTGCTGCTCCAGCAGGGCATCCACAGCAGCGGCCGTGAAGAACTGCAGCGGCCCCGGCGCCTGTCCGCGCAGGGCTGCCGAAATCTTGGAGTGGTAGGGCACGCCCCGGCGGGAGCCGGCCCACAGCCGTGGTTCGCGCCCGGACGGAAGGTAGCGCAGCCCGCCGTCGGACGTTTCCTGGAACCTGCCGCCGCGGCCCTCCATGAGCAGGACCAGCAGGTCCACGAAAGCCAGGCCCATCCCGGAGACGATCACGTCCTGCCCGGGGGCGATGGGGGAGTAGTCGACGTCGGTGGTGTAGCTGGGTGCCGCGTGGTAGCCGCCGTGCCGGGCGGCGAAGTCCGAGAACCCCGCGGACACGGCGTCCGGGCGGGAATCCGTGTGGCCCAGCGCCGTCACCACGATGTCCGCGTGCAGGGTGCGGCCGTTGCCCAGCCCGACGTCGTGCCCGCCGCCGGGCCGGGGCGTGATGCCAACGGCCGTGGTGCGGTGCACGGTGACGCTGCGGCCCAGCGATTTGGCGGCGCGGCGGAAGAACCATTCGAGGTACTGGCTCTGCAGCCGGCGGGTGGGAAACGTAGTGCCGGTGAGGGCCCGGAGCTGGTCCCACAGGGGCTGCGGGAAGTCCGGGACGTCGATGATGGAGGCATCCAGCACGCCCGCGGCCCATTCGGCCAGGCCAGGACCGGGGGCCGCGGGTCCGGCGCAGTCCACGGAATCGTCGGTGAACATGGTGATGTCCGCGGCCATGGAGTTAAGCAGGAGGCCCGGGTCCTGGTCGTACCGCCAGATGCGGCCGGAACCCGGAATGTGCGGTTCCACCACATGGAGCTGCAGCGGGCCGGCGAAGACGTCCGGCCGGTTGGCCGCGATCCGTTCGAGCACGCCCGCCGTGCGCGGTCCGCCGCCGATGAAGACGATGGCCGGGATGGTGGCTGGCATGGGTACTCCTGACGGCCGGGGCTGGGTTGATTGCCCATGCTAGGCAGCCATGACGACGCCGGTCGAGCGCCTGGTCACGGCCGTTAACGCCGCGTCACAGCGCGTTAAGGGACGCAAAAAACCGACGCATGACGCCGTGCGAAGTCCCGTGAAGTATTGCAACCTGCCGCCTTGCTGGCCCGTTCCGGCCGGTCCTAGATTTGCAGCCAGCACCGGCCGCCACGCCCCGTATCGACGGGCAGCGGCCCACAAGGAAAACCCAGCACGAGAAGCGAGGTGGCGCATGAGTTCAGCAACAGGGGTGGCGCAGTCCCAACAGTCGCAGCCGGTACCGGCGGCGGAAGCGCCGCCGGCAGGAACAGGCACGTCCGGCGCCGGCGGCTCCGCCACGGAGGCGGCGCCCCGGGTGGCAAAGGACTACTCGTCCTACCGTGTGGTGGCCGCCAAGCATCCGTGGCGCGGGGTGGGGACTGCCGTCGTCGCGCTCGGTGTCCTGGCCGTGGCATGGTCGCTGGCCACCAACCCGCGCTGGGAGTGGGGGGTTGTGGCCCAGTGGTTCACCGCCCAGTCCGTGGTCAACGGCCTGGTGGAAACACTGAAGCTGACGGCGATCTCAGGTGTCCTCGGGTTCGTGCTGGGCTTCATCCTGGCGCTGATGCGGCTCTCGGCCTCGCCCCTGCTGGTCTCGGTGTCCTGGACGTTCTCCTGGATCTTCCGGTCCACGCCGCTGCTGGTCCAGATGCTCCTCTGGTACAACCTGGGCTACCTGTACGAAAAGATCAGCTTAGGGATCCCGTTCACCGACGTACGGTTCTTCGAAGTGCAGACCACCACGCTGATCAGCCAGTTCGCGGCAGCCGTCCTGGGCCTGACCCTGAACCAGGCCGCCTACTCCGCGGAGATCATCCGCGGCGGCATCCTGTCCGTGGACCAAGGCCAGCTGGAGGCCGCGGCCGCACTTGGCATTCCTGCCTGGCGCCGCTCCACCCGGATCGTGCTGCCGCAGGCCATGCGCGCCATCCTGCCCACCGCCTTCAACGAAATCATCGGCCTGGTCAAGGGCACCTCGATCGTCTACGTCCTGGCCTACTCTGAGCTGTTCTACACGGTCCAGGTCATCTACAACCGCACCCAGCAGGTCCTGCCGCTGCTGCTGGTGGCCACGCTCTGGTACATCGTGATCACCTCTGTGCTGAGCGTCTTCCAGTACTACATCGAACGCCACTACTCCAAGGGCGCGGTGCGGAACCTGCCGCTGACGCCCCTGCAGAAGGCCCGCAAATTCTTCGCCACCCACGCGGCAGTGCCCAACCGGAGGAACCCCTGATGACTGACACCCTCACCGCCCCCACAGCCACCCGCGGCCTGGTGGAAATCACCGGCGTGCGCAAATCCTTCGGCCCCACGGAAGTCCTCAAAGGCGTCAGCCTCACCGTGGAACCGGGCGGGGTGGCCGTGATCGTGGGCCCCTCCGGCTCCGGCAAATCCACCCTGCTGCGCACCATCAACCACCTGGAAAAGGTGGACGGCGGCCACATCACCATCGATGGACAGCTGGTGGGCTACAAACTCCGCGGCGACCGGCTGCACGAGCTGCGGGAAAAGGAGATCCTGAAGCAGCGCACCGACATCGGCATGGTGTTCCAGAACTTCAACCTGTTCCCGCACCTCACTGCCCTGGAGAACGTGGCGGAGGCCCCCGTCGTGGCCCAGGGGCGGTCCAAGGAGGAGGCCCGCCGCCGCGGCCTGGAACTCCTGGACCGGGTGGGGCTCAAGGACCGGGCCGGTGCCTATCCCCGCCAGCTCTCCGGTGGCCAGCAGCAGCGAGTCGCCATTGCCCGGGCGCTGGCCCTGGACCCCAAGATCCTGCTGTTCGACGAGCCGACCTCCGCACTGGACCCCGAGCTGGTCAACGAAGTGCTGGACGTCATCCGCGAACTCGCCACGTCCGGCACCACGCTGATCATCGTCACCCATGAGATGGGCTTCGCCCGCGACGTGGCGGACACCGTGGTGTTCATGGACCAGGGCCAGATCGTGGAACAGGGCACCCCCAAGGAAATTTTCAGCAACCCCCAGGAACCGCGCACCCGGAGCTTCTTCTCCAAGGTGCTGGAACCGGCCTTCAACATCTAAGGACCATCCCATGGCTCTCTCCACCCGCGGCCTCCGCCGCAGCCGCGCACTCGCGGTGCTTCCCGCCGTCGTCCTCCTTGGCACCGCCGCGCTGGCAGGGTGCGCCGATCCTGGCGCCTCGGCCGCCGGCAACCCCAGCGGCGGCGCGCAGACGACGCCGGCCCGCAACGGCGTGGTCTACAACACGTCCCCGGACCAGCAGCGGATCCGCGCGGAGAAGGACCCGGCGCTCGCCGCCAAGGTTCCCGCCCTGATCAGCAAGGACGGCAAGCTGACGGTGGCCACCACGGCCGGTTCCATCCCGCTGTCCTTCCACGCCACGGACGACAAGACGCCGATCGGCTCCGAGCTGGACATCGCCCAGCTGGTGGCGGACAAACTGGGCCTGGAGCTGGACGTGCAGGTCACGTCCTGGGAGAACTGGCCGCTGAAGACCCAGTCCGGCGACTTTGAGGCCGTCTTCTCCAACGTGGGCGTGAACAAGGACCGGGTGAAACTGTTCGACTTCGCCAGCTACCGCGCCGCCTACATGGGCTTCGAGGCCAAGAAGTCGGCCACCTATGACATCAAGGGCGCGGACGACATCTCCGGCCTGAAGGTCTCCGTAGGGTCCGGCACCAACCAGGAGAAGATCCTGCTGGCCTGGAACAAGGAACTGGAGGCCAAGGGAAAGGCCCCGGCAACGCTGCAGTACTACTCGTCCGACGCCGACACCATCCTGGCGCTCTCCTCCGGCCGGACGGACCTTAACATCGCCCCCTACCCGTCCACGGTGTACCGGGAAAACACCCGGGACGACCTGAAGGTGGTGGGCAAAGTGAACGCAGGCTGGCCGTCCGAAACCCTGGTGGCAGCCACCACCTTGCGCGGCAACGGCCTGGCGCCGGTCATCTCCGAGGCCCTCAACTCGGCCATCAAGGACGGCTCCTACGGCAAAGTGCTGGAGCGCTGGGGCCTGTCCGAGGAAGCCCTGCCCGAATCCAAGACCATCACCGATGAGAACTTCGCGGCCACCCAGGCAACGGCCACCGCCACGCCGTCCGGGAAGGCCTCATGAAGTTCCAGGTCCTGGATATCATTCCGCACCTGAAGAACCCGGTCACTGGGGAGATCGTCTCCACCGCAGACCGGCTGAACCAGGTGGTGGAAACCGCGCGCCGGGCGGAGGAACTGGGCTTTGACAGCTTCTCCGTGGGGGAGCGGCACGCCGGGGAGTTCATCTCCTCCTCGCCCACCACGGTGCTGGCAGCCATCGCCGCGGTCACCGACCGGATCCGGCTCCACACCGGCGTCACCGTACTCTCCGTCCTGGACCCGGTCCGGGTGGCTGAGGACTACGCCACCATTGACCAGATCAGCCGCGGCCGCTTGGAAATCACCATCGGCAAGGGCAACGAGGTGCTGCAGTACCCGTTGTTCGGGCTGGACCTGGCGGACCAGTGGGACCTGCTGGCGGAAAAGTACCAGCTCCTGCGCCGGCTGTGGCGGGAGGAAGGCGTCACCTGGACCGGGCGCTTCCGGCCGGCCCTGGTGGAGCCAACCACCACCACGCCGCGGCCGTTCAACGGTCCGCCACGTATTTGGCACGGCTCTGCTACAACCCTGACCTCGGCGGCGCTCGCCGGCAAATGGGGTGACCCGCTGTTCACGGCCAACGCCATCCAGCCGCGCGAAAACTACGCGGTGCTGATCGGGCATTACCGCGAGGAATACGAGCGGCACGGCCATGATCCGCGGCACCAGTACGTGGGCTCGGGCTGCGGGGCCGGCGGCGTGTTCATCGCCGGCACCACGCAGGAGGCCATCCGCCAGTTCGGCCCGGTGTACGAGGCCCTCACCGCCAACCGCAACGTGCCGGGCAACAATTCGCCCTTCCGGGACATCCAGCACGCCGTGGCCGAGGGCCCGGCGCTGGTGGGCAGCCCTGAGCAGGTGATCGACAAGATCCTGAGCTACCACTCGCTGTACGGGCATGACCTGCAATCCATCTCCCTGCCCACCACCCTGCCGTTCGAGCAGCAGCTGGAGATCCTGGAGCGGTTTGCGCTGGAGGTTATCCCGGCCGTCCGGGCGGCTGCCCCCACCACGTTGTGGGAAGCCGGCGACCCCTACGGCAACCGTCCCGAATTTGTCCGCCCGTCCACCACCGCCAGGAGTGAGAATGTCCTTGTCCACTGAAACCGCCCTCGAGTCCTTCGACGCCGACTGGCAGGAATGGCACGCCGCCCACGAACAGCACCGCGCCCACCCGCACGGCTTCCTGGCGGTGACCCACCTGCACTGGCTGGGCAGCGAACCCGCCCGGCTGGAAGGCGCCCCGGGCACCTGGAGCGTGGCGGCCGACGTCGTCCGCGTCCTTTTGGAGCCGGGTGACAGCCTGCAGCAGGACGGCACGGAGCTGAACACCGAAGCCGGCGCATCGCTGGAGTTCGGGCCTGTCGAAGAACGCGGCGGCATCGACCTGGTCTCCGGCGAGACCGTCATTGAACTGGCCAAGCGGGGCGGCGAGTACATCGTGCGGCCGCGTCATCCCGAAAACCCGCTCTTGCAGGCCTATCAGGGCACGCCCGCATACTCCCCGGATGCCGCGTATGCCGTCCGCGGGACCTTCGTGCCGTTCGAGGCGCCGCGGCCCACCACCGTGGGTGCGGCCGTGGAAGGCATCCAGCATGTCTACGAGGCGCCCGGCGAGATCCGCTTCAAGCTGGCCGGCCAGGAGCTGGCGCTGACCGCGTTCAACGGCCACGCGCCCGGCTCCCTGTCCGTGCTGTTCACCGACCAGACCTCCGGCAAGACCACCTACGCGGCCAACCGCTCCCTCTCGGTGGTGCCCGCCGCGGACGGGTCCGTGGTGCTGGACTTCAACCGGGCCGTGAACCTGCCGTGCGCCTACACAGACCTGGCCACCTGCCCGCTGCCGCCAGCCGAAAACCGCCTGCCCGTGGCCATCGAAGCCGGCGAAAAGATTCCCTACGAACGTCAGGATCAGCAGTGACTACCTTTGAAAAGCCGGGCTTCCTGGCGATTGAGCTCGACGGCGCCGGCTGGGACGGTGCGGGCCTTGCCCGCGCCGTGCTGTCGGCAGAATCGGCCGGCTTCCACGCTGCCACCTTCACCGACGCGCCGGTTCCCGGCCGGGCCAACGCCCTGCAGCGGGCAGCCTTCGCGGGGCCGGTGACGCACGCCATTGCGCTGGTCCCGGAGGTGGACACCGTCTACACCGAGCCCTTCCACGTCTCCACCCAGCTGGCCAGCCTGGACTACGTGTCCGGCGGCCGGGCCGGGTGGATCGCCACCGCCGCCGACGCACCTGGGGCGGCGGCCGCCGTCGGCCGTTCCGCCGTCACCGGCGAGGCGCTGGGGCAGGAAGCGGCCGCCTCCATCGAGGTGTCCCGCCGGCTGTGGGATTCATGGGAAGACGACGCCGTGATCCGCGATGTCGCCACCGGCCGGTACATCGATGTGGACAAGCTGCACTACGTCGATTTCCAGACGCCTGCCGATTTTGCCGGCGCCAACTATTCGGTCAAGGGGCCATCCATCATTCCGCGGCCGCTCCAGGGGCAGTTGCCGGTGCTGGTTCCCGCGTCCCTGCTCGGCGAAGTCCGGGCGGACGCGGTGGATGCCGTGCTGGTGTCCGCGCCCGCAGCGGAACTGCTGGCCGCCGAGGTCCGCGACGTCCGGGCCCGGGTGGGTGCCGGCGTTGCCGTGGTCGCCGAGCTCGACGTCGTCCTGGACGCCCGCGGCCAGGACGCGGCTGCGCGGGACGAATCGTTCGACGGCGGCCGGGCGGCTTTCGCAGGTTCTGCGGCCGGCCTCACCGACTTCCTCGCCGACCTTCTAAAGGAGGCCGACGGCGTGCGGCTGCACCCGGCGTCGCTCTTTGTTGACGTGGAGGAACTGGGCCGGCTGGTCCTTCCGGAACTGCGGCGCCGCGGAGCACTCCGCCCGGTGGCGCAGGGCGGAACCTTCCGCGACCTGCTCGGCCTGGAGCGCCCGGCCAGCCGCTATGCAACCGCCGCCGCTGCGCCTGCCGGCGCCGGAAAGTAAGGTAAAACCATGACACAGCACACCCGTGCTACATCCGACATCTTCACTCCGAGCGGCCAGATCCAGTTCGGGGTCTTCTTCCAGGGCGTCAACTCGGGCACCATCTGGAAGGCACCTGAATCGGGTTCGCAGACGGACTTCGAATCGTTCCGCCGCATCGCCCAGACCGCGGAGCGGGGCCTGTTCGCCGCGTTCTTCCTGGGCGAGGGCCTGCGCCTGCGGGAGCACCTGGGCCGCCCGCACGCGCTGGACGTGGTGGGCAGGCCGGATGCGCAGACCATGCTCGCCTCCTTGGCGTCGGTGACCACGAACATCGGCCTGGTGGCCACCCAGAACACTACCTACAACGATCCCGCCGACCTGGCGCACCGGCTCGCCTCCCTGGACCTGATCTCGGGTGGCCGTGCGGCGTGGAACATCGTGACCACTGACAATGCCTGGACCGGAGCGAACTTCCGCCGCGGCGGCTACCTGGACCACGCCGACCGGTACAAGCACGCCGAAGCATTCGTGGAGACGGCCAAACGGATCTGGGACTCGTGGGAGACGCCGGACGGCCCATCCCGCCGGGTGCTGCATCAGGGGCAGCACTACACGGTGGACGTCACACCCCGGCTGCCGCGCAGCGCCCAGTACCGGCCGGTGCTGTTCCAGGCCGGCGATTCGCCGGAGGGCCGCAACTTCGCAGCCCGGCAGGCGGACGTGATCTTCTCCGCCCACCCCAAGTTCGACGACGCCGTGGAGTTCCGGAAGGACCTGGTGGAGCGGTCCGTGGCCGCCGGCCGTGGCGCCAACGCCGTGCAGATCATGCCGGCCAGCGAGTTCATCCTGGCGCCCACTGCCGCCGAAGCCGCGGAGAAGAAGGAATGGGTGCGCAGCCTACAGATCGGCCCGCAACAGGCCATTGCCTACCTGGAGCAGTTCTGGGGCCGCGAGCTGTCCTCCTACGATCCGGACGGCCCCCTGCCGGAGATCGATCCGGTGGTGGAGGAAACGTCTGAAACCCGGGGCAGCGGTTTCCATGGCGCCAAGGCCCGGCAGCTGGCGGACCAGTGGCGGGCGGAGGCCAAGGACAAGGGGCTGTCCATCCGGCAGTTCGTCACCTCGAAGACCGCGCGGATCGATTCCACGTTCACCGGCTCCTACACGGCCGTGGCCGATCACCTGGCCGAGTACGCGCGGGTGGGGGCCGTGGACGGGTTCAACATTTCCCCGTGGCTGATTCCCACCGGCCTGGACGACATCGTGAACCACCTGGTCCCCGAACTCCAGGAACGCGGCGTGTACCCCACCGAGTACCGGGGCAGCACGCTCCGCGAGCACCTGGGGCTGGAAACGCCCGTGCGTACCGCCGATGAGGCGGCCGCGGCGGTCCGCGCCTGATGCGCTGGGCCGGTTTTGCCCGCTGGGCTGGCTTTAATTGGAAGGCTGGTTTTGCCGGACGGGACGACGACGGCGGCAGGGCGGGTGCCGTCGTCGAACCTTCCGCGGGGGCTGGTGCCGTGGTGGCTGGTTCGTCCGTCACCGCCCTCAAGCTGACGGTATGGGAGCAGTGGGTGTAGGGCCTGCCACCTCCCTGCCTGTCCTTGGGTGCTAGTCGGTTTCCGGGCTTTGGCAGTAGAAGCAGGTGCCTTCATCGCAGTCTTCTGCAGTGTCCTGCTCCGTTTGTCGCTGGCTCATTTGCGGATCCTTTCCGTGGGGGTTTGTGCAGTAGTACCCCGCTCAGGGATTTGCCCGGGACCCCTTCCGGGTCCCGGGCAAACACTGGGGTGGTGGCTTGGCGGCCGGTTAGTGGGCCAGGGCCGGTTCGGCCAGCTGGACCTTTTCCGCCTCGGTGGGCACGAAGCCCGCCTGGAGTTCGGAGCGGAGCTTGCCCATGTCCAGTTCGCCCTGCCATTTGGCGATTGCCACGCAGGAGACGATGTTGCAGACCGTGCTGGTGAGGGCGCGGGCCTCGCTCATGAACCGGTCGATGCCAACGATGAGGGCCACGCCGGCCACCGGCAGGGTGGGCATGACCGTCAGGGTGGCCACCAGGGCCACGAAGCCACTGCCTGTGACGCCGGCCGCGCCCTTGGAGGTCAGCAGCATCATGCCGAGCATCAGCAGGATCTGGCCCCAGCTGAGGTGGATGTCGCAGGCCTGGGCGATGAACATGGAGGCGAGGGTGAGGTAGATGGCCGTTCCGGTGAGGTTGAAGGAGTAACCGGTGGGGACCACGAGTCCTACGACGCTGCGGTCGCAGCCGATCCGTTCGAGCTTGGACAGCAGGCGCGGCAGGACCGGTTCGCTGGAGGACGTGGCAAGGACGATCAGGAATTCGTCCTTGAAGTAGCGCAGGATCTGCCAGAGGCTGAAGCCGGTCACCCTGGCCAGGATGCCCAGGCCCACCACCACGAAGACGATGCAGGCGGCGTAGAAGGCAAGGATCAGCATGCCGAGGTTGCCGATGGAGTGGGCGCCGTACTTGCCAACGGTGAAGGCCATCGCCCCGAAGGCGCCCAGCGGAGCCACCTTCATGATGTAGCCGAACATGATGAAGAGCAGCTTGTTGAAGCTGTTGACCACGTTCAGTGCCAGCTGGCCCGGTGCTCCGAGCTTGCTGAAGGCGAAGCCGCACAGCAGTGCAATGACCAGCACGGGCAGGACTTCACCGTCGGCGAAGGCGCCAACGAAGGTGGTGGGGACGATGCTGAGGATGAAGTCCACGGGGTTGCTGCTGGGCAGCTGCGTGGTGTACTTCTGCGCCACCGAGGAGTCCAGGTGCGTGGGATCGATGTGCATGCCGGCGCCGGGCTGGAACAGCATCACGGAGGCCAGGCCCAAAGCGAGGGCGAGTGCCGTCAGTGCGTAGAAGAGGCCAAGCGAGCGGACCAGGGTGGGGCCGACCTTCCTGGTGTCCCGCAGTGAAGTGATGCCTCCGACGATGGTGCAGAACACGATGGGCGCGATCATGAACTTCACGAGTTTCACGAAGCCGTCGCCGATGGGCTTGAGCGATGCACCGAGGTCCGGCCACAGTGCGCCCACGACGACGCCGAGGGCGACTCCGATAAGTACCTGGACATACAGGTGTCCGAGGATGGATTTGATCTTCATTGAACAACTTCCTGGTTGGTGCGGCCCCTTAATGATGGGGCAAAGAAATAGGGGTTTTAGGCGGACAGCTCGGCGGCCGGGGCCACGTCGATATCTGCGGTGGCGATGTGGCGGGCTGCCCGGTGGAGGGCCACTTCGCTGACGGTGCCGGAGTCATCGGTGATGATGTCGGCGGTGATCACGCCGGCGGGTGTCCCGATCCGCAGCAAGCGGGGGGCTCCGGTGCCGGCGGAGGATGATTGGGCTGCTGCGTTGGCTACCACCGACGACGGCTGCGAGGCTGCGAGGGCCACTGCCACGGCTGAGGTGAGGCCGATGGCCGGGTGGGGCGCGAGCATGGACAGCATCCGCACCCGCACGTCGTGGCTTCCGGCGGTGATGGTGGTTCCGTCCGCGGCGATGTAGTCCCCGGCAGGCGCCACAACCCCGACTTTCGGGACAGCGTTCTGCGGCGGATCCTCAGGCTTGCGCAGCCCCATGATCAGGCCTGCTGATGCACGTGCCGCAATGAGGGTGGGCAGCTGCGCGGAGAGGTTCTCCGTCATCGAGGAAAGGTCGACGCCGGACTGGTCGGCTGCGAGGAGTACGGCAGGGGCGCCGGCGTCCACCATCGTTGCGTCCAGGATCCTGCCGTTGACCTCAAGCTGGTCCACCGGGTTGCCGGTGGGCAGGAGTGCGCCGGTGTTCTGGCCCCAGGGGCCGTGGAACGAGAGGCTGACGGGAACACCGGCGGCGCTGCTGCCCGGAACCCGCGCCAGCCCCGATTTGGGAATGTGGCCGCCGGGAGTTGGAACCGCTCCGCTGAGCACGGCGCCGGAGGTGACGTGGCGCATGCGGACCTTGGTCATGCCGTCCCTGGCCGGAACGATGCCCGTCTGGACTGCGAACAGGGCAATGGCGGTGGCGCAGTTGCCGCAGTTGGACCCCAGCTCCACGGTGGGGTCACCGATCCCCACCTGGGCGAAAAGGTAGTCGAGGTCTGCCTCGGCGCCAGGGGTGGCCCAGATGACCGCGGCCTTCGACGTGGTGGACGTTCCGCCGCCGACGCCGTCCAGCTGCCGCGCATCCGCTGCACCGAAAGCGGCGGACAGCAGCGCGGGGATTTCCTCGCGGGTGGGGGCGTGGAGGGCCACGTCCCTGGCATCGAAGAGCCAGCACTTGCTGGTGCCGCCCCGGTACCAATGTCCTTTGAGTCCCACTGTATTTCTCCCTCGTAACTTGCAGGTGCTCTACTTCACAGCACCTTGTCCTTCTACGATCCGGGATGGCAGCCTTCAGCACAATCGCAAATAAATGGACGACTATCTACTTTTGCTAAACTCAATGCATGGCAATCCTCGACCTCCACCGGCTCCACGTGCTCCGCGAGGTGGGCCGTTCCGGCTCCCTGACCTCCGCTGCCGCCGCCCTCTCCTTCACCACGTCAGCGGTGTCGCAGCAGATCGCGAAACTCGAGCAGGAGATGGGCGTGGTCCTCATCGAGCGCCACCCGCGCGGCGTGGTCCTGACCGAGGCGGGGCACGCCCTGCTGCACTACGCCGACGAGATCGACAGGACCGTGGAAGCTGCCCGTGCCGAAATGGGGGAGTTCGCGGGCCTTCGGCGCGGCCAACTGCGGCTCGGGACCTTTCCCACCGGCGGGGCCTCCCTGATGCCGGATGTGGTGCTGGCGTTCCGCGCCCGCCATCCGGAGGTGGCGGTAACGGTGGTGAGCGCCCGGCGGGACGGTTTGCTGGAACGGTTGCGGCGGCGGGAAATCGAGCTGACGCTGCTGTGGGACTACCCCTGGCAGCAGATCCAGGATCCTGACTTGACCCTGGCCACGCTGATGAACGATCCAACAATGCTGCTGGTCCCGCGGGAGCATCCCATTGCGAAACTGCGCTCGGTCCGCATCGGCGCATTGAGCGACCAGGAATGGGTGGTGCGCGATGAGCACCCCGTGGCCGATGTCCTCAGCCGGGTATGCCGCGACGCCGGGTTCGAGCCGCGGATCGCCTTCGCGGCCAATGATTACCAGGAGACGCAGGGCATGGTGGCGGCCGGTATCGGGATCGCGCTGGCACCAAGGCTGGCGCTGACGGCCCTGCGCCCCGACGTCGTTGCAGTCCCGCTCGCGGGGGCTCCGAAGCGCCGCATCCTTCTTGCGCACCTGGCAAACAGGAGGCTCAGCCCCGCCGCGCAGCAGGCAACCAAGGTGTTCCGTTCCGTCGCCAAGGGCGCGGCTTCCTGACAATGGATGGGGCCGCCGTCGTACCGTGCCTTTCCTGATGCCTACCGGGCCAGGGGCCCGGCAACCAGCGCCCTGGCAAGGTCCATGAATTCGGAGTGGGTCACCGGAGCGGGGCCTGCCGTCGAGGCAGTTGCCGTGCGGGTGTTCCGTGCGATGGCGAAGCTGTCGCTGACGACGCGCCGGTGCACAATGACGCTCCCGATCGCCGGCAGGACCAGCAGGAACTGGCCGTAGTTGCCCGCAGCCAGGAACGCCCCTTCCCACTGCGGGCCGGATTCCCGGGGGAGCCACCACAGGTAGCCGTAGTCGCAGGTGCCAAAACCGGTGGCCGGCGCCATGTCTGCGCGCCTCACATGGGTGGCCACGCTCTCCCTGACCCATTCCTGGGGGACATGCTGCCGGCCCTGCCACTGGCCGCCGGCAGCCATCAGCAGCCCGATCTTCGCCAGGTCCCGGGCGGAGAGGAAGAAGTGGTAAGCCCGGAAGGCGGACTTTTGGTCGTCCCCGAGCATCTGCTGGCGTGTGGGGACGTAGTCGTCGAACCCCAGCGGCCCGGCCAGGTGCTTCTCGAACGCATCGAAGACGGCCAGGCCGCTGGCCTTCTCGAAGATGGCGCCGGCGGCGTTGAAATCCCAGTTGTTGTAGACGAAATATTGCCCGGGCGCCTTTGTGCCACGTGCAGGGAAAGCATCCTCGTCACTGCCCGGGCTGGACGGCGGATGGTAGACCCCCGAGCGCGAGGTCAGGAGGTCACGGAGCCACGACGTCCTCTCGACGGGCAGCAGGCCGCCAACATCATCAACCCCGAGCTCATCGAGGGTGGTGTCGAGGCTGACCGTGCCGGCGTCCACCTGGATGCCGAAAAGGATGGAGAGCAGGCTCTTGCGCATAGAGGCGACGTAGCTGGCGTGGGTAGTGTCGCCGAGTTCGACGACGGTCCTGCCGTCCTGGAGGACCAGCAGGGACGAGGTGTTCCGGGGTACCGGAAGTGCGGCGGTCACGGGGCCTCCTGGTGGGTGGTTTGGAACGAAAAAGCCTGGGGACCCGGCAGAGGCCGGGTCCCCAGGCGCGGGATTTCGGGGTTACTTGGTGTAGCCGAACACCTGGTTCCACTTGGTCAGGTCGTCCTTGCCGTAAGTGGTGGCGTCGCTGTTCTGCATGCGATAGACCTTGCCGGAATCGACGGCGGGGAGGGTTACGCCCATGATGGTGGGCGGTGCCACGTCGGTGCGGACCGGGTATTCACCGATCTGCGCGAAGACCTGCTGGCCCTGCTTGGAAAGGTTGTAGTTCATGAAGACCTTCGCGGCTTCCACGTTCGTGGCGGTGCCCGTCATGCCCAGGTAGTAGTCGTACGAGACGAGTCCTTCCTCGGGGACGATGAACTTGACCGGAGCCTTGTCCTGGACGGCCGAGATGTTGGTCCCGCTGATGGTGACCGTGCCTACGGCCACTTCACCGCGGGCGAGCGCCGTGGCTTCAGCACCCAGGGAGTCATAGATTTTGGGCTTCTGCGCAGCGTACTTGGCGAAGTAGTCGCCGCCCATCTTGGTTTCCATGAACCTGTTCAGCGCAGCTGTGCTCCCGCCCGAGCCGCCCTGGACGATGCCCAGCTTGCCCTGCCACTTCCCGCCGACGGCATCCGCCCATGACTTGGGGGCATCGGCTTCCTTCACCAGCTGGGTGTTGTAGCCCAGGGTGTAGACGGAGTTGAACATGCGGGTGAACTGGCCGCCGTCCACGGAAACGTCCTTGAGGGCCGAGGCGCCGGGGACGTCGTAGGCCTTCCAGACCTTGGCGTCCTCCATGGACTTGGCAATCCGGTAGTCCGACGTGCGGATGACGTCGGCGCTGAGCTTGCCGGCACCCTGCTCGGACAGTACGCGCTCGGAGAGCTTGTTCGGGGTGAGCCGGACGACGTTGACCTTGATGCCGGTGTCCTTGGTGAAGGCGTCCACCAGTGCGCTTTCGGAGGAGTCGGTGTAGCCGGAGTACAGGGACAGTGTTTGCGATTTCGCCTTCTCGTACGTGGCCTTGTCCGCGATGGACTCGCCGTTGATCACCAGTCCGTCATCGGTGCTTACGGTGGCTGTGGCCGTGACCACGCCGGCACTCTGGGCGGGGCTTCCGCAGCCGGCAAGGCTGAGGGCGAGCAGCACTCCGGCTGCGGTGAAAGCGGGCAGTTTGGACGCTAACTTCATTGTGGTGTCCCTTTCAAAGGTGGGTGGGAGGTCAGTTCTTGGTCTTGCGTTCGCCGCCGACTTTTTGGGCGATGACGGCGAGGATTCCGATGACGAGGCAGTACAGGACGCTGACGGCGGCAGCAGCCTGGCTCTGGCCGTTGTCGAAGTTGTCGAACACGAGGATGGACAGGATCCGGGTGTTCGAGGTGAAGAGGAAGATGGAGGCGCTGAGCTCACGCATGGAGAGCATGAGGAACAGCAGGAACGACGACATGATGCCCACGCGCATCAGGGGCAGGGTGACATCCAGGACGGACCGGGTCCGCCCGGCGCCGAGCATCACGGCGCTGTCCTCGAGGTCCTGGTCCATCTGGAGCATTGACGCGGAGACACCGCGATATCCCTGCGGCATGAACACGGCCACGCAGGCGACGGCGAGGATCGCCAGGGTGCCGTAGATGGGCAGCGGCAGGAGCAGCCAGGTCCACAGCAGTCCGATGCCCATGACGATAGCGGGGACGGCAAGAGGGGTCATGGCCACCAGCTCGATCAGGCGTCCCACCTTGGACTTGGTGCGGTACCGGATGTAGGAGGCGATGAAGCTGAGGGTGGTGCCGGCGAAGGCTGCGATCAGGGCCACCAGGACACTGTTCTTCAGGGCGAGCTGGAAGTCGTTGGATCCCAGGACCTCGATCAGCTTCGCGAAGCTAAGGGAGTTGGCTTCGAGCAGCTGCGACATCGAGGACACGAACGGGGTGGCCTGCATCGAAGCGGCCAGCAGGGCCAGCATCGGCAGGACCACCGAAACGGCGAAGTAGGCCAGGGCCAGGATGGTGAACGGCCAGCGCATCTTGCGCAGCGGCACCTGGCGGGGACGGTTGCCCTTGCCGGTCATGGTGGTGAATTTGCGCTTGTTGATGATGCGCTGCTGGATAAGGGTCACGGCCATCAGCGCGACGGTCAGGATCACGGCGACGCTGGCCGCCTGGTTGCTCTTGGCGGGGGTGGCGCTCATGAGGCGGTAGATGTAGGTGGGCAGCGTGTCCACGCCGGCGGGGTTGCCGATGACCTGGGCCACCGGGAAGTTCTCCATGGTCAAGGCGAAGACCAGGACGGCGGAGCCCAGGATGGCCGGCAGGGCCAGGGGCAGGGTGACGGTCCGCAGCATGGTGCGCAGCGGGGCCCCGTGGACGGTGGCGGCCTCTTCGAGGTCGGCGTTCATCATGGACAGCGAGCTGTGCAGCAGCAGGAAAGCGTACGGGGCGTAGAAGATGCCCAGTACGAACACCAGGCCCGGCAGGCTGTAGATGTTGATGGCGGCATCAATGCCCAGGTCGCGGAGGAAGATGTTGATGTACCCGGCGCTGGGCGAGCACAGGAGGGACCAGGCCAGGGCGCCCACCAAAGCGGGGATGAACATCGGCGCCATCCCGATGAAGAAAATGAACCTCCGCCACGGCGCATCGGAGCGGGCACACACGAAGGCCAGGAACGCCCCGATCAGCAGGGCGATGATCGCTGAGCCGGCACCGACCATGAGCGAGTTGACCAGGGCCCCGAGTGCTTCCGGGGTTGCCAGCAGTGCCAGGTTGGACAGTGTCAGGCCGCCCAGGGAGATGCTGCCGGGCCGGGGAACGCTGTCCGAGAAGGCGGCGAGCAGGACGAGGGCAAGAGGAAGAACGATGAGGACGCCGAGGATGACCAGGACGATCAGGCCCGGCGTGTTCTTCCGGAGGCCCGAAAGGGTCCGGGCTGCACGGTAGTCCCGGGGCGCAGGCATGGGTGCGAGGCGGGCGTCGGCGCCGGTGGCCGCCTCGGTGGTCTTGAGGCTCATGCGAGGACCTCAGCCGGCAGGATCTGGACTTCGCGGGGGTTGACGGTCACCCACACGCGGTCCCCCACTTTGTGCTGTTCGCCGCGGCGAAGTCCGCCCAGGGCATCAAGCTCGGGCCCGGATTCCAGTTGGATGGCGTACCGGATGTCATTGCCCTGGAACCCCGCTACCCGGACCGTTCCCGGCCAGGAGTTGGGGTGTTCGGTAGGCATGGCGGTGATCTGCAGGTCCTCGGCCCGAATGCACACCTTGGGGGAGGTTCCGGCGTCACTGGCCAGCTGGGCCGACTGGACGGTGAGCTCGCTGTTGGCGATGCGCGCGGTGGTGTCGCCGCCGGCCGTCCCCTCCGGGGTGCAGTCCATGATGTTGGAGACGCCGAGGAAGTGGGCAATCGAGGCGCTGGCGGGGGCCTCGTACATGTGCTGCGGGGCGCCCATCTGCACAATCCGCCCGCCCTGGAGCAGGGCGATGCGGTCGGCCAGGGCGAAGGCTTCGTGCTGGTCGTGGGTGACGTACACGCAGGTGAGGCCCAGCTGGAGCTGGATTTCTCGCAGTTCAACACGGAGCCGGTCACGCAGGCGGGCGTCAAGGTTGGAGAGCGGTTCGTCGAGCATGAGCACGCTGGGCCGCATGACCAGGCTGCGCGCCAGGGCCACGCGCTGCATCTGGCCGCCGCTGAGAAGGCTGGCGCCGCGGTCCGCGTAGGGCTCCAGGCCGACCAGCGTGAGGGCCTCCATGACGCGTTCATCGATCTCGCTCTTGGAGAGTTTCTTCTGCTTGAGCGAGTAGGCAACGTTCTGGGCCACCGTCATGTGCGGCCACACCGCGTAGGACTGGAAGACCATGCCGACGTTGCGTTTGTTCGGGGGCAGGTTGATGCCTTTTTCGGAATCGAAGACCACCACGTCGTCGATGATGATCCGCCCCGAGGTGGGCTCCTCCAGGCCGGCGATGCAGCGCATGGTGCTGGTCTTGCCGCAACCGGACTGGCCCAGGAGAACCAGTGCCTCGCCGTCTTCGATGTCGAGGTTGAGGTTTTCGATGGCAGTGAAGCTTCCGTACTTCAGCTGCAGGTTTTGAATGCTGATTTTCATGGCTGATTCCTTGGCTGGGTTTTTCCGGTAGGGGTTTCTTCAGTCACTGGGCACCAGGATGGTGCTTTCGCTGATGACGCGGGCCGAGCGTTGAAAGGAGACTTCGGCGGGATCGGCTGCATCCAATGCCAGCGCCGTCTTGCCTCTCAGTAGGTGGATAAAGAGTCCGGCCTCCGCAGCCGGAACCAGGCTGCGCTGCACCACGCTGCCTGCTGTTCCTGAGGCGGCACCGACGGCGACAGCGCTGGTGAGGCCGATGGCGGGGTGGAGTGCGGTCATCGAGATCATCCGGGCGGAAACGCCGGTTGTTCCTTCCGGCGGAGGCCCCACGATGCCCACCTTCGGAATGGAGCTGAGGTCCTGCGGCAGGCCCATCCTTCGGGCGGCCGCAGCGCGCAGCCGCGGAGCGATCCGGACCAGCGCCTCCAAAGCTTCCTCGCTGCCGGTTGCGTCCAGCCCCAGGTCCTGTGCGGCAAAGAGTGCGGCCGGGGCGCCTGCGTCGATCAGTGTCGCCTGGTACCGCTGCCCGTCGACCTCGATGTCATCGATGGCGTTGCCCGTAGGGAACTGTGCTCCGTAAGTGGACCATGAGGTTTTCTGGAAGATGACATCGATGGGGACGCCGGGGTAATGCTGGCCGTCAAGCCGCCGCCCGCCGTAGGCCGGCACCTGGGCCCCCGGGGTGGGGATCTCGCAAACGAGACGCAGCCCGGTCACGGTGTTCAGGATGGGTACCCGGGTGACTTCCCCTGTGGGAGCGACCAGCCCGGCGTGGAGCGCGTACAGACCCAGCGCTGTTGCGCAGTTGCCGCAGTTGCTGGCCCACTCGACTGCCGGTTTGTCGATGGCCACCTGGGCGAACCGATAGCGGACCGTGCCGTCCGGGTCGGTGCCGCCCACGGTGATGGCTTTGCTGGTGGTTGACGAGGCACCGCCGACTCCGTCGATTTGGCGGAGGTCCGGCGAACCGAAAGTGCGGATAAGGAGGCGGTCCGTCTCCAGGGCGTCAGACGGAAGGTCCTCGTCCCGGAATATCCAGCATTTGCTGGTGCCGCCACGGACGAGGGTGGCCGGTACCGGCGTGACCGGAAGGGGGCCGGCTTGCGGTTCTTCCCTGAATAGAAGCGTCATTGGTTCTCCTGAAATACCCCGCGCTGCCGTGTGCAGTCGCCGGGTAAATGTTCAAAGCTGAGCAAACCAGAATCCGGTAATTGCCCTGCTGTATGGCGTTGGTCACAAACGGTATACCGTTGATATGACTTAAGCAACAGTCCCTGGAATATGAATACAGTCAAGGTGGTTTGGCGGGCTTCCTGCTGCAGCGGGTGTGCCAAAAATCGGCGCGGTGTTCACAGCGCGCCGAAACGGTATGCAGTGCGATAGAATTGCGGCTAAAGGTATGGCGCTAGCGCGTCCTGCCGCTTGTTTGCATGAAGACCGGAGGCCGCCCGTGGCGTCGCAACCAGAGACAAGCCCCTACCTGATGATCAGGAACGCCATCATCTCGCAGGAGCTGCCTCCCCGTGCCCAGCTCGTTGAAAGCGCCCTGGCCAAGAAGTACAACGTCTCCCGGACGCCCATCAGAGAAGCCTTGCGGCGCCTCGAAACCGAGGGGCTCGTGGAGCGCTATGGTTCGCGAATGCAGGTGCGGGAGTACCGCCCGGAGGAGATGCTGGACCTCTACGAGGTGCGGACCTTCCTGGAGGAGGCAGCCGCAAAAACCGCGGCTCTCCGGCACACCGACATGGACCTGATGCTGATCGACCGCGCCCACCAGGCCATGGTCACCCTTGATTTCGATGCTGCCACGCCGGCTGAACTGGCCGCCGCCAACCGCACCTTCCATGAGCGCATCTGGGCCGCCAGCCACAGCGCCGCCCTGCTTGACCTGTTGGACCGGATCCTGGTCCACTTCATCCGCTACCCCGGCACCACGCTCTCCACCAAGGAGCGCTGGGACCGCGTGCTGAAGGAGCATGAGGAGCTGTTGGTGGCCATCCGCGCACGGAACGCGGAGGAGGCCGGCCGCATCGCCAGTGCCCACATGGATGAGGCAAAGAACATCCGCATCCAGATGTACATCGACGCCCAGGAAATCAGCCACCCGCGCCTGGGGTAGACACAAATCCCGGCATTAAGCCGCTCCCGCCGAGCCCGTCAAGTCCGCGCCAAGACACTATTGCATGCGACGGCATACTTATGTATACAATCGTGTACAGCGATGGAGCTGAGGAGATTGATGATGATCAAGAGCGACGTTTTGGTGGTTGGCGGCGGCAACGCCGGATTTGCGGCAGCCCTTGCAGCCGCCGAGCGTGGACGCAAAGTGGTCCTGCTCGAAAAGGCACGGGAAGCCGCATCGGGCGGCAACAGCTTCTACACCGCCGGCGCCACCCGCATCTCCCATGACGGGCTCCAGGAACTGACCGAATTCGTGGAGCCTGACGAGCGGCACGCCGTCAGTGAAGTCCCCGCATATACCGCTGCCGAGTACCTTGCCGATCTGTCCAAGGTCTCTGAAGGGCGCAACGACCCCGAACTGTCCGCGGTCCTGGTCAGCGAAAGCAACCCGACATTGCGTTGGCTTCACGGCATGGGACTCAAATACCGGCTGATGTATGAGCGCCAGGCGTACCGGACCCAGGACGGTGGGTATCTGTTCTGGGGCGGGCTGCATGTGGGAAACGTGGGGGGCGGAAAGGGGCTCATGGCCGACCACCGGGCGGCCGCGGAGCGCATGGGCGTTGAGGTCATCTATGACTGCGCAGCCACCGGACTGATCCAGGAGGACGGCCGCGTGCGCGGCGTCCGGTACCACACCCCGTCCGGAGAAGGTGAGCTCCGGGCCGAGTCGGTCATCCTCGCCTCGGGAGGTTTTGAAGCATCACCTGAACTGCGCCGCCAACACCTGGGGGAAGGCTGGCAGAACGCGAAGGTACGCGGCACACCGGGCAACACGGGTGAGATGATCGTCGCCGCATTGGACGCCGGCGCGGCCAGGGGCGGCGACTGGTCAACCTCCCACAGCGTCGCTTGGGACGCCTGGCACCCGGAGAGCGAGGGCAACCTGGAACTCACCAACCAGCTCACCCGCGGCGGGTACCCGCTGGGCATCGTGGTGAACAGCGACGGGAAGCGGTTCGTGGACGAGGGCGCCGACTACCGCAACTACACCTATGCGAAGTACGGCCGGGACATCCTTGCCCAGCCGGGCTCGGCCGCCTTCCAGATCTTTGACGCTTCTTCCCGCCCCATGCTGCGCGCCGAGGAGTACGACATGCCGGGGGTTTCGGTGGTCACTGCGCCGAGTCTTGCCGAGCTGGCACAGAAGGCCGGCATCAGCCCTGAGGGACTGGAGGAGACGGTGAAGAGCTTTAATGATTCGATCACCGAGGGCGCCCCGTTTGACCCCAACGTCAAGGACGGGCGCCGGGCGGACACCCAGCCGCCGAAGAGCAACTGGGCCCGAAGCATCGCCACCGGCCCGTACTACGCGTTCCCGGTGACCTGTGGCATCACCTTCACATTCGGCGGCCTCAAGACAGACACCTGGGGACGCGTGCTGACCGAAGATGCAGTGCCGCTTGATGGGCTCTATGCCTGTGGTGAAGCCCTGGGTGGTTTGTTCAGCGGCAACTACCCCGGCGGCTCCGGGCTTGCGGCGGGCGCCGTCTTCGGCCGCCGCGCAGGCTCCATCGCCTAGCCAACCCAGCAGCCCCCACCAGCAACGGAAAAGAGGAAGAAGTGGCCATTCCCATCCACCAGCGGCTTCGCGAGGATGTCCTCGCGAGCGTCTTTGCGCCTGACGAGCCGCTCACGGAGGCCAAGCTCACCGAGCGGTACGGGGCCTCCCGGACACCGGTGCGGGAGGCGCTGCAGCGGCTGGAACAGGACGGACTGGTGGAACGGCGCGGCAAGGCGGTGGTGGTCCGAACGCATTCGGCCGAGGAAATCATCGATATCTACGAGTCAAGGATCATCCTGGAGCAGGCCGCCGCAGCCAAGGCTGCCGTCAAGGCAACCGCCCTGGACCGGCAGCTGCTCACGGGGCTGCTGACGCAGATGCAGCAGCTGGACCCCAGCGACGGCCGGGCGCTCGCGGAAACCAACCGCGCCTTCCACACCCAGCTGTGGCGCGCCACCCACAGCCCGTCGCTGATCGGACTGCTGGAACGCCTGGACCAGCAGGTCCGCCGGTACACGCTCACCACCCTGACCTACCCGGGGCGGTGGCCGGTGGTGCTGGCGGATTACGCCGACCTGCTGGCCGCCATAGGGGACCGCGATTCCGCCCTCGCCGGGGAGATCGCGGCCCGCCATATGTCGGACGCCTTGAACATCAGGTTAAAGATGTACGCCGAAGATCCCAGGACGCTCTAGGCCGCATCGACGGCGGCGGGCGTCCCGCACAAAGACCCGCCGGCGGATGTTCCTGCATACTCCATCGCAACAGGAAACCCGAAAGTCGGGCGCAGGGCATCAGCCGGTGCAAAGAGGTGGGGCAGGCTCCCAAGGGCCTGCCCCGCCTCGCTTTTCCGGCGCCTCGTGCACCGGGCTGCTTTTGCTGGAACGGACGACGACGGCGGCGGGGCGGGTGCCGTCGTCGAGCCTTCCGTGGGGCAGGTTCCGGCAGCATGAAGCCTGCCAGGACGCACAGCAAGGGCACAGATACCACCGGTCCGCGGCATAGCCGCATGCGGTTTCCTTGGACCATGACCACTTCACGCACACCCGGCCAGCCCGACGTCGACCAGCCCCATCCCAACCATGACCGAGGGCTGGAGTTCGATCTGGCCACCCTGATGAGCCGACGGTCCCTGGGGCTGTTCCTGGGTGCAGGCGGGGCGGCCGCCGCGCTCGCCGCCTGTAGCCCCGCCGGAACCACGGCGTCCACGTCTTCGGCTACGTCGTCAGCCACTTCTTCGGCGGCGTCTTCAGGTTCCGCCGCAGCATCCACGGACTCTGCTGCCGCAACCGCCACGCCAACGCTCACGCGGGCCATCGCCGAATGCGGGGTGGAGATTCCGGAGGAAACCGCGGGTCCCTACCCCGGCGACGGCTCCAACGGGCCGAACGTCCTGGAAGCCTCCGGCGTGGTGCGCCGGGACATCACCTCAAGCTTCGGCACCGCGTCAGCGACGGCGGAGGGCGTGCCTCTGACGTTCACCCTCACCCTGCTGGACAACGCCAAAGGCTGCACCCCGATGGCCGGCGCCGCGGTGTACGCCTGGCACTGTGACCGGGACGGGAAGTACTCGATGTACGACTCCAGCTTGAAGAACGAGAACTACCTCCGCGGCGTGCAGGAAGCGGACGCCAACGGTCAGGTCACCTTTACGTCCATCTTCCCGGCCGCCTACTCCGGCCGCTGGCCGCACATCCACTTTGAGGTCTTCGAGTCCATGAACAACGCCACCTCCGCCGGGCAGGTGCTGGCCGTCTCCCAGATCGCCCTGCCCAAGGCTGCCTGCGACGACGTCTACGCCACCCCCGGATACGAAAAGAGCGTCACCAACATGACCCGCACCACCCTGCAGTCGGACAACGTGTTCGGGGACGACGGCGGCATCTACCAGCTGGCCACCATGACCGGCTCGGCCGCGGCCGGCTACGCGGCGGGGCTCAACGTGACCATCTAGCGCGCCGCGCTCCCCGGTCCCAGGCAACGGCCCCCGGTTTCACCATCCCGGCCTGGTAATAAGGGACAATCGAAGGGTCAACACCTGAGGAGCGTGCGGATCGATGGGGCTGGGGATGGGGCGCACCCGCGGGAGCGCGGCTGCCGCCTGCCTGCATGTCCTCCTGGCGGCGATTTGCGCGGCGGCGCTCGTCAGCGGTGGTGACAGCATGGCCGGCGCGCCGTACACGGCGTTGAACTCCCACGAACGGGTTTCAAGCCAACCGGAGACCGTGGCATTGCCCCAACCGCTCTCGGATGCGCTGGACGGACCGGTGGAGGTGCCGGGCGGGTACGGGATGGCCTTGACGGCCCACGTGGGGGAGCGCCGTGTGCATGCGTCCTGGACCTACGTTGACGGGGTGCCCGGGTTGAACACGCATGTCGACTCGTGGCTGCTGGGACTCCTCGATGCGGCTGCGCCGGTGGGTGGCCGGTACCGGCCCGCGATGGCCCTGAACGCACAGCAGCCCGAGGGCCAGGAGATGACGGTGTCCGCGGCGCCCGTTCAGGCTGCGGGAACAGTGATTGTTGTCCGCCAAAAAGTGAAGACTTCCGGGACGGGCGGGACCGTCTCCGAACGATCGGAAACCGTGTACGTTAACACGGTTTCCGGGGCTGTCCGTGGCGGCGCGGAGCTGGTGCGGCCGGAGGCGGTTCCGGGCATTCAATCGCGCATGGTGGGCGTTCCGGCGCAGATCGCCACCCCCGTCCGGCAGGACATCCCGGTGGGCGACCTGGTCCTGAAACCGTCCGGGGAGCTGGCGGTGTCCGCGGAGGTTCCGGGAAACCCCGGGGGCAACGTGACCTTGACCATGAACGCCGCCGACGCCGGGGCGGTGCTCAGCGACTACGGGCGGCAGGTCCTGGAGCAGCTGAACGCCGCCGCCATCCCGCGTCCCGCGACAGCACCGGCAGCCAGGCACGTGAACTGCGACGTCGTCCCGTGCGCTGCCTTGACGTACGACGACGGGCCGGACGCCCGCACCACACCGCAGCTTTTGGCCATCCTGGCAGAGCGAAAAGCCCAGGCCACGTTCTTCATGACCGGGTCCAATACGGCCGCCAACCCGGCAACCGCGAAGCAGGTGGCCGACGCCGGCTACGCGATCGGCAACCACACGTTCAGCCACCCGTACCTGACCAAGCTGCCCATCCCCGCGGTCAAGAAGGAGATCGAGCGGACGGACGCCGCCATCCTTGCCGCAACCGGCTCCACCCCGGCCACGATGCGGCCGCCCTACGGCGCAGCCGATGCCGCCGTGCAGGGCGCTGTGGGCAAGCCGCTCATTCTCTGGGCCGTGGACTCACTCGACTGGCAGAGCAAGAACCCGGCGGTATTCGTGCCCAAGGTGCTCAAGGAGATCACGCCCGGCGCGGTGGTGCTCATGCATGACGTCCAGCCGACGACGATCGCCGGGCAACAGGAGCTGATGTCCACCCTGCAGGCCCAGGGCTACCAGCTGGTGTCTGTCCCGCAGCTCTTCGAAGGCACGCCCCTGGTCCCGGGCCATGTGTACAGGTCCCGGCCCGCGCGGCAGTAGGCAGCACCTGAGCACCCCAGCACCAGGGTGCCCGCGCTCCGGCAGGCCCGGGCGATGGATTGTGGGCAAGTTCCCAGAAAATTCCCGTCAGGTGCGCAGGGACCGTGTGGGAGGGTAACCCCAGTGGCCGGACCCCCGCGTGAGTTTTTTTGATGCGGTGACGGCCGGTTCGCAGGAGCAGCGTCAGGAGGACGCGATGTTCAGCACCAGGAGACGCATCCGGCAGGGAAAAGTCCTGCGCCGCCTTGGGCTGGCTCGCTCCCCGTTCCACACGCTGCTGGCGGGCTGGATCGCCCTGGCCCTCGGGGCGCTGCTGGCATTCGCCGGAAGCGGTGCCGCCGGGGGACCGGTCAGCGCCGAGGCCGGGATTTCCAAGATCAAGCACGTAGTGATCATTACCCAGGAGAACCGCTCCTTCGACACCTACTTCGGGACGTACCCGGGCGCCGACGGGATCCCGATGGCCAACAACGAGCCGGCCGTGTGTCTGCCGGACCCCGCCAACGGCGGGTGCGTCAAACCTTTCTACAACCCGGCCGATGCCAATGTCGGTGCCCCGCACAGCCACAATGACGAAGTGGCTGACGTGGACAACGGGGCGATGGACGGGTTTGTGGCCCAGGCGGAAAAGGGCCTGGCCGGCTGCACCGCCACCCAGGTGAACTGCCGCTACCGGACCACCGCCACGGATGTGATGGGGTACCACGATGGCCGGGACCTCCCCACGTACTGGGACTACGCCCGCAACTTCACGCTGCAGGACCACATGTTCGCGGCCGCCTCCGCCTGGAGCCTTCCGGCGCACCTCTACCTGGTCTCGGAATGGTCCGCCAAATGCACCAAAGCCGGGGACCCGGCGTCGTGCTCCAATGCGCTCCAGAACCCGGACTCCGGACCCGACCCCGAAATCATCGGCAACAGCCTGATCGGAAAATGCCAGTCCGCCGCGGACCTTGCCCCTTGCAAGCAAGCCCTCACTGCCGCCGGCATCAGCCCGGACCTGGCAGCCGGTGTGGACCGGCTCATCAACGCCAGCTGCAAGCCCACTGACACCTACCCGGCCTGCCAGGCCGCCGTCGATGCCGCCAACGTTCCTGCCGCACTGAAGCAGGAACTCTCCGACGCCGCCAAGCACCTTCAGGTGCCCGACTACGCGTGGACCGACCTGACGTACCTGCTCCATCAACAGCACGTCCCGTGGAACTATTACGTCTTCAAGGGCACGGAGCCGGACTGCCGGGATGACGCTGCCACCTGCGCCCCGATCAAGCAGGATGCCACGACGCCGGGCCTGTGGAACCCCCTGCTGTACTTCGACACCGTCAAACAGGACGGGGAACTGGGGAACATCCAGCCCCTGACCAACTTCTACGACGCCGCGCGACGGGGAGCGCTGGCCGCCGTGACGTGGATCGCCCCGACCGACAAGGTCAGCGAACATGCGCCGGCCAAGATCAGCACGGGACAGCAATACGTTGCCGGGCTCATCAACGCCATCATGAGCGGACCCGACTGGAACAGCACCGCCATCTTCCTGAACTGGGACGACTGGGGCGGGTTCTACGACCACGTCCAGCCACCCAACGCGGACAGCAACGGGTACGGGTTCCGCGTCCCCAGCCTGATCATCAGCCCCTTCGCGAAGCAGGGGTACATCGACCATCAAACCCTGAGCCAGGACGCCTACATCAAGTTCATCGAGGACGACTTCCTGCACGGCCAACGGATCGATCCGGCCACCGACGGCCGGCCCGATCCCCGCCCGGACGTCAGGGAAAACAGCCCGATCCTGGGCGACCTCACCCAGGCGTTCGATTTCACCCAGCAGCCCCTGCCGCCGCACCTGATCGCCAACGCCAGCACATACTGACGCCCTCGGGATGACGGTGGCCCGTTGACCGCAAACAACGGTGTGAGTACTGTGGGCCGCCTATTCACCCTCGCCGTGGAGGCACCAATGGCCGGCACATCGACCAGCAGCACTGACTACGAATTCCTGACTGTCTGGCGCGTGGCGGGAACCCCGCGGGAGGTCACGGACATCCTGGGCGATGCCGGCACGCTTCCCCGCTGGTGGCCGTCGGTGTATCTGACTGTTGAGCAGCTGGATCCGGGCAACCCGGACGGGGCCGGGAAGGCGTTCTTCCTCCACACCAAAGGCTGGCTGCCGTACACGCTCACGTGGCAGCTCACCGTCACCGAGCCCGTCACGGAACACGGCTTCGCCATCTCGGCCCGGGGCGACCTCAACGGCGCCGGCCGCTGGACCTTTGAGCAGGACGGGCCCGAAACGGTGGTCACCTATGAGTGGCGGGTCAGCGCCGCCAAACCGCTGCTGCGGCGGCTGAGTTGGCTGCTCAAGCCGGCCTTTGCCGCGAACCATCGATGGGCGATGGCGCGTGGACAGGAGGCGCTGGCGTTGGAGCTGCGCCGACGGCGGCCTGGCACCGACCCTGCCAAGATTCCGGCGCCCGCGGGGCCCACCTTTTCACGGCTGCCCCGCTGGCCGGGGAAGGCAACTAACCGGCGGTAGCCCTACGCGAAGCGCACGGCATTCCAGTCCAGGAGCCTCGGTTCGGCGAGCCCTTCGGTAACGAACGGGTCGCCGGCAACGAAACGTTCGGCTTCCTGCCGGGACGTGAAAATGCCCATGGAGCTGGCAGCCGGATCGGGGTCCTGGAACGCGCCCAGGGCCACGAGGCCACCACCGTCTGCGTGAAACGCCTCGTAAAAGGCCTTGTGGCGGGGGTAGGTCTCCATGATCCGGGAGCGGTCCACGCCCTCCCGCACGGTGTACAGCACCACACATTCCATGCGGCGAACCTACCACGCGGGGCAGCCGCCTCCGGCTGCCTTTGCTGGGAGGTACGACGACGGCGGCGGGGTAAGTGCCGTCGTCGTACCTTCCGCCGGGGTGCTACCTTCCGGGACGGCCAGCCTGCTGCCTACTGTGTGGGGGAGTCCTGGGGTTGGTGCGTAACCCGCTGGATGAATTCGACCGTCTCGCGCTCGGTTTCGGCGCGGGTGGTGGGTTCGTTGTGCACCTCGTGCCGGACGCCGGGGAAGACGCGGGTGCGGACGTCCGCGTGGCCCGAATCGGTGAGGCGGTTTGCCACGTGGTAGGCGCCTTCGCCGTAGTTGGTCACGGGGTCTTGGTCGCCGGCGAGGATGAGGACGGGGAGGTCCGTGGGGAGCTGTTTGTACCAGTCGTCGGAATTGACGTGGTCGTAGAGGTCCACGAAGCCTTGCAGGAACCGGGCGCTCAGGGGTGCGCCGAAGTTGTTGAAGGGGTCCTTGGCGTGGTCGGCCACCACGTCGGCGTCCAGCGCCACCCAGGCCGTGGGGCCGGGATTGTCTCCGAAGCGGCCCAGGAAACCGTCGAACAGCTGGCCCACGAGGTCCTGCGGTGCGGGGTCCGCCGCGCCGGCGCCGGAGGCAAGCCGTGCCAGTTCCGGCCGGTTGATCGTTGTTTCGATGCCCCGCATTTGGGCGGCGATGCCGCACAGGATCAAGCCGGACAGCTGAGCCTGTGGGTCCACAGCCATGCCGCGCGCAATCATGGAGCCCCAGCTGTGGCCGAACACCACGTAGGGAAGCTGGGGGAGGGCCGCCCTGGCTTTGGCCTGGAGCGTGACCTCGTCCGCGACCACCACCTTGGCGGCGTCCTCGCCGGCGTCACCCCAGGTGCCCTGCTGCATGGCGGTGCGCCCGTGCCCGGCGTGGTCACCTGCCACCACGACGAATCCGGCGTCCACCAGCGTGGAGATGAGGTGGAGGTAGCGGCGGGAATGCTCGCCGAGCCCGTGGATCAGCTGCACGATTGCCCTGGGCTGGCCGATGGGTTCGTAGACCCAGGCCTGGATGGCGTCGCGGCCGTTGGCGGACGTGAACTCGATTTCCTGCAGTGACATGTATTCCTCCTGTGGCGGCGCCGTCGCCTGCCCGTGGTGAGCCTAACCCGTGTGCGGACACGTCCGTCAAGGGTGTGGGTGCTTCTTGTAGAGGCTTAAGGCCTGCGGGACATGTTGGTTCATCCGGTGGCCCACGGCCTAGTCTGAAAACAGCCACGTTCCCTGATCACTTGGAGGAAGCCGATGCCGCAGCCCACCCGTCCTTTGCGCAAGCTGGGCTTCCTCACCATTGGCCTGTTCGACCCCGTTGATCCCGCCGCTGGCCATGAATCCACGTTGCAGATCATCGAGCTGGGCGAGCAGCTGGGATTCGACAGTGCCTGGCTGCGCCACCGGCACCTGCAGTTCGGGATTTCTTCGCCTGTGGCCGTGATGGCGGCCGCGAGCCAGCGCACTTCGAGGATTGAGCTTGGTACTGCCGTGACGCCGCTGGGGTGGGAAAACCCGTTGCGCCTGGCCGAGGACCTGGCCACCGTGGACCTGCTCGCCGGTGGACGGATCAACCCCGGCGTAAGCGTGGGCGAGCCGATGCAGTACGACACGGTGAAGCACGAGCTGTACCCGGATACCGCGGAGGTGGAGGACTTCAGCTACGCGCGGGTGGAGCGGTTTGCGCGGCTGGTGGCCGGGGAACCGGTGCGGGAGTTTTCCGGTAAGCAGGGCGTGGTGGAGGAGTTCTCCAACCGAGTGGAGCCGCATTCGCCGGGGTTGCGGGACCGGCTTTGGTACGGGGCCGGCAGCACGAAGTCAGCGGTGTGGGCCGGTTCGAGTGGGTTCAATCTGCTGTCCAGCAGCGTGATCTTCCCCGACAAGGACCAGGAGCCTGACTTCGCCCTGGTCCAGCAGTCACAGATCCGGGAGTTCCGGGAAGCGGCTGCGGCCGCCGGACATGCTGGGGCGCGGGTGTCACAGGGCCTGGTGGTGATTCCGACTGACTCGGCGACTCCTGCCCAGCGGGAGAAATACCAGCGGTACGTCGACGAACGCACTCCGCGCACCGCTGCTCCGCAGGGGCCGAGGGGCATGATGTTTGCGGCTGATCTGATCGGCACCAGCGAAGAGATCGCCGAGCAGCTATACGCGCACGCCGGGTTCCAGGAAGTGGATGAGGTGGCCTTCGCCCTGCCGTTCAGTTTTGATTACGAGGACTACGTGCAGATCCTGACGGACATGGCGGGGAAGCTCGGGCCGGCTTTGGGCTGGGCCCCAAGTCGCGGCAGGGCCAGGTAACAGCCGGTTCAAAGCTCTGGCATAGCTTCCGTGGCTACGATCACGAACCATGGAAGATCACGAGTCGCGGCACTCCAGTCGTCAGTCCTCGGCCGCAGCCACAGGCCGCGGCCGCTCCCGGGCTTTCCGCCGACGCCGCGCCTTGATCATGGCAGCGTGTGCTGTTCTCTTGGCCGCGGCACTGCCCGTCGGCATCCACACGGCAGCCCAGGCCCGTCCATCCTCCCCCGGTGTCGGCAGCACAGCGAAGAATCCGGTTCCAGGGCAGGCATCCGTTCCGGCCGCCGCTCCCGCCGTGCCTTCCACCCCTGCTCCGACCTCGCCCCCTTCGCCGGTTGGCACGGACGCCGGCAGTACGGTCGATGCGGGACTGGACGCCAAAATAAACGGCATCATTGCAGCCAACCCCGAGTATCAGATCGGTGTGGCCTTGATGGACCTGTCCGGAGGAAGCACCAGCCAGGAAATCCACCAGTACGGCGTGGAGAGCCCTTTTGAAGCTGCCAGCACTGCCAAAGTCCTGGCGGCGGAAGCTTTTTACCACCTCGTTGAAACAGGGGCGGCCTCGTTGGACGACGTCTTGGGCGCCTACCCTGCGGACTTTCAGCTTCAGGCGATGATCCAGCAGAGCGACAACGACTCTTGGTCACTGATCATGGACGCTGTTGGCCACGAGGAACTGACGGACTATGCAAATTCTTTAGGTGTGGCGTACACCCCCGAAAGCAACACCCTCACCACGGCAGACATGGCCCGAATCCTCGCCGGTTTGTACTCCGGAGCCCTGCTCAATGCGGTGGACACCGAGCAGTTGCTGTCCACTATGCAAAACACCAATGATGAAACACTCATCCCTGCTGCCGTTCCAGCCGGGGTCAGCGTCTACCACAAGTATGGGGAGCTGGCAGGGGAACTCCACGATGCCGCCATTTTGGACAAGGGCGGGCACGCATTTGTCCTGGTGGTTTACACCAAGGGCGATGACCTGGGAAGCGTCCCGGAACGTACTGGCATCATCCACGAAGTGACGGAAACTGTTGCCAACGAACTCTTTCCCGGTTCATGACCCGACTCGCACTGGGGGCGCCCACCACTCCCAGCCGTAGCATCCGGACACACAGCGCAACGTTGGCGCCCCCACACGTAACCTGATTAAATGCCTCGTTTCGCACTGGACATCGAGTCCGTCCCCCGCCCCGCCCGTGCCCAGGAACTCCTGGACGCCGTGAACCACCGGGTGGTCATTGCCGACGGCGCCATGGGCACCATGCTGCAAGGCCGGGACCTGCAGCTCGAAACGGACTTCCAGAACCTCGAGGGCTGCAACGAGATCCTCAACGACACGCGCCCGGACGTCATCGCGGACATCCACGACGCCTACTTCGCCACCGGTATCGACGCCGTGGAAACCAACACCTTCGGCGCCAACTGGTCCAACCTCTCCGACTACGGCATCGATGACCGCATCGAGGAACTCGCCTGCAAAGGCGCCAGAATCGCCCGCGAACGCGCCGAAGCCGCGGAAGCAACAGACGGCCGCATGCGCTGGGTCCTCGGCTCCATGGGCCCGGGCACCAAGCTCCCGAGCTTGGGCCACACCAGCTACGACTACCTCAAGCAGACCTTCGCCCTCCAGGCCGAGGGCCTCATCGACGGCGGTGCGGACGCGTTCCTCATCGAAACCAGCCAGGACCTCCTGCAGACCAAGGCCGCCGTCAACGGCTGCAAGCAAGCCATCGTGGACCGCGGCATCCGGCTTCCCATCTTTGTTGAGGTGACGGTCGAAACTACCGGAACCATGCTCATGGGCTCCGAAATCGGCGCCGCCCTCACCGCCCTCGAACCGCTCGGCGTTGACGCTATTGGCCTGAACTGCGCCACCGGCCCGGACGAGATGAGCGAGCACCTCCGCCACCTCTCCAAGCAGTCCTCCGTCGCCATCGCCTGCATGCCCAACGCCGGCCTGCCCATCCTTGGCGCCAACGGCGCGCACTACCCGCTCACCCCCACCGAACTCGCCACCGCGCACGAACAATTCGTGCGCGAATTCGGCCTGGGCCTGGTGGGCGGCTGCTGCGGTACGACGCCGGAACACATGGCCGCCGTCGTCGAACGCCTTGCTCCCTTCCGCACCAAAGCCGTGAATGCCAAGGCAAGCAACGCACCGGCGCGAATCCCCACCGAGCGCGAGGCCGGCGTCGCCTCCCTGTACCAGCACGTGAACTTTGACCAGGAATCCGCCTACCTGGCCATCGGTGAGCGCACCAACGCCAACGGCTCCAAGGCTTTCCGCCAGGCCATGCTCGAGGAACGCTGGGACGACTGTGTGGACATCGCCCGCGAGCAGATCCGCGTCGGCGCCCACCTGCTGGACGTCTGCGTGGACTACGTGGGCCGCGACGGCGTCGCCGATATCAAAGAGGTTGTCAGCCGTTTCGCCTCCGCCTCCACCCTCCCGCTGGTCATCGACTCCACCGAACCCCCGGTGCTGCAGGCAGGCCTGGAACTCATCGGCGGCCGCCCCGTGGTCAACTCCGTCAATTACGAAGACGGCGACGGCCCCAACAGCCGCTTCGCCCGCATCATGCCGCTGGTCAAGGAACACGGCACCGCCGTGATCGCCCTGACCATCAACGAAGAGGGCCAGGCCCGCACCACCGAGGGCAAGGTGGCCATCGCCTCCCGCCTGGTGGACGCCCTGGTGGGCGAATGGGGCATGCGGGTGGAGGACATCATCGTCGACTGCCTCACCTTCCCCGTCGCCACCGGCCAGGAGGAAACCCGCCGCGACGGCATCGAAACCATCGAGGCCATCCGCCAGATCACCGCCAAATACCCCGGCATCAACACTACGCTCGGCGTCTCCAACGTCTCCTTCGGCCTCAACCCGGCCGCCCGCATGGTCCTGAACTCCGTGTTCCTGCACGAAGCCGTCCAGGCCGGCCTGACCAGCGGCATCATCGACGCCGCCAAGATCGTCCCGCTCGCCTCCCTCCCGGAGGAGCAGCGCAAGGTGGCCCTGGACCTCGTCTACGACCGCCGCGAATACGACGCCGACGGCAACACCACCTACGACCCCCTCGCCAGCATGCTTGACCTCTTCGCCGGCGTCGACACCGCAGCGCTGAAGGACCAGCGCGCCGCCGAACTCGCCGCCCTGCCCACGGGCGCCCGCCTGGAACGGCGCATCATCGACGGCGAAGGCAAAGGCCTGGAACAGGACCTGGACCTGGCCCGCAGCGAAGGCATGACCCCGCTCGGCATCATTAACGACCACCTGCTTGAGGGCATGAAAGTGGTGGGCGAACGCTTCGGCGCCGGCGAAATGCAGCTGCCGTTCGTGCTCCAGTCCGCCGAGGTCATGAAGAACGCCGTGGCGCTCCTCGAGCCGCACATGGAAAAGGCCGACTCCTCCGGCAAGGGCACCATGGTGATCGCCACCGTCCGCGGCGACGTCCACGATATCGGCAAGAACCTGGTGGACATCATCCTCACCAACAACGGCTACAAGGTAGTCAACATCGGCATCAAGCAGGGCATCGCCGAGATCATCGCCGCCGCGGAGGAACACGACGCGGACGTTATCGGCATGTCCGGGCTGCTGGTGAAATCCACCGTGGTGATGAAGGAAAACCTTGCCGAACTGCAGACCCGCGGCCTGGCCAAAAAGTGGCCGGTGATCCTGGGCGGCGCCGCCCTGACCCGCGCCTACGTGGAGCAGGACCTGGCCGAACAGTTCGAGGGCACCGTCCGGTACGCCAAGGACGCCTTCGAGGGCCTTGCCCTCATGGAACCGCTGGTGCGCGTGGCCCGGGGCGAGGACCCGGACTCCGTGGGGCTGCCGCCGCTGAAGAAGCGCATCCACAAGGGCGGCCCGAAGTTCACCATCACCGAGCCCGAGGCCATGCCCGGCCGGTCCGACGTCGCCACCGACAACCCCGTTCCCGCGCCGCCGTTCTGGGGCACCCGGATTGTCCGCGGCGTCTCGCTGCACGACTATTCCGCCTTCCTCGACGAGCGCGCCACCTTCATGGGGCAGTGGGGCCTGAAGCCCGGCCGCGGCGAGGATGGTGCCTCTTACGAGGAACTCGTGGAGAGCGAAGGCCGCCCGCGCCTGCGCTACTGGCTGGACCGCATCCTGGGCGAGGGCATGCTGGACGCGTCGGTAGCCTACGGCTACTTCCCCGTGGTCTCCGAAGGCGAACAGGTGGTGGTGCTGCACCACGGCGAGGATCCCGACGGCGTCCTGGGCCAGGCGGGCCTGCTCGCCCCGGACGGTGGTTCGGGCGGTCCCATCGGCACCGACCGCCTGCGGTTCGATTTCCCGCGCCAGCGCCGCGACCGGCATTTGTGCCTGGCCGACTTCGTGAAGTCCCGCGAATCCGGACAGATCGACGTGCTGCCCGTGCAGCTGGTCACCGCCGGCTCCAAGATCGAAGAGTTCACGTCCAAGATGTTCGCGGCCAACCAGTACCGCGACTACTACGAGCTCAATGGCCTGGTCATGCAGCTCACCGAGGCGTTGGCTGAGTTCTGGCACGCCCGGATTCGCAAGGAGCTCGGCTTCGCGGCCGAGGAGCCCAAGGACACGGCAGGGTATTTCAAGCTCGACTACCGCGGCGCCCGGTTCTCCCTGGGCTACCCCGCCTGCCCGGACATGGAGGACCGCCGCAAGGTCACCGAGCTGCTGAAGCCCGAGCGTATGGGCGTGGTTCTCAGCGACGAGCTGATGCTGCACCCCGAACAGTCCACCGATGCGTTCGTGTTCCACCACCCGGAGGCCAAGTACTTCAAGGTGTGAGCTGGCGCCGGCCCTGGGGACGGCGCTGCCGGCGCCGGGCTCTTGTCATTCCGTGCCAGGCAGCGAGGCCAGCTCCGTCAACGACCCGTCGCGTCCCATGCCGAGGATGAGGTCCAGGTCCAACCGGTCCAGGAAGGCGTCATCGTGGCTGACCACGATGACGGCGCCGCCGTAGGCCCCGAGGGACTCCACCAGCTGCTCAACGCTCCGGATGTCCAGGTTGTTGGTTGGCTCATCCAGGATCAGGACTTGAGGCGGCGGGTCGGCGAAAAGCAGCCGGGCCAGGGAAACCCTGAACCGCTCACCGCCCGAGAGCGTGTGCACTGGCCGGTTCACGCTGTCGCCGCGGAGGAGGAACCGGGCCAGCTGGTTGCGGATATCGCCCGCAGGCACGTACGGCGCGGCGTCCTGCACGTTTTCGAGGGTTGTTGCCTGTTCCCGCAGCCCGTCGAGGCGTTGACGCAGGTAGCCCGCGCGGTCTGTCAGCAGGCTTCCACCGGCTTCGCCCTCGATGCACGGGACACCGCCCATCAAGCGTTCCAGCAGTGTGGTCTTTCCGGCGCCGTTGGGTCCGGTGATGGCCACCTTCTCCGGGCCCTGCACCACGAAGGAGCGGTTGGTGCCCCGCAGTTCCGCGATCCGCCGGCCGCGCGGAACGTCCGGGTCGGGAAGGTTCAGGGATATCCGCTCCTGGTCCCGCACCCTCGCTGCTGCGGCGTCCAGGGCCGCTTGCGCGGCCTGCACTTTGGCGTCCATGCCGGAACGCATTCGTCCGGCTGAGACCTGGGCATCAGAGGCCCGCTGGTTCATCAGGATCTTGGATCCCTTCTTATTGTCGTAGCTGGCCTGGCCCGTCCTGGCCCGTTGGGCGAGCTTCGATTCGGCCTCCTGCTTTTGCCGCTTTTCCTTCTTCACCAGTTGCTCAGCGGCACGGGTTGCCTGCGCGGCTGCGGCTTGCTGGCTGTCCAGGTACGCCTGCCACTCGCTGTAGGGGCCGCCGAACACCGTGAGCCCTCCCTCATACAGTTCGGCCGTGCTGTCCATGAGTTCCAGCAGTGCCAGATCGTGGCTGACCACCACCAGGCTGCCCGGCCAGTCAGCCAGCATCCCTCCGAGCGCCGAGCGTGCCTGACGGTCCAGGTTGTTCGTCGGTTCGTCCAGCAAGGTGATGGGGGTGCGCCGGATCCGGAGCCCGGAGATGGCGGCCAGCATGGCTTCCCCGCCGGACAGTTCGCCCACGCGCCGGTCCAGTCCGACGCCGGTCAGGCCGATCCCCTCCAGCGCCTCCTCCGCGCGGGCCTCGATGTCCCAGTCGTCGCCCAGCACATCGAAGTGCTCCACCGCTGCGTCGCCGGATTCGATAGCCCGCAGGGCACTGACTTTGTCCTTGATCCCGAGCAGCTCCATCAGGGTGGCATCGTCGTGCAGCGTCAGGGTCTGTGGAAGGTAGCCGACGGCGGCTCCCGTGGTGATGCTGCCGGCCGTCGGTGTGAGGGTCCCCGCCACGAGTCGCAGCAGCGTGGACTTTCCGGAGCCATTCGTTCCGACGAGCCCGGTTTTCCCGGGCCCGAAGCTGCCGGAGATCCCGGACAACGCCGGCGAGCCGTCCGGCCACCGGAAATGCACGTCCGTGAGGACAATGGATGGATTTTTTATTGCAGGCATGGTGCTCCCAAAACAGGAATGTTGGGCGGCTGGGCCGCGGTTCGCCAAGGTCAGGTCCGTAAGGCGGGGGTCCTAAGGTGGACGGGACGTGGCGGTGGGCGGCCACGGCGGCCCGGGGAATGGGCAGGCGTATGCTGCGGGGCAGGAAATCAGTGCAGGGAGAAAGCCGTGGATCGGCATCGGGCTCCGGGTGGTTTCAGCGGGTGAAGCGCTGAACTTGCCGGCCCTTGGGGCATCAGGGAAGTGTCAGCGCGCGGATTGCGTCGCGAAACCTGAAATGCCCGTCAAAACATTGCCTAACACTGGGGAACAGAGGACAACAGTGTCACAAATTCGTTGGCTGGAGGCAACCTGTCTGCGTCAAGGTGTGAGCTGGCGCCGTTCCCGGGCGTGTGGGGACGGTGTATGGGCCCGGTGGCCGTCCGCGCCCGAGGCGGCACCGGCCACCGGCTTCACCCGGCGGAGCGAGGCCAGAACAGCCCGCCCCACCACGGCGATGCCGATGACCGTGGTGACGGCGCGCAGGGTGTCCCAGCCCGCCGTCGACGTCAGCAGTGAGTAAAGCAGGAAGCTGCTGAGGTTGGTGCCCAGCGGTGCGCCCGGCACGTAGGAAATCCCGGTGCCGCTGCCCACGGCGAAGGGCCAAAACCACAGGTTGAGCAGCAGCCCGAACACATAGGACGCCACCACGCCGTACCCGGCAAGCATCCACAGCTCTGCCCTGCCGCGCACCCGGCGGGGGAGCAGCCCGGCTCCCGCACCCACCCAGGCGCAGGCGAACATCTGGAACGGTGTCCACGGCCCGATTCCGCCCCACAGCACGCTGGAGACGGCGATGGTGGCGGCGCCGAGGAGCAGGCCAAACCGCGGACCGAACGCGCGGCCCGCCAGGACCAGAAGGATGAACACGGCCTCCACGCCGCCGACGCCGGTACTCGCCACCCGGACCGCGGAACCTACCGCGGCGAGGACGCCGAGCAGCGCCACGGTGTGTGCCGAGCGGACCGAGCCGTCCAAGGACACCACGACGGCGGCCGCCGCCAGGGGTGCGATGGCCAGGGCCGCGTACGGGGTGGCCGCAGCGGCATCCTGCGGCAGCGCCGCGGTCAGCAGCGGCCAACAGAACGCCGCCAAGGCCACCAGGTTTGCTGCCGCCAGGACGGCCAGCTCGGCGCCCCGCGGCATCCGGGGGCGGCGGGCCGGCTTCGCGGCAGGCACGTCAGGCCGGCGCCCGGCGGCCCGGGCCGAGGCCACGGGTAGTGCCGCGGGAACGGCAGCAGCGACATCTACTGACTCGGCCGGCACGGCTGTCACGGCGGCCGGCGCCACCCCGTCCCGCATCGGCAGGATCCGGACGCCAAGCCGGTGCGCAAACTCCAGATCGTGGGTGGCGAACAGGACCGCGGCGCCGTCATCCGCGGCCGCCCGCAACGCCGCAGCCACCGCCGTCCGCGCCGCGGGATCCAGCCCGCGGGTGGGCTCGTCAATCAGGAGCACCTGCGGCCGGTCAATGGTCTGCAACGTCATGGCAAGGATCCTGCGCTCGCCGGCGGACAGGTCCCGGGGATGCTCGTGCCCGATGGGCATGCTGGCGGTGCCCCGCAGGACGGACAACCGGGACGCCGCAAAGCCGGGCTCCGCAGCCTGACCCTGCTTTCCGCGCGCCAGGCGCCGCTCCGCCGCCCTCAACTCGGCGGCGACGGTGTCCCTGGTGAAGAGGTCGTCGGAGGCGTCCGGCACCAATGCCACCCGGCCGCCGTCGTCCGTCCTTGCATCGCTGGTCCCCTCCCCGAGGGCCAGCGCCACCAGGAGGGAGGACTTGCCGGCACCGTTCGGGCCCACCAGCGCCACAATCTCGCCGGGGTGCAGCGCCACGGATGCCTCCCGCACCAAGGGCGTGCCGCCGCGGTGCACGGCCAGGTTTACGGCCGCCAGCACGGGTGCGGAGGCCGGCGGCTCCGTGGCTGGACCAACAAGGGGACGCGGGGGCGCGGGCGTTGGGGCTGTGCCCGGCACCAGCGCGCCGTTCTCAAAGGACCACCAGGAATCGGCGACGGAGACCAGCGCTTCCGCCCGGTGCTCCGCCACGATTACACACACGCCGGAGTGGTGCGCAAGGCTGCCGAGCACGGCGGTGACGCGGGCCCGGGCGCTGGAATCCAGGTCCGCCAGCGGCTCGTCCACCAGGAGCAGGACGGGATGGTCCACGACGGCGGCGGCGATGGCCACCAGCGTTGCCTCGCCTGCTGAGAGGGTGCTGAGGTCCCGGTCCAGCAACGGCGAAACCCCGATCCGCTCCGCCACCTCCAGCACCCGGGCCTTGGCGGCCGGCCGGCCCACGCCACGCAGTTCCAGGGCAAGGCCAATCTCGTCCCAGACCCGCGTGCTGGCAAAGGCGGCGCGGGGATTCTGCAGGACCACGCCGATGAGGCGGGCGGTGTCCCGCGGCGGTACACCAGTGCGGTCTACGCCGGCCACTTGCACTGTGCCGGTGATGCCACCGCCGTCGACGTGGGAGAGCAACCCGGCGATGCCGCGCAGGACGGTGGACTTGCCGGACCCCGTGGGCCCGGTGATCACGGTGAGGGATCCGCCGGCGGGCGCGAACCCGGCCGCGTGCACCTGCGCCCCGCCCACCCGGAACAGCGCGTCCCGGACCACCAGCGGCGCGTCGCTTCCGGAGGCCGGTGGCGGTACGGGCCGGCCCGCGAAGCCGCGCAGCTCCAGGGCCGCCGCAACCCGGCCCGCATGTTCGAGGGTACGCTCCAGGACGGGCACCAAGGCCCGCGGCCCAAAGCGTTCGCCCCGCAACCGGAAGGCCAGTCGCACGGACCCCACGGCGTCGGCAAGTGCCGGGAGCGCCGCCCACGCCACCACCAGCATCCTGGCCACGCCCTGCAGCGGGCCGCCCCGGGCCAGCCGGACGAAGCCGCGGGACACATCCACCCACGCATTGAGCAGGCCGAAGCCCAGGATGGTGAGTGCGATGGGCAGCGCGGACAGGACTGCCTGCCAGAGACCGGGCGCCGTGACCGGACCCAGGAACACCACGTGGGCGTACGGAGCCGGAAGCCGCAGCGGCGGCAGGGCCAGCAGGAGCGGCGCCCCGATGCCCGCCCCGTTAAAGAGGACCCGGTAGAGGACCCGCGCCGCAATGAACACAGCAGCGAGAACCGCTGCTGCGCGCAACGGCGCGGGCCGGAAGGTCATGACGCGGGTGCAGCCGGTTCGTTGTCCACGGTGTAGAGCAGTTCAAGGCTCTCGCCGGGGCTGAGCTTGAGGGTGTCCAGGCCTTCCTGCGCGTAGGCCCATGTGCCGGCGGCGGGCTTCACCCAGAGGGCCCAATAAGAGACCGTGTTTTTGTCATCGCACGCTTCGCGGGTGGTGCCGCCCTTGTGCTTGATGTCGAAGTCCGCAGCGGGCACGCCGTTGACGCGGCACGCGAAGCTCGTGGGGTACTTGGCGGTGCCCTCGATCTTCACATTGGCCTTGCCCAGCACGTCCGATGCCAGGGTGGGTCCGTCCGCGGGCACGCAGGCGGAGGTGTCGGCGGCGGACTGCTTCAGGGAGGCGGAATCCACCACTACCTTCACCCCGGTGCAGGGCCCGGCGGAGGCAGAGGCGCTCGCCGATGCCGAGGTGGAAGCGGATGCGGAGGGAGCGGACTGGGTGGCGGCCGGCGTGGAGCAGGCGGCAAGGGTCAGCAGGAGGCCGGCGGCGGCGAGGGAGCTCGCGGCGGCGGTGCGGGTCTTAGTCAGTGTCACCTGTCAAGGGTAGGGCGTGCCGGGCCGGGAACCGGAGGCTGTCGCCTTGTGTGACGCAACGTCTCGGCCCGGCGCGCACCCAGCCCCGCGCAAAGGCCGACGACGGCACCCGGGTGGGCGCCGTCGTCGGCCGTTCTGTCTTGATGCTGCTAGCTTTCCGTTGCCATGGCCGCGTTGGCCGGCACCGCTTCCTCGGGAGCGTCGTAGCGGGGGTCGTTGGACGACGGGTGGGCGGAGACCGCCGCGGCGTGTTCGGCCAGCACGCCGGTCTGGTGGCGGATCTTCAGCCGGTAGAGCAGGGTCCCGCCAACCACCACCGCGGCCACGAAGATCACGCCGCCCCACTGCAGGTACCACTCGAACGGCGGCACCGAGTTGTAGATCTCCGGGCGGGGCCACACCAGGTTCAGCGTCATGGCGCCGCCCCACAGGACCGCCAGGATGTTCACGGGAAGGCCCCACTTGCCCATGGAGAACCCGGGCTCGGACCCATCCCCGGCCAGCGGCCACTTCTTCAGGAACCGTTTGCGGAGCAGGGGAACCGTCACCAGGAGGTAGGAAAGGTAGATCAGGACGATGCTGATGCTGGACAGGATGGTGAAGATGGCCGGCTGCGTGACGTTGACCAGGAGGGGCACGACGGCCAGGACGCCAATGACGATCGCCGCGACCGTGGGGGTCCTGCGGACCGGATCCACCTTGCTGAGCTGCCGGCTGAACGGCAGGTTGTTGTCCCGGGCCATGGCGAACATCATCCGGATGGCGGCGGCATGCACTGCCAGGGTGCACACCACCACGGCCACCACGATGCAGGCCAGGAAGGCCTTGCCGAACGGGCCGCCCAGGACGGAGAGCACGATGTGCTGCAGGCCGCCGTCGGGAGAGCCGATTTGCGGGTCCGTGAGGTCCGGCGCGGCCAGGATGCCGAACAGCAGGATTCCCCCGCCCAGCAGGAACGATGCCGTGACGGCGCGCAGGATGGCCTTGGGAGCGGTCTTCTTGGGGTCCTTGGTTTCCTCGCCAAGGGAGCTGGCGGTGTCGAAGCCGTACATGACGTAGCCGGAGGCCATGGCGCCGATCAGGAACACGCCGAAGAAACCCAGGTCCTTGCCCTCGCCGAAGCCGTTGGTCTGGAAGAAAACCTCAGGGCCGCGCACCACATGCCAGCCCAGGGCAAGGATCAGCAGCACGGCCGCGATGAGCTCCACGAACACGCCGATGCTGTTGATCCGGGTCATCAGCTTCACGCCGAACGCGTTGATGAGGGTGGAGATGGTGATCATGATGGTGGCCAGCACCACGCCGTTCATGGCGAAGTCGTAGGGGCCCGTGCCGTCACCGACGAACTGGAAGCCGGACCAGAGCTGCGGCAGGGTGATCTGCAGGGCCAGGGCCACCGAGCCCAAGGCCATGATGGAAGAGAGCAGCAGCAGCCACCCGGCCAGCCAGGACGAGGTCCCCGACGCGAGCCGCTTGGCCCAGTTGTACACGGAACCGGCCACCGGGTAGCGGCCCGCCAGTTCTGCAAAGCACAGGGCCACCATCAGCTGGCCGACGAACACGATGGGCCAGGACCAGGCGTACGCCGGGCCGGCCATGGAAAAACCGAAATAGAACAGTTGGAAAACACCGGTAAGGATGGAGATGTAGCTGACACCTGCGGCGAAGCTGGCAAATTTGCCGATGCTCCGGTCAAGGGTCTGGGTGTAGCCGAATTCGTCCATGCCGCTTGAATCAATACTCTTGCTGGGTTCCACTATGGACTCCTGGATCAGAAAGCACGATGGGACCGGCCGCCCTGGGGTGCGGCGGAATGACGTTGGCGGGGGCCGCCGCCGTTGGGAAGGCGGCCCCCTGAGGTCCTGCCGCTCAGGCGAGGGACGTGGTGAGCTCCTTCTCTTCCTTGGCATCTCCGACCGTGCGGTCCGCGACCCTTTGGTCGGCCCGGATCAGATCGGCGCAGCGCTCGCCGATCATCATCACGGTGATGTTGGGGTTGACGGTGACGTGTTCGGGCATGACGGACGCATCGGCGACGCGGAGGCCGGTGACGCCCTTGACCCGCAGCTCGGGGTCCAGCGGGGACATGTCGTCGTCGGCTGCGCCCATGCGGACGGTGCCCACCGGGTGGTACACGGTGTTGTGGGTCTTGCGGATGTAGTCCCGCAGCTCCTCATCGGTCTGCGCCTCGATGCCGGGGGAGAGTTCGCGGCCCGTCCACTCCGCCATGGCAGGCTGGGCGGCGATTTCGCGGGCCTTGCGGATGCCGGCCACCATGACGCGCATGTCGTGGCCCTCCGGATCGGTGAAGTAGCGCGGGTCCACCATGGGCTTGTCGCGGAAGTCGCGGCTGCGCAGCCGGACGGTGCCCCGGGAGCGTGCGTGGGTGACGTTGGGGGTCAGGCTGAAGCCGTTCTCCGTGGTGGGGTAGCCGTGCCGCAGCGTGTTCATGTCGAACGGGACCGAGCCGTAGTGCATCATCAGGTCCGGGCGGTCCAGGCCGTCCTCGGTGGGGGTGAAGATGCCGATCTCCCACCACTGGGTGGAGGCCTGCACCATGGGCTGCCTGGCCTCGAACTGCACCACGCCTTCCGGGTGGTCTTGCAGGTGCTCGCCCACGCCGGGGGAGTCCACCAGCACCTCGATGCCGTGCTGGGCCAGGTGTGCTGCAGGGCCGATGCCGGAGAGCATGAGCAGCTTGGGGGAGTCGATCGCGCCGGTGGACACGACGACTTCCTGGTGCGCGGTAAGCCGGTGCGTGCGGCCGAATGCTCCGTCCACCACGTCCACGCCGACGCAGCGCTTGTCCGCATCGAACACGAGCTGGCGGGCGCGCAGGCCGGTCAGCAGGGTGAAGTTGGGCCGGTCGATGATGGGGTGGATGTAGGAAACCGAGCTTGAGGCGCGGGTGCCGTCCGCCTGCCGGTTGATCTGGAAAAAGTTGGCACCGTTGACCACGGTGGTGCCCGTGTTGAACTTCGCGCGGGGGATGCCCGCCTGCTCACAGGCGTCCAAGAGCGCGACGCCGGCAGGATCCGCCGGGGGCACGTTCATCAGGTGCACGGGTCCGGAGTCCCCATGGTGGGGTGCGTCCGGGCCGGCGTCTTCATTGGTTTCCAGCCGCTGGTACAGCGGCCATGCGTTGGCGGCGTTCCAGCCGGTGGCGCCGTACTTGGACTCCCATTCGTCCAGGTCCTCGCGCGGTGCCCAGAAGGCGATGCAGGAGTTGTGGCTGGAGCAGCCGCCCATGACCTTGGCGCGGGCGTGGCGCATGAAGGAGTTGCCGTTTTCCTGCGGTTCGATGGGGTAGTCCCAGTCGTAGCCGGATTCCAGCAGCTCCATCCAGCGGTCCAGCTGCAGGATCTCCGGGATATTGCGGTCATCCGGGCCGGCCTCCACGAGGGCCACGGTCACGTCCGGATCTTCGCTCAGCCGGGCGGCGACGGCGGCGCCGGCAGATCCGCCGCCGATGACGACGTAGTCGAACCCGCGGTCCGTGAGGTCCTCAATGTTGTCGTAGTGCATCTAGTTCTCCTTGCCGTGGTCAGCGAACCAGCCGGTGACCTGGGGGCTGGTGTTCTGGTAGATGTGCTTGGCTTCCTGGTACTCGGCCAGGCCGGTGGGGCCCAGCTCGCGGCCCACGCCGGACTGGCCGAAGCCGCCCCACTCGGCCTGCGGGAGGTAGGGGTGGTAGTCGTTGATCCAGATGGTGCCGTGCCGCAGCCGGGCGGCGACGCGCTGCGCCTTTCCGGCGTCCTGGGTCCACACCGCGCCGGCCAGCCCGTAGATGGTGTCGTTGGCGGTGGCCACGGCCTCGTCCTCGGTGCGGAACGTCTCGACCGTGACCACGGGGCCGAATGCCTCGTCGGTGACCACGGACATGCCGCGCTGCACCTGGTCCAGGATGGTGGGCTGGTAGTAGAACCCGGCGTCGTACTTCCCTCCGGAAGGTGCCGCGCCGCCGGTCCGGAGCCGTGCGCCTTCCTGGAGGCCGCGCTGGACGTAGGCGCTGACTTTGTCGCGGTGGGCGGCGGAAATCAGGGGGCCGGTCTCGGCGTCGTCGTCGAACGGGCCGCCGAGCCGGATCTCCCGGGCACGGCGCACCAGCTCGTCCACGAAGCGTTCGGCGATGGATTCCTCCACCACCAGCCGCGCCCCGGCGGAGCAGACCTGCCCGGAGTGGACGAAGGCGCCGTTCAGGGCATTGTCCACGGCGGCGTCGAAGTCCGCGTCCGCGAAAATGACGTTGGGGTTCTTGCCGCCCAGCTCCAGGGCCACTTTCTTGACGGTGCCCGCGGCCGCCGCCGCGATCCGCTTGCCCGTTTCCAGGCCGCCGGTGAAGGAGACGAGGTCGACGTCGGGATGTTCCGAGAGCGGCGCGCCCGCCTCAGCGCCGGCCCCGGTGACGAGGTTGGCGACGCCGTCCGGCAGGCCGAGGTCCTGCAGCAGCTGCATGGCCAGGATGGCAGTGGACGGGGTCAGCTCGGAGGGTTTGAGGACGAAGGTGCACCCGGCGGCCAGCGCGGGCGCGATCTTCCACGCCGCCTGGAGCAGGGGGTAGTTCCACGGGGTGATGAGGCCGCAGACGCCCACGGGTTCGTAGGCGATCCTGCTGACCACGGCGGCGTTCCCGGCGTCGACGATCCGGCCCGCCTGCTGCCCGGCCAGCCTGCCGAAGTACTCGAAGCAGGCGGCGACGTCGTCCATGTCGATCCGGCTTTCGACCATCCGCTTGCCGGTGTCCAGGGACTCGGCGCGGGCGAATTTTTCCCGGCGTTCGCGGAGTCCGGCGGCCACCTTCAACAGGAAGGTTCCGCGCTCCGGGGCGGGAACCGAGGACCAGACGCCGGCATCGAAGGCGGCGCGAGCCGCCGCAATGGCCCGTTCGGCGTCTTCCCGGCCGGCTTCGGTGACCGTGGCGACCAGTTCGCCGTCGGCCGGGTTGCGGATTTCGCGGACAGCGCCGGATGCGGCCGGTTCCCACGCGCCGTTGATGAACAGGGTGGCTGCTGCCTCGGGTGCAGTGCTTTGGGCGGCTTCCCGCGCTGGTGTGGCGTAAGTCATAGGAAGGACAGTAATGCACCTTGAACGAGTGTTCAATACTTTTCTTGAACACTCGTTCAATGTGACTGACGGAGCTGCCGGCGTGTCCGCGGCCAGCCTTTCAGTGCGGGCGGAGTTCCGCGCTCCCCGTGCCGTCGTCATGGACGGGAGCGAACGCGATCTGCTCCGTCCGCTCGATGCTCCGCTGGATGGCGGCTGCGTCGACGCCGAGCAGCGCCGTCAGCCACATGCCGTTCTGGATCACCACGATGTCCGCGGCCCGGTCCCGGCAGGCCGCCCAGGACAGTGCGGGCTGGGCGGCGGACACCAGCGCGGCGACGCCGTCGATGTAGCGGTCAAAGGCCTTCGCGTTGATCTGGGCGTAATCCTCGTCGGCCTGGGCCAGGGCCCACAGGTGCAGGCGGAGGGACAGGTAGCGGGTGGTCAGCAAATCCTTGGCCGCAACCCGCCGCAGCGCCTTGCGGAGTTGCTCGTCCGGGGGCAGCGACGGGTCCGGCGCGACCAGCAGGAGGTCGTGCTCGTCCACGCGCCGCAGGGCGGCCCGGATCAGCGTGGTTTTGTCGTCGTAGTAATAGTTCACCAGGCCCAACGCCACGCCCGCTTCACGAGCCACGGACCGCATGCTGACCCCGGCGATGCCATGGCGGGAGAGCAGGTCCATCGCCGCCTCGAGGATGCGCGATTGCCTGTCCACCTGTTCGCCGGAGTTCACGGCATTCGTCCCCATCTGGCCAGACTATTGCCTTGTGGCGCGGAGCGCACTTTCCCGGATACCCGCCAGCACAGGAGAATCCCCGCCGGGCGCAAGCGGCATGCTCACAGCCCGGCGGGGATCCATTCGTCGGCGGGCCGCCTACTTCTTGGGCAGGCCCGCCGGGTTCAGTTCGGACTTCTGGATGGCCTCGGAGGAGAGGCCCCAGCGGTCCAGGATCTTGGCGTAGGTGCCGTCGTCAATCAGGTGGTTCAGCGCGGCCTGCGCGGCAACCGCCAGGCCGTTGCCCTTCTTGGTGGTGAAGGCGATCTGCGCGGTCAGCGGCCAGCCGCCGTTCAGCGTGCCCACCTGCTTGGTCTTGCCGTCCTGCGCGGACTTGTACGCCGCGGCGGCGTTGGGTCCGAAGGTCAGGTCCGCACGTCCGGACTGGAGGGCCAGGCTTGAGGCGGAATCGTCGTCGTAATACTGGAACTGGACCGGCGCCAGGCCGTTCTTCTTGTTCTCTTCGTCCCAGCGCACCAGGATCGCTTCCTGGTTGGTGCCCGAGCCCACGATGATCCGCTTGCCCGCCACGTCCTTGGCTTCCTTCACCTCCCCGATGTCGGAGTCGCTCTTGGCGTAGAAGCCCAGGAGGTCGTTGCGGTAGGTGGCGAAGTCGAACTTTTCCTTGCGCGCCTCGGTGACGGTCACGTTGGACAGCACGGCCTCGTACTTGGACGATTCGATGCCCAGCGGCCAGTCCGCCCAGGCGACGGGCAGGACCTCGACGTCCAGCCCCAAGGCCTCGCCCACGGCGTAGGCGATGTCCACCTCGCTGCCGATCAGGGTCTTGTTGTCCGTGGCGAACAGGCTCAACGGCGCCGCGCCGCCCGTGGTCACCACGGTGAGTTTGCCATCGGCCTTGATGGCCTCGGGGACCAGGGCCGCCGCGGCGGCGTCCTTGGTCACCGGAAAGCGGTCCTGATCCGGGGACAGGTTGAAGGTCCTGCCCCCGGCGCTGGCGGTGGACGACGACGGTGCTGTCGCCGCCGAAGCGCCCGGATCGGAGCAGGCAGTCAGTCCCAGCAGGGCCGAGACGGCAAGGGCCGCGACGGCGGACGGCGTGGTTTTGATGGGCATGGTTCCTCCTGGAAGGGGCCGAAAGATGCGGCGGGAGTGCGCGTTGCAGCAACTATCCGGCAGCCCCGGTGGGGGAATCAAAGCCCGCGAAACCGGGAGATACAGGGAGTAACGGCGGTTAACCGGAGGACCGCGGCGGTCACATTTCCGGCACGCTCCCGGCACCCGCGGCATGCACCTTCCAGGCGCTCGCGGCACACAAAAAAGGGGACCAGTTCACTGCGAACTGGTCCCCTCGTTTGTTGCCTCAGGGTTGGCGCCGGGTCCTTAGGACAGCGCGGCCAGGACTTCCTTGGCTACCGCCTCGCTGGACTGCGGGTTCTGCCCGGTGATGAGGTTGCCGTCGCGCACCACGTTGGAGGACCAGGCGGCCCCGTTCTCCACCACGGCGCCCTTGTCCCTGAGCGCGTCCTCCACCAGCCACGGGGTGTTCTCGCCGGTGCCGCCGCCGAGTTCTTCCTCGTTGGTGAAGACCGTCAGGCGCCGGCCCTTGAAAGCGAACCCGCCGTCGTCGTCCGTTGCACTCAGCAGCCCGGCCGGGCCGTGGCAGAACGGCGCGATGACTTTCCCGTCCCTGTTGGCTGCCACCAGCAGGCGGCCCAGGTCGGCGTCCTTGAACAGGTCGGCCATGGGGCCGTGGCCGCCGGGCATCACCACGGCGTCATATCCGTTGATGTCGACGTCGGCGAGGACCAGCGGGTGCGCTAGCTCGCCGTCGATCTTGGCCAGGTAGTCGCGGAAGCCCTGTGCGCGGTCCTCGCCGCCGGCCGATTCAGGGGCCAGGCTCACCTGGTCCACCGTGGGCTTCCTGCCGCCGGGGGTGGCGATGTGGACTGTGTTGCCGGCCTCGGTGAGGGTCTGGTGGGAGACCACCAGCTCCTCCGCCCAGTAGCCGGTGGGGTGTTCGCTGCCGTCCTTCATGGTGAGGGAATCGGCGGCCGAGACGACCATCAGGATGTTTGCCATGGTGTTTCTCCTGTCGTTGGGTTTCTACTTGCCGGCGGCTTCGAGCTCGGCGTACGTCTCGTCGTCGAGCGTGAGGCCGGCGGCGGCCAGGTTTTCTTCGAGGTGGGCCACGGAACCGGTGCCGGGGATGGGCATCATCACCGGGGAGCGGCGCAGCAGCCAGGCGAGGGCCACCTGGGAGGTGGTGGCGCCGAGGCGCTTGGCGGCTTCATCCAGCGGTCCGCCCGGCTTGGCGAGCTCGCCCGCGGAAATGGGCGCCCACGGGATGAATCCGATGCCGTTCTCCTCCGAGTACCGCAGCACGTCCTCCGAGGACCGGTCGGTCAGGTTGTAGCGGTTCTGGACCGTGGAGACGGTGAAGTGCTTTCCGGCTGCCTCCAGCTCCGCCACGCTCACCTGCGACAAGCCCAAGGCGCGGACCTTGCCCTCGTCCTGGAGTTCGCGCAGCACACCGAACTGCTCCTCGGCGTCCACCTTGGGGTCGATCCTGTGCAACTGCAGCAGGTCCAGGGTGTCTACCTTCAGCTTCCGCAGGCTCAGTTCCGTCTGCTGGCGCAGGTATTCAGGACGCCCCACCGGGATCCACTTGTTGGGCCCGGTGCGGGTGAAGCCCACCTTGGTGGCGACCTTCAAGCCCTCCTTGTACGGGTGCAGGGCCTCCGCGATGATTTCCTCGCTGACGTTGGGGCCGTAGGAGTCGGCGGTGTCGATGAAATCCACACCGAGCTCGACGGCGCGGCGCACCACGGCCACGGCGGCGGCGCGGTCTGCGGGCTCACCCCACACCCCGTCGCCGACGATGCGCATGGCACCAAACCCAAGCCGGTGCACGGTTCCCAGGTCCTTGAGGTCGATCGTTGCGGACAGTTCCAGCTGCTTCGTTGAATCTTGGCTCATAGGGGCGGCAACATCATCAGCGTGCTGAGTATTCCGCAACTCACAGAAATAAGCCGGGGCCCGCCGTCGTTATGCATCAAGTGCCCGCCGCCATCCGGGGGCACGCCCTACGAAACTTTTTTTGAAAGGCCGGCACCTGACGTGACTCTCCCCCTCTCCATCCTTGACCTGGCAACCATCGGCAAAGGCCAGACGGCGGCGGAGAGCTTCGCGGGCAGCGTGGCCATGGCGCAGAGCGCGGAGAAACTCGGATACCGGCGGGTCTGGTACGCGGAGCACCACAACATGTCCTCCATCGCCTCCTCCGCCACCAGCGTGCTGATCGCGCATGTGGCCGCCCACACCGAAAGCATCCGGCTGGGCGCCGGCGGCATCATGCTGCCCAACCACTCGCCGCTCACCATCGCGGAGCAGTTCGGAACCCTCGAAACCCTGCACCCCGGCCGGATCGACCTGGGCCTGGGACGGGCACCGGGCAGTGACCAGAACACCATGCGCGCCCTGCGCCGGGACCCCATGTCCGCAGACAGCTTCCCGCAGGACGTCCTGGAACTGCAGGGCTACCTGACCGGCCCCACCCGCATCCAGGGCGTTGAGGCCACCCCGGGCAAGGGCACCAACGTGCCGCTGTATATCCTGGGCTCGTCCCTGTTCGGCGCCCGCCTGGCCGCGCAGCTGGGCCTCCCGTACGCGTTCGCCTCGCACTTTGCCCCCGCCGCCCTGCAGGACGCCGTGGCCATATACCGCCGCGAGTTCAAGCCCTCCGCGCAGCTGGACGCGCCGCACGTGATCGCCGGCGTCAACGTGATCGCCGCCGACTCCGCCGCCGAGGCCCAGTCCATGTTCCAGGCCACCAAGCGCGCCCGCGTCTCGCTGTTCTTCGGCGGCGGCCGGGAGTTCACCGACGACGAGGCGGACATGGTCCTGGACTCCCCGCAAGGACAGCATGTGGCCCAGATGATGCGCTACTCCGCCGTGGGGACCCCGGACGCCGTGGTGGACTACCTGGCCGATTTCGGCAAGCACGCCGACGCCGACGAACTCATCGTGGCGCACCAGAGCACCGGCACCGAGGCGCGACTGCGGTCCGTCGAGCTGCTGGCCGAGGCCGCCGGCCTGGCCCGGGTGGGCGCCTGAGGGTTTCGCCGCCCGCGGCCCTGTCCGGCTGCTTTTACACGGACGCAATAAAAGCGACTCCCGGGGGAAACTCCCGCGGCTGAAGATGGGTACTGCCCCGTCAGGGATTGCTGGGATTTCCGGGCGGGGCACCAACCGGTAGTCCGCAGGCGATCCAGCGGCTGAGTTCCCGGCCTGGTTCTGCCTCGAAGGGGTACCTGGATGCCTACGCCGTTGAACCAAAGCGTGGCGGAATCCGCGCTGCTCACCCGCTCGCTCCCGCTGGACATGCTCCGCGCCTTCATCCAGTCCGATGCCGCGGACAACGGGCTCACCCCCGCGCTGCTGGCCGAACTCAAGGTTCTTGCCCGCGTTCCATCCCTGCTGGTGGCCTGCAACTACGGCGGGACCCTCTGCGAGGCCGAGGGCATCTCCACGGAGATCCTGCCCCTGGGCAACGCGGCCATCGCCCTCCGCGCCCTGGCGGCCCTGCCGAACACGCATGCAGCGATCATTTCCGGCCGGTCCCTGCGCGACCTGGCGGCAGTGTCGCGGCTGCCCGTGGAGGTCCACCTGATCGGGTCGCACGGTGCGGAGTCGGACATGGGCTTCGCGCATGCCCAGAGCCTGGCCACCGAATCCGTCCTGCTCAAGGTCAACGCCGCGCTCAACGAGGCCGTGGGCTTCCAGGAGGGCATCTGGATCGAACGCAAGCCCGTGGCCGTTTCCGTCCACACCCGGCCCGCGCCGCCGGAGGTGGTGGAATCGGTCACGGAAACCGCCCGGGAAATCGCCCGCCTCCATGGTCTGTTCTTCATCGTGGACGGCTCCGTGCTGGACCTCTCCGTGGTGGAACCGTCCAAGGCGGAGGCACTGGAAAGCCTCCGCTCCCGGCTCGGCGCCAGCGCCGCCATGTTCGCCGGTGACGCCTACAGCGACGAACTGGCCATCGCCACCCTCCGCGGCCCGGACCTGGGGCTGCGGGTCGGGCCCGGGGAGACCGCCGCCGCACACCGCGTCCGCGACCCCGAAGCCTTCGCCCGCGTCCTGGCCCTCCTCTTCGAACTGCGCCGGGCCTGGCTGTTCGGGGAGGACGCCGTCGGCCTGGAACGGCACTCGATGATCGGCAACGGCTCCTCCACCGCGCTGCTGACCCCGGACGCGAAGATCTGCTGGATGAGCCACCCGCTGCCGGACTCCGGATCCCTGTTCGCCCATATCCTGGGCGGCGACGCCGCCGGCCACTTTTCCGTGGAACCGGTCAAAGCCTCCCAGGTGCTGGGCCAGCGTTATGTGGACAGCACCATGATCGTCGAAACCCGGTGGGCGGACGTGACCGTGACGGACTACCTGGAGCCGGCGCCGGACGGCATCACCAGCCTGGTGCGGGTGCTCTCCGGCCACGGCGCCGCGAGGATCACCTTCGCGCCCCGGCCGGACTACGCCAACGCCCCGTTCAGCATGGAATCGCGCGGCGAGGAACTGCATGTGGTGGGGACCTCGGAGCCCATCATCCTGTTCGCGCCGGGGGTGACCTTCAGCATCGTCTCGGACGGCATCCATGCCACGGCCACGGCGTCGGTGAACCTGCAGGACGGCCCCGTGGTGTTGAACCTGCGCTGCGGCGATACGGACCCGCAGCCCGCGGATCCCGACGGCGAGACGGAGCGCCGGGCAGGGGTGGCCCTGCAATCGCGCCAGTGGGTGCAGGACCTCGCCCTGCCCTCCGTCAAACCCTCGCTGGTGCGGCGCTCAGCCCTGGTGCTCCGCGCCCTGGTCCACGAGCCCACGGGCGCCGTCCTCGCCGCACCCACCACGTCCCTGCCCGAGGGCATCGGCGGAACACGGAACTGGGACTACCGCTACTGCTGGCTGCGCGACGGCTCCATGACGGTCAACGCGCTCGTGGACCTGGGCTCCACCGCCGAGGCCGCGGGCTTCCTGGACTGGCTGGGCCGCATCCTCGAACATGCACCCGGCCCCGAATGGCTGCACCCCCTGTACTCGGTGACGGGCGCACCGCTCTCCACGGAAGCCGTCGTCGACAGCCTGCCGGGGTACGCGGGATCCCGCCCGGTGCGGATCGGCAACGCGGCGGACCACCAGGTCCAGCTGGACGTTTTCGGGCCGGTCGCCGAACTGATCCACGCGCTGAGCGGGCGGGAGGGTTCGCTGGACGACGCCCACTGGGAGCTGATGGTGCAGATGGCATCGGCCGTCCTGGCCCGCTGGCACGAACCCGACCACGGGATCTGGGAGGCCCGGCGCGCAGCCCGCCACCACGTCTACTCGAAGGTGATGTGCTGGGTCACCCTGGACCGGGCACTGCGGACAGCGGCCCGCCACGGCCGCCGGCCTGATCCGGCATGGGCGCCGACGGCGGCAACCATCCGCGACGAGGTCCTGCGCGAGGGCTGGGACGAATCGGCCAAGTCCTACACCGTGGCCTACGACAGCCCGGACCTCGACGCCGCCGTCCTGCACATCGGGCTCTCGGGCCTGCTGGACGTCACGGACCAGCGCTTCCTGGACACCGTCACCGCCGTCGAACGCGAACTCCGCGTGGGCCCCACCGTGTTCCGTTACCGGTACGACGACGGCCTGCCGGGCCTGGAGGGCGGGTTCCACATCTGCACCACGTGGCTGATCGAGGCCTACGTGGCCGTGGGCCGCATCGACGAGGCCTGGGACCTGTTCGACCAGCTGGTGAACCTCTTCGGCCCCACCGGGCTGCTCCCGGAGGAATACGATCCCGGCACCGAAACCCACCTCGGCAACCACCCGCAGGCGTACTCGCACCTGGGTTTCATCCGCTGCGCCCGGCTCCTGGACGCACACCAGGGCAGGCGGTAGTCCGCTTCCGTCCCGGGTACCTAGAGTGGAGGTAGCAGGGACCCGAAAAGACTGAAACGAGACTCATAATGACTGCCCGCGCCCAGGGAGTGGGGTTCCGTTCCGAACGGGGCCCGATCCTCATCGCTTTGATGCTGTCCACCGGGCTGGTGGCCATCGACTCCACCATCGTCGCCACCGCCGTACCGTCGATCGTCCGCGATGTGGGCGGGTTCTCCTCCTTCCCCTGGCTTTTCTCCGCCTACCTGCTGGCCCAGGCGGTCTCGGTGCCCATCTACGGCAAGCTGTCCGACATGACCGGCCGCAAGCCCATCATCCTCACCGGCATTGGCTTATTCCTGCTTGGCTCGGTGCTCTGCGGCCTGGCATGGAGCATGCCCTCCCTGATTGCCTTCCGGGCCCTGCAGGGACTCGGAGCCGGGGCGGTGCTGCCGGTGTCCGTGACCATCGCCGGCGACATTTACACCCTCCAGGAGCGCGCCAAGGTCCAGGGCTACCTGGCCAGCGTGTGGGCGGTTTCCTCGGTGGTGGGTCCCAGCCTGGGCGGCATCTTCTCGGCACTGGGTATCTGGCGAGGCATCTTCCTGGTCAACGTGCCGCTTTGCCTGCTGGCCGGCTGGATGCTGGTCCGCACCCTGCACGAGGACGTGGAACGGGCCAAGCACAAGGTGGATTTTGCCGGTGCCGTTCTGCTGGCGGGATCCCTGGGCCTGTTGATCCTCGGCGCCCTCCAAGGCGGCCAGGCGTGGGCGTGGAACTCACCGATCAGCATTGGCGTGTTCGCGGTGGGTGCCGTGCTGCTGGCCGCGTTCCTCCTGGTGGAGCGGCGCGCGGCGGAGCCCATCCTGCCTTCCTGGGTGGTGTCGCGGCGCCTGCTGGCCACCACCACGCTGGTGTCCTTCGGGGTCGGGTCCGTCATGATCGGCCTGACCTCCTACGTCCCCACCTACCTGGAGGGTGCGCTGTCCTCCTCGCCGCTGGTGGCTGGCCTGGCGCTCGCCGCGCTGACCCTCGGCTGGCCCCTGAGTGCCTCGCAGGCCGGCAAGTTCTACCTGCGGATCGGCTTCAAATCCACGGCCCTGATCGGCATCGCCATTTCCGTGGCGGGCCTGCTGATCCTGTCGCTGACTGCCTCATCTCCCAACGTGGCGCTGATCGCCATCAGCTGCTTCGTCGTCGGGCTCGGCTTGGGCCTGCTGGCCACGCCCACGCTCATCGCCGCCCAGTCCAGCGTGCCGTGGCACGAACGCGGCGTGGTGACCAGCACCAATATGTTTGCCCGGTCCATCGGCAGCGCCCTGGGCGTGGCCGTCTTCGGTGCCGTGGCCAACTCCATCTACGGCGGCAGCAGCGGCGGCGACACCGACCCCGCCACGGTGGTGGCCGCGTCCGGGGCCGTTTTCCTGGCGGCGCTGGCGGCCGGGCTGCTCACCGTGGCAGCGGTCCTGGCCATGCCGGCGGTGAAGCCCGATGACGCCGGAAATGCCGACGGGCAGCCTGTCCCGAGCCGCGCGGAGGGCAGCGCCACCTAGCCTAAAGCTGCAACGGACGGAAACCCGCGGCCAGTTGAAAGCCGCGGCTAGCGGGATGCCCGGAAGATGGCCGGTGCGTCGCGCGTCCCGGTGGCAAGGTCCGCCAGGATCCGGCCGATCACGGGCGTGAACTTGAACCCGTGGCCGGAGAACCCCGCGCCAATCACCACCGGGCCCACCCGGTCCAGGACGAAGTCCTCATCCGGGGTGGTGGTGTAGGTGCAGCTGATGGCCTCGAGGTCATCGGGGTCGACGCCGGGCAGCCAGTCCCGCGCGTACGCCTGCAGGGCGGCGAGCTGGGCCGGCTCCGGCAGGAAATCCCGGTGGTCCGGATCCACCACGGGGCCAACACCGTGCCAGCCGGCCTTGATGCCTTCACCGGGGGTCTGCATGCCGTACACCGGGGAGTACCAGCCCCGGTAGTCGGGGCCCGGGTAGTGGTTGAATCCGGGCCACACCGCCCCTTCGTCTGCCACCCGGAAATGCGCCGGCTGCTCCTGCGTGACCCGCAATTTCGGGATCCGCATGCCGGCCGCATCGTTCCCGGCAGCGGTGGCCAGCAGCTTCTCCGTCCAGCCGCCGGCGGTCACCACGGCCTGGGCTGCGGTGACCACCTCGGTGCCTCCGGCGGATTCGAGCGCCAGCCGCACGCCGTCGTCGAACACTTTGAAGTCCACCACCTTGGTGTGGTGCCGGATCTCGGCGCCCCGGGCTGCCGCCAGCTGCTGGAACACCGGAAGCGCGGCCTCGGGATTGAGCTGGCCGCCGTCGGGCATGTGCAGGACCTGCCGGTCGAAGCGGATGCCGCGCCACCGCTCACCGGCTTCCGCCGGCGCCAGGAACTCGGCGCGGATCCCGGCCGAAGCCAGCGCCGCTGCCACCTGCTCCGGGTCGAAGCCGGGCCCGTGGTTGACGATGCCCGTGCGCGCCAGCAACTGGACGCCGCTCTCCTGCTCCAGCTCTTCCCACAGCGACAAGCCCTCGGCAAGCATGGCCACGTAGTCCGGCTGGTGGTAGCCCGGATTCAGGTTGCGGGTAGCGCCGTGCGAGGCACCTATCTTGTGCCCGGCCCCAAACTGCTCCACGAGTGTCACCTGGCGGCCGCGGCGGGACAGCGCCCAGGCGGCGGCGGAGCCCATGGCGCCGCCGCCGATCACCACGGTGTCAAGATTGGTATTCATCAGCCCTCCAAGCTGGGGTGGTGCGGTTAAGGAGCTAGGCCAACAGGAGCGCGACGCCGATCATGGCGGGCACGGCCACCACCGTGGTGATCAGCACGGTGTCCTTCGCCACGGTGAGCCCGGTCTGGTACCGGCTGGCGGCCACGAAAACGTTTTGGGCTGTAGGCAGCGCCGAGGTGACCACCACCGCGAAGAGGGCGTGGCCGTCCATTCCCAGCGCGAAGCGGGCGAAAACGTATGCAAGGGCAGGCTGGACGGCGAGCTTGAAGCCACTCGCCAGCAGGGTGTCTACGCGGCGCCCGGCGGAAGCCTGCAAGGGGCGGGTGCCGTTCAGGCTCATCCCGAACGCGATCAGCATGGCGGGAATCGCGGCGCCGCCGATCAGGTGGATGGGTTCCATCACCAGCGCCGGGACCTGGAAACCGGTACCGGCCACCACCAGGCCCAGGGCGGAGCCGACGATCATCGGGTTCCGCAGGATCATGAGCACGAACCGCAGGGGAGTGGTGCGGTGGGCGCTGGTGCTTGAATCGAGGACGATGAGGAACATGGGGGTGAAGAAGGCCAGCTGGAAGATCAACAGGGGCGCCACGTAGCTGGCGTCCCCCAGGACATATACCGCAATGGGAATACCCAGGTTGGCTGAGTTCGCCAGCGAAGCGGACATGGCGGACATCAATGATTCCGGGAGGGCCCGCTTCAACCAGAAGCGTGCGATGAGGAAAAAGATCGACGCCGTGGTGATTGCGGCCACCGCAGTCACCAGCAGCGGCTGGGCAAAGACTTCGTGGAGCCGTGCCTTGCTCAGCGTTTCAAAGAGCAGCGCCGGGCTTGCCACGAAGAAGGTCAGGCCGCTCAATACCGGCCGGGCGTTCTCGCCGAGGATCTTTTGCCGGCCCACGAACCATCCCACCAGGATGATGCACCAGACCACGAAGAATCCTGCCAGGACCCCTAGCACGGGATCCCTCCGCGGTGGCGGCGGGAGCGTTTACCGGACTTCACGCTCCGGGTTCAGAGGGTGGCGTTGTTCAGCGCGAACGGCGGACGCATCATGCCGGCGGTGAGGCCCTCGGCGGGGTCGTTGCCCAGCTGGATGATCCGGTTGCTTTGGTCCACGTGGACCACCCGGGGCTCATACGCCTTGGCTTCCTCGGTGGTCATCTGGGCGTAGGTAATCAGGATGACAATGTCGTTCTCGTGCATGAGGTGCGCCGCTGCACCGTTGATGCCGATCACGCCGGAGCCACGTTCACCGGCGATGGTGTACGTCTCCAGCCGTGCCCCGTTGGTGACGTCCACGATAGACACCAGCTCGCCGGGAAGGATGTCCGCCGCCTCGAGCAGGTCAAGGTCAACGGTGACCGAACCGACGTAGTGCAGGTCGGCGTGCGTGACGGTGGCCCGATGGATTTTGGACTTGAACATTGTTCGATTCATAACGGATCCAGTCTAGACCCGTGCTCCGTTGCCCGCAGTGACGCAGGAAACACATCAGTCACGGACGACGGCGGCCAGTCACCCGGCGTCGTTCCCCGCCACCGCCACCGCCGCGGCGGCTGCGGCGAGCGTCTCGCGGGCCGCGAGGATCGCCGGGCGCTGGACGCTGGAGCGGCGGACCGACGTGAAGATGGTGCGGTGCGGCTTACCGGGAAGCTCCAGGAGCTGCGCCGTGGTGCCGCGGCCGGTCCACACCAGGTCCGGCATCAGCGCCACCGCGTTGCCGGACTCGATCAGGCGGGCCTGGGCCTGCAGGTCCGCGGTTTCAAAGCGGACATCGGGCTCGAACCCGGCGCTGCGGCAGGCCTGCTCCGCCCAGTGGCGGGACGCCGCGCCCCGCGGTTCCATGACCCAGGCAAGGTCCGCGGTGTCCGCCAGCGACCGGATGGCCGGGCCGTCGTCGGATGCCGGGGGAACCGCAAGCCGGATGGCGTCGGTGGTCAGCTTCACCCGGTCCAGTTCGGGGTAGCGCGGGGCAGCGTGGCCCGGGTACTGCTCCGCGATCACCAGGTCGAAGTCCCGCGCCCACGTCTCATGCAGTGCTGTTTCGGGCTCCCGCTGGATCATCTCGATCCGCACCTCGGGGTAGGCGGCGGCCATGCGCGTCAAGGTATCCGGCATCAGCGCCAGCGCGGCCGACTGGAAGACCGCGATCCGCACCGTGCCGGTCACCGTGGTCAGGGAGGCGGCCAGGTCCGCCTCGGCTTGTTCCATGGTTTCGAGCAGTTGCGCGGTGTGCGCCACGAGCACCTCGGCCTGGGGCGTGAGCTGTACGCGGCGGCCGGTTTTCCGGAGCAGCTCGACGCCGACTTCCTTCTCCAGGAGGGCGAGCTGCTGCGATACGGAGGACGGGCTGTACTGGAGTGCTTCCGCCACCTCCGCGAGGGTTCCGCGGATGCTCAATTCACGCAGGAGCCGCAGCCGGCGGACGTCAAGCATCGCGAATTCCTAACTGAACCTAACGAATATTGGTTAGAAGGATTCACTTTATCTAATGCAAACGCCCACGCATACTGTTGGAACCTAGTTACCCCCGTCACAGCCATCCCCTGGCGTGCCGCGGCGGGGTCGCACCCCAATGCAGGAGTTCCTGATGAGTAGAGACATGACCCAGTCGATCATGCGGCGCAAGCCCATCGACGACATCGAAGAAGAAAGCAAGCACAGCGGCCTTTTCAAGTCCCTCGGGCTGTGGCAGCTCACCGCCATCGGTGTTGGCGGCATTATCGGCGTCGGCATCTTCTCCCTCGCGGGACTGGTGGCGGCCGGCAGCGACGGAACTCCCGGGGTGGGGCCCGCGGTACTGATCTCCTTCCTGATCGCAGGCCTCGCTTCAGCGGCCGCAGCCCTCTCCTACGCGGAATTCGCGGGCATGATCCCGCGTGCCGGCTCCGCCTACACCTATGGCTACGTAGCGCTCGGCGAGGTGATCGGCTGGTTCATTGGCTGGGACCTGCTGCTGGAATACATTGCCATCGTCGCCGTGGTTGCCATCGGCATCTCCGGCTACCTCGACGCCTTCCTTGCCGGCATTGGCATCCATTTGCCGGCCGCGATGACCTCCACCTTTGACGAAGGCAAGGGCGGCATCATCAACGTCCCCGCCATCCTGGTCTGCCTCCTGGTGACGTGGATCCTCTCCCGCGGCACCAAGGCGTTTGGCCGGTTCGAGCTCGTGGCAGTGGGCATCAAGGTGGTCCTGATCCTCTTCATCATTGGGCTGGGCGTGTTCTACATCGACACCAACAACTACAACCCGTTCATGCCCAGCGGCTTCGGCCCCGTGGTTGCCGGCTCCGCCACCGTCTTCTTCGCTGTGTTCGGCTACGACGCCATGAGCACCGCGGCCGAGGAAGCCAAGGACGGCAAAAAGCACATGCCCAAGGCCATCGTGCTCTCGCTCATCATTGCCATGCTGCTCTACGTTGCCGCCACGCTTGTCCTCACCGGCATGCAGAACTACAAGGACATCGACCCCAAGGCAGGCTTCGCCTCGGCCTTCACGTCCGTGGGCCTGCCGGTCATCGCCACCATCATTTCGGTGTTCGCCGTGCTGTCCATCCTCACCGTGATGCTCACCTTCCTCCTGGGCGTGACCCGCGTCTGGTTCTCCATGAGCCGTGACGGCCTGCTGCCGGGCTGGTTCGCCAAGACGGACCGCAACGGTACCCCCCAGCGCGTCACCTGGATCGGCGGCATCGCCTCCGCCTTCCTGGCCGGCGTCTTCCCCATCAAGGCGGTCGCGGACCTGACCAATATCGGCATCCTGGCCGCGTTCGTCGTCGTCTGCCTGTCCGTGATCATCTTCCGTTACAAGCGGCCGGACGCGCCCCGCACCTTCCGCCTGCCCCTGATGCCCGTGATCCCGGCCTTCGGCGTGCTCGCCTCGGCCTTCCTGATGCTGCAGCTGCACTGGGAAACCTGGCTGCGGTTCGTGGTGTGGCTCATCATCGGCCTGGTGATCTACTTCGGCTACGGGCGCAAGCACTCACTGATGAACCCCAACAGCCCGCGCCACCAGGAGCTCGCGGACATGCACCGCCCCCTGTCCTGACTTCCCACCCGACGCCCGCTCACATCCGACCGCTTTTCCCCCAACGCCCGCTCACATCTTGCGGCTTTTCCTGAAACGCCCGCTCACATCTGGCGGCAGTTTCTGAAACGCCGCTCACATCTTGCGAGGACCGGGAACCCTCCTGCGCATCACGTGCAGGAGGGTTCCCTGTTTAACCGCCGAATGTGAGCAGGCGTTTGGAATTAAGTTGCAGGATCTGAGCGGGGGTTGGGGTTTTGAGTGTCAAAGGTGAGCGGGGGTTGGGGGAGGAGCTAAAAGATTGGTTTTCCTAACCTGTATTGGTTGGAAAAGATCGCTTTATCTTATGTGATTCGAAGCTCATACTGGTGGAAAGACCTCCTCCCAACCCCAGGAAAGATCGGGAAAACCATGACCCACGTTGCAATGGAACCGGCAGCCCCAGTCGCTGCCACGGCGCAGACGGTCGACGTCGACGTCCCCCAGGCGAAGGCACTCGCCGACGAAGCGGTCGCCTTGGTCCGCCGCTGGCTCACCGAGGCGTCGAAGGTCCCCGTCGACGCCTCCGCCCAGCAGCTCGCCGGCGTGCTGAAAGACCCCAACGGCCTGGACTTCACCGTCGGATTCGTGGACGGCGTGGTCCGCCCCGAGGACCTGAACGTCGCCGCCCGCAACCTGGCCGCACTGGCCCCCAAGGTTCCGGCCTTCCTGCCCTGGTACATGCGCCGCGCCGTGGCGCTCGGCGGGACCATGGCCCCCGTCCTGCCCCGGGTGGTCATCCCCGTGGCCCGCAAGGTCCTGCGCGAAATGGTGGGCCACCTGATCGTTGACGCCACCGACGCCAAGCTGGGTCCGGCCATCGCAAAGATCAAGAAGGACGGCATCAAGCTCAACGTCAACCTGCTCGGCGAGGCGGTCCTCGGCGAGCACGAGGCCTCCCGCCGGCTGGAAGGCACGCACACCCTGCTTGCCCGCCCCGACGTCGACTACGTTTCCATCAAGGTCTCCTCCACCGTGGCCCCGCACTCGGCCTGGGCTTTCGAGGAAGCCGTGGAGCACGTCGTCGACAAGCTCACCCCGCTGTTCCGGCGCGCTGCCTCCTTCGCGGGCCCCGGAAGGAAGGCCAAGTTCATCAACCTGGACATGGAGGAGTACAAGGACCTGGACATGACCATCGCGGTCTTCACCAGAATCCTGGACAATCCGGAGTTCAAGGACCTCGAGGCCGGCATCGTGCTCCAGGCCTACCTCCCGGACGCACTGTCCGCCATGGTCCGGCTCCAGGACTGGGCCGCCGGGCGCCGCGCCAACGGCGGGGCCGGCATCAAGGTCCGCGTGGTCAAGGGCGCCAACCTCCCCATGGAGCAGGTGGAATCCTCCCTGCACGACTGGCCGCTGGCCACCTGGGGATCCAAGCAGGACTCCGATACCAGCTACAAGCGGGTCATCAACTATGCGCTGCACCCGGACCGGATCAAGAACATCCGGATCGGCGTGGCCGGCCACAACCTGTTCGACATCGCCTTCGCCTGGCTGCTGGCCAAGCAGCGCGGCGTGGAAGCCGGCATCGAGTTCGAGATGCTGCTGGGCATGGCGCAGGGCCAGGCCGAAGCCGTCAAAAAGGACGTCGGCTCCCTGCTGCTCTACACCCCGGTGGTGCACCCGGCCGAGTTCGACGTCGCCATCGCCTACCTGATCCGCCGCCTCGAAGAGGGAGCCAGCCAGGAAAACTTCATGTCGGCAGTGTTCGAGCTCAGCGAGAACGAGGGACTGTTCGAGCGCGAAAAGCAGCGGTTCCTGTCATCGCTGGACGCCCTGGACAATACCGTTCCGCTGCCCAACCGCCGGCAGGACCGGAACCAGGCCCCGGAGGCGATGCCGCACACCGGATTCGGGAACACCCCGGATACCGACCCCGCGCTGCCCGCCAACCGCACCTGGGGCCGGGCCATCCTGGAACGCGTCCCGTCCTCCACCCTGGGCAACGCCGCCGTGGAGGCCGCCTTCATCAACGACGAAGCCGCGCTCAACACCGCCATCGAAACCGCCGTTGAAAAGGGCAAAGCCTGGGGCAGGCTTTCCGGCAACGAGCGCGCCGAGATCCTGCACCGCGCCGGCGACATCCTCGAGGCCCGCCGCGCCGACCTGCTCGAGGTCATGGCCAGCGAAACCGGCAAGACCATCGACCAGGGCGATCCCGAGGTCAGCGAGGCCATCGACTTCGCGCACTACTACGCCGAGTCCGCACGCAAGCTGGACACGGTCGACGGCGCCACGTTCGTCCCAGCCAAGCTCACCGTCGTCACGCCGCCGTGGAACTTCCCGGTCGCCATCCCCGCAGGATCCACCCTGGCGGCACTCGCCGCCGGGTCCGCCGTCGTGATCAAGCCCGCCAAGCAGGCCGCCCGCAGCGGTGCCGTGATGGTCGAAGCGCTGTGGGAAGCCGGCGTCCCCAAGGGCGTCCTGACCATGGTGCAGCTTGGTGAGCGGGAGCTCGGCACGCAGCTCATCTCCCACCCGGCCGTGGACCGCGTCATCCTCACCGGCGGCTACGAGACCGCCGAACTGTTCCGTTCGTTCCGCAAGGACCTGCCGCTGCTGGCCGAAACCAGCGGCAAGAACGCCATCATCGTCACACCCAGCGCCGACCTGGACCTGGCAGCCAAGGACGTGGCCTACTCCGCGTTCGGCCACGCCGGCCAGAAATGCTCCGCAGCCTCGCTGGTGATCCTGGTGGGCTCCGTGGCCACGTCCAAGCGGTTCCACAACCAGCTGATCGACGCGGTCACCTCGCTCAAGGTGGGCTACCCGCAGGATCCCACCAGCCAGATGGGCCCCATCATCGAGCCCGCCAACGGCAAGCTCCTCAACGCGCTCACCACGCTGGGCGACGGCGAAAGCTGGGCCGTGGAACCGAAGAAGCTCGACGACAGTGGCCGGCTCTGGAGCCCCGGCGTGCGCCACGGCGTCAAGCGCGGGTCCTACTTCCACCTCACCGAGTTCTTCGGGCCCGTCCTTGGCGTGATGACCGCCGCGACGCTGGAAGAAGCCATCGCTATCCAGAACCAGATCGAGTACGGACTCACGGCGGGCCTGCACTCCCTCAACACGGAGGAACTGGGCATCTGGCTGGACACCATCCAGGCCGGCAACCTCTACGTCAACCGCGGTATCACCGGCGCCATCGTGCAGCGCCAGCCCTTCGGCGGCTGGAAGAAGTCAGCCGTGGGCGCCGGGACCAAGGCGGGCGGGCCCAACTACCTCGCGGGCCTGGGTGACTGGGTTCCTGCCACCAGCACCGCCACCGCCCCTGTGACCAACGCGGGTGTCCGCCGGCTCCTGGACGCAGCCGCCCCGGTCCTTGGCGCCGCCGCGCTGGAATCCGTCCAGCGGGCACTGGCGTCCGACGCCGAGGCCTGGGCCGAGGAATTTGGCACCGCCAAGGACGTCTCGGGCTTGAGCGTGGAACGCAACGTCTTCCGCTACCGGAACCTCCCCGTCACCATCCGCCTGTCCGAAGGTGCCCCGCTGGCCCACCTCGTTCGGACCGTCGCGGCCGGCGTGCTGGCGGGCTCCGCGCTCACCGTCTCCACCGCCGTCGAACTTCCGGCCCAGCTGCGTGCCGTGCTCACCGCACAGGACATCGAGGTGACGCTGGAGTCCGACGCCGGCTGGCTGGCTTCGGCGGGACGCCTCGCCTCCGCGGGCAAGCTGTCCGGTGGCCGCATCCGCCTGATCGGCGGCGACGCGTCCGCGCTTGCCGAGGCAACGGGCGGGCGGCCCGATATTGCGGTGTACGCCCATCCGGTCACGGAGGCCGGCCGGGTGGAGCTGCTGCCGTTCCTGCACGAGCAGGCCGTGAGCATCACCGCGCACCGGTTCGGAACTCCGAACCACCTCTCCGACGCGCTGATCTAGTCCGGGCAACGGAACGGTGGTTGAGCTTGGTTTCCACAAGCTCAACCACCATTCGTGGTGCGGGTTCGCTATCCCAGGTACCAGCCGGGCGGGGTCCAGGTCACAGGGACGTTGTGGGCCGAGAATTCCTCGCAGTGCGTGCAGGTGTAGGCCACTTCACCCAGTGCGGCCACGCTGCCATCGCGCCGGTACGTGGGGGGAATGTAGGACTCGAGGTAGACGAATTCGTCGGTCCGGCACTTGTCGCAGGTGGGCTTGCCGACATAGCCGGTATCAACCGAAGCCCGTCCGCTGCCAAGGGTGTTCTGGCGGGTGGAAGGCCGTGCTTCGGCGTACGGGCGAGCGTGCGCGGAGTTGAGATGGGTGTTCCTGGCTGTCGTCATTGGCTGCCTGTCCCAAACGCGGGCCGGCATGCGGAAGCGCGTCTGTGTTAGTGAACGCGGCCTGCTGCTTGACCTTGGTAATAGAGCATAGGGGATGGCACCTCCCCTATCAATGGACACGGTCCCCCTAATCCCGCCAAATGCTGGAATTCGGGCTGCCGCGGGGTTAAGTTTGGCGGTTAATGGTCCGGCCAACGATCGATTGGGTGAGGGCATCGATCACCTCGGAGTTAGCCAGCGGATTGCGGATCAAGGTGAAGTCCACATCTCCCACCGCGGGCAGGTCGAAGCGCCGGGTAATGATCTTCAGGTCGTCCGGGACCAGTGACGTGGGCATGACGGCAACGCCGATGCCCGCCCGGACGGCCGCGAGCACCCCGCTGATCTGGCGGGTGGTGCAGGTGATCCGCCAAGTCCGGCCGTGGGCTTCCAAGGCATCGATGGCCAGTTTCCGGCTGAGGCTGGGGGACGGGTAGGCGATCAACGGCACGGGCGTTCCCGGTTCCAGCGATGTTTGTTCAAGGCCCACCCAGGAGAACGAATCGTGCTGGACCACCGTGCCGTCCTTCGCCCCGGCCACCCACTTCACGAAGACCAGGTCCAGTTGCCCGGCGTTGAGTTTCCGGTAGAGCTGGTCACTTTGGCCCACCGTGAGTTCCAGGTTGATCTGCGGGTAGATCTGCCGGAATTCACGCAGGATCCGCGGCAGCCCGGTGATGGCGAGATCATCCGCCGTACCGAACCGCAGCCGTCCCCGCATCGCGGAGCCGGAAAAGTAGCGTGCGGCGGCATCATGGGCCGCGAGGATACTCCGGGCAAATCCGGCCATGGCGTCGCCGTTGTCGGTGAGCCGCACGTCCCGGGTATCCCTGGCGATCAGGCTGCGCTTGGCCGCCGTTTCAAGTTTGCGGATGTGCTGGCTGATGGTGGGCTGCGCCAGCCCCAGGCGTTCGGCGGCCTTGGTGAAGCTCAGGGTATCGGCCACCGCCAGGAAGGAGCGCAGTTGGGCTGGTTCAAACATCTCGTGGCTCCCGCTGCATCAAGATTGGCGTGTATTGCGTTTTGCAATACGAGTTATAGGGACCATACCGCTCCATAATTGCCTCCGCCAGCCTAGCGTTAAGGACATCCCAGACCGCCCGCAATTTTGAGGACACACCTGTGGCACCCCCACCGCCTTCGTCGGCCTCCGTCACCCAGCCAGTTATCGACGCGGCGGGCTCAGCGCCGCCGGACAACCAGACCCAGCCGCTCGCCGTCGTCCCTGAAAAGCTCCCTTGGCGGCACACCTTCATCTCGCTGAAAGTGCCCAACTTCCGGATCTTCGCCATGGGCCACTTCATCGCCGTCATCGCCATCTGGATGCAGCGCATCGCCCAGGACTGGCTGGTGCTGCAGCTCTCGGGGTCCGTGACGGCCGTCGGGTTCACGGTGGCCCTGCAGTTCATGCCGTCCCTGGTGCTTGGCCCCTGGGGCGGGATGATCGCGGACAGGTTCGCCAAACGGAAGATCCTGATCCTGTGCCAGAGCGTTGCCGCCGTCCTTGCGGCGGCGCTGGCCGTCCTGGCCCTGACCGGCGTGATCATGGTGTGGCACGTCTACGTCATCGCGTTTGTCCTGGGCCTGGTGACCGTCCTTGACCAGCCCGCCCGCCAAGTGTTCGTGAACGAGCTCGTAGGCCCGAAGTACTTGCGGAACGCCATCAGCGTCAACTCCACCACCTTCCAGCTGGGCGGCCTGATCGGGCCGGCCATCGCGGGGCTGCTCCTGACGGCAGTGGGGGCCGGCTGGGCGTTCGCGGCGAACGCGCTGGCCTGCTGCTCCACGGTGACCATGCTCCTGCTCCTGCGCAAGGACCAGCTTTTCGTCAGCACCCCGACGCCCAAGAGCAAGGGCATGCTCCGGGAGGGGCTGCGCTACGCCCTGAGCAAGCCCACCATTTACTGGCCATGGCTCATGGCCGGGTTCATCGCGGTGTTCGCCATGAGCCTGCCGGTGCTGCTTGCCGCATTCGCGGACCACGTCTACCAGGTGGGAGCCGGCGGGTATGGACTCCTCAATGCCCTGGTGGCACTAGGAGCACTCTCCGGCGCCGTGGCGTCCACCCGGCGTCGGCAGCTGCGCCTGCGGTCCGTGGTGTTCTGTGCCGGGATGTACGGCCTGATGCTCTGCCTGGCTGCCCTTGCCCCGTCCATGGTGTGGTTCGGGGCAGTGATGGTCCTGTCCGGGTTCTGGTGCCTGATGTTCCTCACCGGGTCCAACCAGCTGGTGCAGGTCAGTTCCAACATGGCCATCCGCGGCCGGGTCATGAGCCTGTACATCATGGTGCTGATCGGCGGCCAGGCGCTGGGCGGGCCCATGCTGGGCTGGATCGCCGAGCATCTGAACCCTCACGCCGCGCTGTTGGTATCCGGTGGCGTACCCGCGCTGGCCGCGCTGTCGGTGGGGGCCGTGCTGGCCCGCAAGGGCGGCCTGCAGCTCCGGATGGACCTGAAGGGGCGCCGCCCGTTGCGGATCGTCAGCCGGCACGCCGGCGCCTGAAAACCGCCGGCGCCTGAAAACCGCCGGCGCCCAAAAACCGCCGGCGCCTAGGGAAGGCGCGCCGGCGCCGCTGGGGGCAACCGGGCACGACGCCATGCCCGGCTGCCGTTCGGCGGAGCTGCCTAAACAGCTGCCGGGTGCAACGCCTGGTGCGGGTACTCCGCGGCGCGCTCCTGGAATTGCAGCACGGCCTCGTTTCGAATGACCCCGTCGCGGATCTCGATGGCCCGCGCTATGGTGTCGTTCGCGTCCCACCCGGCCGGTCCGCCCATGACTGTTTCGAGGAACGGCTGGAGCGCCTGGCTGATCTCCCAGCTTGAGGAGTTCCAGAGGTAGGACGGGCTGTGGTCCACCGCGTAGTAGTTGATGTGGTCGCCGACCGTGATCATCGGGGCCGCAAACGTGGTGGACTTGGCCCAGCTGAAGCCCATGCCGTCATCGCAGGAAACGTCAACGATAAGGCTGCCCGGGCTGAACGCTGCCAGGTCCTCGGTCCGCAGGTACGTGAGCGGGTTGTTCGGATCCTGCAGCGTGCAGTTGACCACGATGTCGCTCTCGGCGAGGAACGGTGCCAGCGGGACCCTGCCCCGTTCGGTGATGACCTGGCTCAGGAAGGGAGCCTCGTCGTCGTGGTCGAACTGAACGATGTTCACTGAATGGATGGGGGCGCCCACCGCTGCCACGCCGCGGTTGGTCAGCACCTGGACATCGTGGATGCCGTGCGCGTTCAGCGCCGTCACCGCCCCGCGCGCCGTGGCACCGAAACCGATCACGACGGCGCTCAGCCGGCGCCCGTAGTCCCCGGTGGAACCTGTCAGCGCCAGCGCGTGCAGGACCGAGCAGTAGCCGGCCAGCTCATTGTTCTTGTGAAACACGTGCAGGCCGAACCCGCCGTCGCTGGCCCAGTGGTTCATCGCCTCAAACGCGATAAGGGTCAGTTTCTTGTCAATCGCCAGCTGGGTGATGGCCCGGTCCTGGACGCAGTGCGGCCACCCCCAGAGGACCTGCCCGTCCCGCATCTCCGCCAGGTCTTCCGGCTGCGGTTTGGGCAGGAGGACGACGTCGGCCGCGGCCAGCAGTTCTTCCCGGGCCGCCATGCGTCCCACCAGCGCGGAGAGGTGGCTGTCCGGGACGCCGAAGCGCTCACCGTAGCCCTGCTCCAGGATGATGCGCTGCCGCAGTGCGGGGGCGATCCGTTCGACGTGCAGGGGGTGGATGGGTACGCGGCGCTCGTCCGGTTTTCGCGTGGAGGCCAGGACGCCCAGGCTCAGCCGGGGTTCGTGGCCGCTCACTTCTTTTTTGCGGCCTTGGTGGACGTGATGTCCAGGGAACTGGCCGGCGCTGCGGCTGCCTTCTTGTCTGCGCGCTTTTCCTTGATGGACTTGCCGGACTTTTTTGATGCCGTTTGACGCGGGGACTTGTCAGCCATGATTGCTCCTGTAGCGGAACCGAAAAGGTTCCTGGCTACCGACCCTACACCCCTGCACCTAATGGGCGCCGGGGGCGGTGCAACACATGGGGACGGAGGTTCCAGAGCGGCTGACGGGAATCGAACCCGCGTATCAAGCTTGGGAAGCTAGCGCTCTACCATTGAGCTACAGCCGCAGTGCCGCCACTCGCGCGGGGCAGAACTTAGCTTAGCGCAGATCGAGGGGCTCCCCGCCAACCGGGCAAGCGGGGGCGTTGCGTGTCCTCCAAACCCCCGGCGTCATCCAGTAACTCTTCAATAACGTCGGCCCTGCCGGCTAGGTCCGGCGGACGGGCGCTGGCTAACCTGATCCGGTAGCGGCCACATTGGGGGAGGCGGCTACTGCGGCAGCCGACGTCAACCACAGGAAATATCTTCATGGCAAGCGCAGAAAACGAGGTCCTCATCGAGCGTGACGCCATGGCCGTGTACCAGTACCTCCTTGACGCCACCAACCTCCCCTCCTGGCGGCACGACGTCCGCAGTGTCAAGCTCGTGCAGGGCCCGGCCGACAGCAAAGGCGCCGTTTACCGCAAGATGGTGGCCGGCCGTTCCGGGCTGAGCATTCCCGCGGAGCTGGAAATCACCAATGTCCGGCCCGGGGCTGAAATCGAGTTCCACATCGTTTCCGGGCCCGCCACCCGTTGGGGCGGGTACTACCTCAGCACCGAAGGCTCCGGCACCCGAGTCCGGTTCGCCGTGGAAGCCAAACGCGAGGGCCGGTTCAGCATCCTCAATCGTTTGGGGCTCCTGGACGGGATGCTGCATCGACGCGTCGGCTCCGACGTCGGCCAGCTCGAGCGGCTGAAGGACATCCTGGAACTCCAGCCCGCCCTCTGAAACCTGCGGGGCAGGGCCGGCTATCCCGGGACTACTGCGCCAGCCGCTGGCCGGTCCAGGGCCCGGCAATGTTCGACGGCGACGCGAGGCTTCCGGAGCCCAGGTCCCAGTACTGCACGGTGTCGTTTGCCCGGCGCAGCGCCACTCCGGTGGAGTTCAGCCCGGTCACGTTGCGCAGCGCGCGGATCCCGGTGACGTCCGTCCAGCCCGTGGCTACGGTGGGCCGTGCCTCAGCGCGGAGAGTTGTGGTGCCCCACCCGCGGTACAGCGTGACAGTGCCGTCGGCCTTGAGCGCCAGGATGTCCTGGAAGCCGTCAGCGTCGTAGTCCACCATGGCCAGCCGGGAGGCGGAGATGCCGGTGGCAATGGTGACGCGGTCCGCAATGTCGCCGGTGCCCTTGTTCGGGTAGAGGAACAGGTTCCCGGAGCCGTCGAGGGCAAGGATCTGGGGCATCCTGTTGTTGGCGCACCAGCCTCCCACCGCCAGGGTCAAGGTGTTCCAGCCGCCCGTGCCGAGCGTGATGGGCGCCTGGAATCCGCCGGTGGCGATGCCCCGGTAGAGGGCCAGGTTGCCCGTGGTCCACTGCACCAGGACGTCGAAGGTGCCGTCCCGGTCCCAGTCCGTCACGAAGACTTCCTTGGCGCCGGCGAACCCTGAGCCGATCACCTTCGCGGCAGCGTAGGTACGAGGTCCGGTGGATGCCCTGTTCAACAGCTGCCCGGCCGAGTCGACCGACACGAGGTCGGCCGGGCCGGTGATCGCGGCGGCGGAAAGGTTCAGGGTGGGCGGCATGTGCCGTACCGGGGCATCGCACAGGCTTGGCGGGGGTGCCGGGAAGGGTCCGCCGGAGCCGGAGCCGGAGCCTGCGCCGCCCGGGGAATCGAGGGTTCCGGCGGGCAGCGTGGTGTAGCCGAAGAAGTTCACCACTCCCCAGATCTGGTAGGTGGAGTTGGTGTAGGAGATGCCGGCTCCCATGACGTTGAACCTGGGGTCCAGGAGCATGGCGTTGTGCCCGGGGGAGCCCTTCCACCATTCCACGAGCTGGGCGGCGTCGCGGTCCGTGCGGATGGCGATGATCTCACCGGCCCCGTTGTTGGGGTTCATTGCGCGGGGGTCGGTCCAGAAGGAGGCCCGGTGCTCCACCACCTCCCGGGTGGCGATGTTGTCCGACCATTCCTGGGACATGCCGGCCACGGTGGGGTGGTACTTCACCTTGTTCAGGCCGTTGGCTACCCGGTACTCATTGATCTTGGTGAAGACCGTGAGGATGGCGGCTGCGTTGCTGTCCGGGACGAGTGCCTCGGTGGAGGGTAGTGCGGTGGCCGATTCGGGTGCGGCCATCTGGGCCGGGGCGGGGGCGGCGAGTTCCTGGTCGGGCGCCCACAGTGGAGGGATGGACGGCACGTCGGGTGTCGTCGCTGCGGCGGCGGTGGAGGGGAGCGCCCCGGTGGATGGCGGGGTGGACGGGGAGGATGCCGAAGCCGTTGATGACGTTGCGGGCGCGGAGGCAGCGGTGGGCGCGGGGGTGGGCGTGGGCAGCGGTGCAGCCGCCCTGATGTCCGGGTCCACGGCCGGCGTGAGGTTTCCTATGCCTGTATCCGCGGCAGCGGACCTGCCGGGGTCCCGCATCAAGGGAGCCGCGAGGGTGATGCTCGCCGTGCCCGAGGCCTGGCCGAACGGCGGCGCAGGAGGAGCAGTGGCGGACGATGAGACCAGCGCCAACGCACAGAGCACGCCAATAAAAGACGGTGCCACCAATTTATTCACAACATCCCCAGCTCTGTCATGCCTACCCGGGAGACCATTCCGGCGGCTTTCATTCGCAACATTAGCCCCACGGGGCCACAGCAACAACGGGAAAGTGCGGGTGTGGATAACCGATACGGTAATTTGGGAGCCGTGCTGATCTCTGACCGCGACATTCGTGCCGAAATTGATTCCCAGCGGATCGTGCTGGAACCTTACGACCCCGCGATGGTCCAGCCATCGTCCGTGGATGTCCGGATCGACAAATTCTTCAGGTTGTTCGACAACCACAAGTACGCGCACATCGACCCCGCGCTGGAGCAGCCCGAACTGACGCGGCTCGTGGAAGTGGAGCAGGACGAAGCGTTCATCCTCCACCCGGGGGAGTTCGTCCTGGGGTCGACGTACGAAACCGTCACCCTGCCCGACGACATCGCCGCCCGCCTCGAAGGCAAGTCATCCCTGGGCCGGCTGGGCCTCCTGACGCACTCCACCGCAGGCTTCATCGATCCCGGTTTCTCCGGGCACGTCACGCTGGAGCTGTCCAACATGGCCACCCTGCCCATCAAGCTCTGGCCGGGCATGAAGATCGGCCAGCTCTGCTTCTTCCGGCTCAGCTCCGCCGCGGAATTCCCTTACGGCCAGGGGGAGTACGGCAACCGGTACCAGGGCCAGCGCGGTCCGACGGCCAGCCGCAGCCACCTGAACTTCCACCGCACCAGCATCTAGCACCGGCAACGCTGGATCCGGCGGGGCGGCAGCGTTACGCCTGGGGCGCGACGGCGGGCCGGCGCCGGATGGCCGCCTTGGCCAGAGGTTCCACGTAGCGTGCCGCCAGCGGGCCCAGCACCGCCATGAGCAGCACATAGGCTGTGGCCAGCGCCGCCAGCTGGTGCGGAACCACGCCTGACGCGACCGCCAGCCCGGCGATCACAATGGAGAATTCGCCGCGTGCGATGAGTGCGGCGCCGGCGCGGAAGCGGCCCGGGCGGGCGATTCCGGCGCGTTTCGCCGCCCAGATGCCGGTCAGCATCTTGGTTGCCGCCGTGACCGCCGCCAACACCAGCGCCCAGCCCAAGACCGGCGGGATGGACGTGGGATCCGTGTTCAGCCCGAATGCCACGAAGAAGATAGCGGCGAAGAGGTCGCGCAGCGGCTCGAGGATGCGGGTGGCGCTGTGGGCCGTGGCGCCGGAGATGGCGATGCCCAGCATGAAGGCGCCCACCGCAGCGGACACCTGCATGGCCGACGCCGCGCCGGCCACCAGCAACGCGGCACCCAGGACGTTGAGCAGGAAGACCTCGGAGTTCTCGCTGTGGACGGCTTTGGAAACATGGTGCCCGTGCCGCAACGCCATCATCAGGACCAGGCTCACCACCGCCAGGGCGATTCCCACCGTGGTGAGGCCGCCCAGGAAACTCACACCGGCGAGCGTTGCAGTGAGGATGGGCAGGTAGACGGCCATGGCGAGGTCCTCGAAGACCAGGATGGACAGCACCACTGGTGTTTCACGGTTTCCCAGCCGGCCCAGGTCCGTCATGACCTTGGCGGCAATGCCGGACGACGAAATGTACGTTACGCCGCCCATGACCATGGCACCTACGCCGCCCCAGCCGAGGACCAGCGCGAGGCCTGCGCCGGGAATGAAGTTCAGGACCAGGTCCAGGACGCCGGCCTGCCATGAACGGCGGAGCCCGGTGAACAGCTCGGCGGCCGTATATTCCAATCCGAGCATAAGCAGCAGGAGGATGACGCCGATCTCGCCGGAAAGGTGCGCAAACTCGTGCATTCCCTCCAGCTTGACGATGCCGCCTGCCCCGAAGGCGAGTCCGCCCAGCAGGTAGAACGGGATGGGGGACATTCCGATCCTGCCGGCCAGCCTGGCCAGCAGGCCGAGGCAGAACACAACGGCCCCCAGCTCAATGAGGGTCTGGGCCAACGGGTCCATTCGGCTTAGCCGTGGCGCAGGATATTGGCCGCGGAGTCCAGGCCTTCCTGGGTGCCCACCGCCACCAGCAGGTCGCCGGGGTGGAGGACGACGTCGGGCCCGGGCGAGGGCAGCACCTCGCCTTCACGCATGATGGCCACAATGGAGACGCCGCACCTGGTACGGATGCAGGCCTTGCCCATGGGCTGGTTTTGGAACGGGGAGTCAGCGGCGATGGAGAACTGGCGGGTGACGATGCCGGGGACGTCCTTGTGCTCCTCGGCGAGCTTCATGGCCAGGTGGGTTCCGCCCAGGAGGTTGCCCAACGTGGCGGCTTCGTCGCTGGTGAGCGGAATCGAAGCCTGGCAGGTATCGGGATCGTCCCAGGTGGAGACGATAAGTTCGGTCTGGCCTTCGCGCAGCTCCACGACCCCGATGCGGCGTCCGGAAGCGGTCATGAAATCCTTCCGGCGGCCCAGGCCGGGCAGGTTGGTTTCGTCCACGTTCATGGTTCCAGCCTAGTCTGCCTGGCAACACCTGGCCCGGCCCCGGCGGGTGTCGGAAGCGGCGTCAGGCGGCGGGGACCACGGCGATGGCGGCCTTGTCCGGAGACTTCACCGGCAGCAGGACCAGGAGCCCGGCCAGCAGCACCACCATGATGCCCAGGATGCCCCAGCGCTGGGCCTGCCCGGCGGGTACCAGCGGGGTGGCCACGGTGATGCACAAGGTAAAGAGGGCGGGTGCCAGGAAGCTGACGGCGCGTCCGGTGGTGGCGTACAGCCCGAAGAGCTCTCCCGATTCCCCGTGCGGCGCCAGGCGCGCCAGGTAGGCGCGGGATGAGGACTGGGCCGGCCCCACGAACAGGCAGAGGAACAACCCGAATACCCAGAACGTGGTGCTCCCGGCCCAATCCATGCCGAAGAAGGAATAGTTTCCGTTGCCCAGGACCAGGATGGCGGTCCCGGCGGCCAGGAGCCCCACCAAGGAACCCGTAATGACGGCCTTGGGGCCCACTTTGTCGTCCAGGAAGCCGCCGATCACGGCACCGATGGCCGCCACCACGTTCCCGAAGATGGCGAAGAAGATGACCTGCGGCAAGGCGAAGCCGAAGGTCCCGGCCGCGATGATGCCGCCAAAGGTGAAGACGGCGGCCAGGCCATCCCGGAAGACGGCACTGGCGAGCAGGAAATAGATGGTGTGCGGGCTGGTGGCGTAGATGGCCTTGATGCGCCGGAACAGCAGCCCGTAGCTGGCCAGGAAGCCCAGGCGGGCGGCCTGCGTGGCGCGGGGCAGTTCGGGAACGGCGAACAGCACCGGGAGGGCGAAGACGAAGAACCAGAGCGCCGAAAAGACCGCTACCAGCCGGATGTTCAGGCTCTCCGTGGTGGACGCCCCGGCCCAGTCGAAAGCCGGTTGGACGAACAGTTGCAGGACGATCAGGAGGGCCACGATTCCGCCAACGTAGCCCGCGCCCCAGCCGATGCCGCTGACCTTCCCGATGTTCTGCGGCGTGGAGACCTGGGCCAGCATGGCGTTGTAGTTCACGCCCGCGAACTCGAAGAACACATTGCCCAGCGCAATCAGGCAGGCGCCGGGGAGCAGGAATTCCGGGTGCGGAAACACGAAGAAGCACAGGGCGGTAAGGATGGCGACGGCGGCCGAGTTCACCCCCAGCCACAACTTGCGGCGGCCGCCCGCATCCGAGCGCTGGCCGGTGACCGGCGCCAGGAGCGCGATGGCGAACCCGGCAACAGCCAGGGCGGACCCCAGGACCGCGGAAGCACTGTCCTCCCCGCCGAAGGCATTGGACGTCAGGTAGACGGTGAAGACGAACGTGGTCATGACCGCGTTGAAGGCCGCCGAGCCCCAGTCCCAAGAGGCCCACGCCAGGATGCGGCGCTTGGTGGAAGTCCGGGTTCCGGATTCAAGTTCCGAGGCAGGCCGCATTGCCCCCTGAGCGCTGGCGCTGTTCATACGTTGAATCGTATCCGCCCGTGGCGAACACCCGGCGGAGCACAGCCCCGTGACGTGGGGGAATTCGCCGCGCGGGCCCACACGCACCAGAAAAGGTGGTGCCGGAGCCTTGATAAACTGGAGCCTCCCGGATCTAACTTTCTTGCCGCCTGCTCCAACTTTTGACAATCGAATCCCTGACGTTGCGGAGATACCAGTGATAACAGTCCTTGCCGTGCACTTTTCGGTGGCTGTCCTGGCGCCTTTCCTCTTCAGGGCCTGGGGCCGGAATGCGTTCTACGCGCTGGCGGCCGTCCCGGCTGTTTCCTTCGCCTGGCTGGCCTTCCAGCACGGCGCCGTCTACTCCGGGACAGGCGCAGTAACCGAAGTCTTCGAATGGATTCCCGGCCTCCACCTCGAATTTGCGTTCCGGATGGACGCACTGGCCTGGGTGATGTCCCTGCTGGTGCTGGGTGTCGGTGCGCTGGTGCTGCTTTACTGTGCCCGGTATTTCAAACGCAAAGACCAGGACCTCGGTGCGTTCGGCGCACAGTTGCTGGCGTTCGCCGGTGCCATGTTCGGCCTGGTGCTTGCCGATGACCTGTTGCTGTTGTTCATCTTCTGGGAACTCACCACCATCCTGTCCTACCTCCTGATCGGGTTTGCCAGGACCCGGCTCGCGGCCCGCCGGTCTGCCCTGCAGGCGCTGATGGTCACTACGGCCGGTGGCCTGGCCATGCTGGTGGGCCTGATCATGCTGGGCTACACCGCGGGCACCTACCGCGTCTCCAGCATCCTGGAGCAAGCCGCCGTGCTGGTCTCCGGACCCTCAGGCGCCACGGTGAGCGCCGCCGTCGTGCTCATCCTGGTGGGTGCCATCACCAAGTCCGCGCTGGTCCCGTTCCACTTCTGGCTCCCGGGTGCCATGGCAGCGCCGACCCCCGTCAGTGCCTACCTGCACGCGGCGGCGATGGTCAAAGCCGGAATCTACCTGGTGGCCCGCCTTGCCCCGGGTTTTGCGGAGACGGCGTACTGGCAGCCCGTGGTCCTGGGCCTGGGCCTGGCCACCATGCTGGTGGGAGGCTACCGGGCGCTCCGGCAAACCGACATCAAGCTGATCCTTGCCTACGGCACTGTCAGCCAGCTGGGCTTCCTCACCATGGTGGTGGGCCTGGGGACGCCGGACGCCGCCCTGGCCGGGCTGGCAATGCTGCTGGCCCACGGACTGTTCAAGGCCACGCTGTTCCTGGTGGTGGGCATCATTGACCACCAGTCCGGGACCCGTGATGTGCGGAAACTCTCCGGCGTCTTCCGGTCCTCGCGGGCCCTGGGCATTGTGGCGGGCATCGGTGCGGCCTCCATGGCCGGGGTGCCGCTGCTGGCAGGGTTTGTGGCCAAGGAATCGGTACTCGAAGCGTTCGTGCACCACGCCACCGGCCCGCATGCCGGTCCGTGGGGCATGGTGGTGCTGGCCGGCCTGGTGGTGGGATCCATCCTGACCTTCGCCTACAGCGCCCGGTTCATGTGGGGTGCCTTCGCGGCCAAGCCCGGCGTGGAGCCGACCCCGTTCAAAGCCATCCGGCCCTCCTTCCTTGCCGCGCCCGCGCTCCTGAGCGTCCTGACCATCGCCTACGGGCTCTGGCCGGTGCCGGTGGACGCCTGGATCCAGCCGTACGCGGCGCTGTTCGCCTCCGAGGCGCCCGACGCCGGAACGCCGGCTGAGCAGGCCGGCCACCTGGCGCTGTGGCACGGTTTCACCCCCGCCCTTGGGCTGACGGCGGTCACGTTCGTTCTGGGCCTGGCCATGTACTTCGGCCGCAACGCCGTGGCCAGGGCGCAGGCACTGGTTCCGGGCTGGGTGGACGGCGACCGGGGCTACCAGCTCACCATCGGCGCCCTGGACGACGCCGCAGTCTGGATCACGGGCCGGACCCAGCGCGGTTCCCTCTACTTCTACCTCGCGGTGATCCTTAGCGTGGCGTTCGTCCTGCCGCTCACCGCCATCCTGCTCAGCGGCAATGCCCTGCCGCGGGACATCTACCTCGTGGACCCGCACTCGCCGCTGCAACTGGTGGCCGGCGTGGGCATCGTGATTGGCGCGCTGGCCGCCGTCAAGGCCAATAAGCGCTTCCTGGCGGTGCTGATGGTCTCCGTCACCGGATACGGCATCGCCCTCATGTTTGCCCTGCAGGGGGCCCCCGACCTTGCCCTGACCCAGATGCTGGTGGAAACCATCATCCTGGTGGCGTTCGTCCTGGCCATGCGCAGCCTTCCCCCTGAGCTTCGTGACCGCACCGGCGGAAAGTACCGGGTGCTGCGCGTCATCATCGGGTTGGGCTTCGGCGTGACCATGGTGTTCGCCGCGATCTTCGCCATGGGAGCCAGGACCGCCATCCCGGTGTCCCTGCAGTTCCCGCAGCTCGCCTATGAGGGCGGCGGCGGCCTGAACGTGGTCAACGTGACCCTCGTTGACATCCGGGCGTGGGACACCTTCGGTGAGATCAGCGTCCTTGCCCTGGCCGCCACCGGCGTGGCCAGCCTGATCTTCGTCCGCGGCCGCGGCGACCGCCTGCAGCGGTCCGCCTCCGTTGCCGAGGGCACCGTGGGGCGGTACCACGGCGTAGACCCCGGGTCCCGCGACGGAGCGGCGCTGGCCATCAGCCGGAAGTTCGCCGCGTCGGCCCGGGACGCCTGGATCGTGGCGGGCAGGACCCTCGCCCCGGAACGCCGCTCCATCATCTTCGAGGTGGTCACCCGCCTCATGTTCCACTCGATGATCATCTTCTCGCTGTACCTGCTGCTGGCCGGCCACAACCTGCCCGGCGGCGGTTTCGCCGGCGGCCTGACCGCCGGCCTGGCCCTGACCATCCGCTACCTGGCCGGTGGGCGGTTCGAACTGCGGGAAGCCGCACCGCTGAGCGCCGGTGCGTTGCTGGGCACCGGCCTGGCCCTGGCCGCGGCCTCAGGCGTGACGCCCCTGCTGTTGGGCGGCCAGGTGTTCCAGTCCGCCATCATCGAGGTGTGGCTGCCCGTGTTCGGCGACATCAAGTTCGTCACCTCCACCATCTTCGATATCGGCGTGTATGTGGTGGTGGTGGGCCTGGTGCTCGACGTGCTGCGCAGCCTCGGCGCCGAGATCGATGAACACATGGAAGAACGGTCCGCAGCGGCCGGGCCTGAACCGGCGCAGCAGGACCAGGAACCGGACCGTATTCCTGCCGAGACCACCGCAAAGGGCAACGCATGAGCGTCAACCTGACCCTGCTGATCGTCATGGGCGCCCTGTATGCCTGCGGCATCTACCTGATCCTCGAGCGCAGCCTCACCCGCGTCCTGCTGGGGCTGATGCTGCTGGCCAACGCCACCAACCTGCTGATCCTGTCCACCGGGGGATACGCCGGCCTGGCTCCGTTCTTCACCAAGGACACCCCGGCCGGTGATTACAACGATCCCCTGCCGCAAGCCTTGATCCTGACCTCGATCGTGATCTCCTTCGCCGTGACCGCGTTCATGCTGGGCATCATCTACCGCACGTGGGTCCTGGCCCGCCAGGACGATATCCAGGACGACGTGGAGGACCTCCGGGTGGCGGAAACACCGAGCTTCGACGCGGAGGACGACGCCGAAATCCCGGCCGAAACGTCCGAGTTTCCGCTCGCCACCGTCACGGCGGGAGGCCGGGAAATGCCGGCCGAACAGGCGGCCGCGGAAGAACAACCCGGCTCGCCCACCATCGAATCCGGCCCGGAAGGCGGCACAAAGTGAACATCGCCAGCCTGGCCCCGCTCGCCGTCGTCCTTCCCATCCTGGGCGCGGCACTGACCTTCCTCCTTATCCGGCACTCCCGCGCCCAGCGGGCGGTCAGCATCGGACTGTTGTCGCTTACCTTGGCCCTGGAATGCCTCCTGCTGGCGTCCGCCTGGAACAGCGGAACCGCCGCGGTGACCATCGGGGGCTGGCTGCCGCCTTGGGGCATCGTGATGGTGGTGGACCAGTTCTCCTCGCTGATGCTGGTGGTCTCCTCGGCCGTGAGCCTCGCCGTGCTGGTGTACGCCACGGGGCAGGGCATGGCCGACGGCGACGAGGACGCCCCGGTCTCGATCTTCCACCCCACCTACCTGATCCTGGTGGCAGGGGTGTCCAACGCGTTCCTCTCCGGGGACCTCTTCAACCTCTACGTCGGCTTCGAGATCCTGCTGACCGCAAGCTACGTGCTCATGACCCTGGGCGGCACCGGGCCCCGGATCCGCGCCGGCGTCACCTACGTGGTGGTGTCCGTGGTGTCCTCCGTGCTCTTCCTGATCGCCATCGCCATGGTGTACGGGGCAACCGGGACAGTGAACATGGCCGACCTCGCCCTCAAGCTGGGCGACCTGGACCAAGGCACCAGGACCCTGCTGCACGTCATGCTGCTGGTGGCGTTCGGCATCAAGGCCGCCGTCTTCCCGCTGTCCTTCTGGCTCCCCGACTCCTACCCCACGGCGCCGGCACCCGTCACCGCCGTGTTCGCCGGCCTGTTGACCAAGGTGGGCGTGTACGCCATGGTCAGGACCGAAACGCTGCTGTTCCCCGGCGACACCCTGAACACGCCACTGATGGTGGTGGCACTGCTGACCATGGTGGTGGGCATCCTTGGTGCGCTGGCGCAAAGCGACATCAAGCGTCTGCTCTCGTTCACCCTGGTCAGCCACATCGGGTACATGGTGTTCGGCCTGGCCATGTCCTCCGTGGCAGGCCTGGCAGCGGCGGTCTTCTACGTGGCGCACCACATCACCATCCAGACCAGCCTGTTCCTGGTGACCGGCCTGATCGAACGCCGCGGCGGCAGCTCCTCGGTTGACCGGCTCGGCGGGCTGGCCAAGCTCTCGCCCCTGCTGGCAATGCTGTTCTTCATCCCCGGTATGAACCTGGCCGGCATCCCCCCGTTCTCCGGGTTCCTCGGCAAGGTGGGGCTGCTGCAGGCCGGCATTGAGCTGGGAACCCCGCTGGCCTACGCGCTGGTGATCGGAGGGGTGCTGACCAGCCTGCTGACGCTGCTGGCCATCGCCCGCGTATGGAACCGTGCGTTCTGGCGGAAGCCGGAGGACGCCGAACATCCGGACCCTGTGCTGTTGGCCGGACCCTCCGGGCGCGCCGCCGGGCCGGGCGCCAAACTCAACACGGTCACGCTCCTTCCGCGCACCATGGTGGGATCAACCCTTGGCCTGGTGGTGCTCGGCGTCGCCCTGACCGTGTTCGCCGGGCCGCTGTTCGGTCTCTCCGACCAGGCTGCGCGGGACATGCTCGACCGGGCCCCGTACATCCAGTCGGTCCTCGGCAGCAATACCGCCGTCCCGGCCACCGTGACGGGAGGAGGACGATGAGCCGCAAACGGATTTCGCTGCGCCAGGAGCTTCCCCTCCTGGTCTGGCTGGTGATCGTGTGGGGTGCCCTCTGGCAGGACTTCAGCCCCGGGAACCTGCTCTTCGGCGCCCTGCTGGCGGTGGGCGTTGCCAGGTTGTTCTACCTTCCGCCGGTGGAACTCAGCGGCCGGTTCAACATCCTGTACGCCGTGCCCTTTGCCTTTGCCTTCCTGGCGAAAGTGGTGGTCGCCAGCGGCCAGGTCCTGTATCTGGCCACCGTCCGCGGCCCCAAGGTGACCAACGCCGTCGTCGCGGTGAAGCTCCGGAGCCACCAGGACCTGATCGTCACGGCCACCGGTCACGTGATCTCCCTGATTCCCGGCTCCCTGGTGGTGGAGGTGGACCGCCCGGCCTCCACCCTGTACCTGCACGCACTGAACATCACCTCGAAGCAGGATATCGAGGGCCTGCGGAACGAGGTCCGGTCCATCGAAGCGGGCCTGATCCGCATCATGGGTTCCGCCGAAGAACTTGAAGCCGTCCGAATGGAGGCGTCTGCATGATGCCCGTTGTCCTGGCGGTCACGGCCGTCATCTTCTCCCTCGCCGCGGGCGGGGCCATCATCAGGATTGCCCGCGGCCCTTCGCTGCTGGACCGGGTCCTTGCGGCCGATGTCCTGCTCGCCATCCTGGGCGGGGCCCTGTGCGTGGACATGGCCGTGAACCGGCACCTGAACAACCTGATGCTGGTGGTGGCCATCTCCATCATCGGGTTCATCGGGTCGGTCACGGTGGCCCGGTTCGTCGCCGACCGGAGGGTGAACCCCCATGAATCCTGACTTTTCCGGCGCGGACGCGTGGATCGACCTTGCCTCCGCGGTGTTCATGGTGGCGGGTGCGCTGCTGTCCCTGGGTGCCGCAATCGGGCTGCTCCGTTTCCCGGACCTGATGAGCCGCATGCACGCCGCCACCAAGCCGCAGGTCCTGGGCCTGTTCCTGCTGCTGGCAGCGATTGGGCTGCAGATGCGCACCTGGTGGGTTTGGCCGGTCCTGGTGGTGGCCTGGATCTTCCAGCTGCTCACGGTGCCGGTGTCCGCGCACATGGTGGGCCGGGCCGGCTACCGCACCAAGCACCTGCACCGGGAGCTGCTCGCCGCCGATGAACTCGAGGCCGTAGTGCAAAAAGCCGCCGCCGAGGCTGCCCGGACGGACAACCGCGACGACGGCTAAAAACGCCAGCAGCTAGACGATGTCCTGCGTCTTGGCGAAGCGGGTGATGGCGCGCTGGGTGCCCCGGTTGGCCAGGACCTGGATGATGGCGCTGACGGAGGCGGAGATCAGTGCGAACGTCAATGCCGACCGCAGGCTGGTGGGCACGTCCTCGCCCTTGCCGCTGGGCGGCTTCTGACCGGTGGTCTTCTCCCAGATGGTGTTGACGAGCTTGGTGCCGACCAGGCCTGCGCCCAGGCTCACCCCGGTACCGAGCAGCTTGATGAAGAGGTTCATTCCTAGTACTCCTTGCGGGCGGAAAACGGACTGCCTCCAGCCTAGCCGTACAGCCGGACTGGTCCGGGCAAGGGCATGGCCGGCATCCTCGCCGGGCCGCTGACGGCGGGTCGCGGTCACATCCGGCGCATTAGCCGTCATGGCCGCCGCCCGGCCTCTGCCAGGTGTAAACTTGACCACGCCCAAACCGGGCAGTATTTATACGCGAACATCAACATTTAAAAACGACAGGGGAGCGCCGCCGTCGGACAACCTGGCCATGCCGGGAACCGCAGGTGGGCGCTGAGAGTGCGGGACAGCCGCAGACCCTCGAACCTGATCCGGTTAGTACCGGCGCAAGGGAGTCGAGTTCTCAAAGTGTCCGGCCGGACCGGCAACGGTCCGCCAGCCGGAGCCACTTTCCCCTCCTGTTACCCAGGAGGATCACATGAGTACTGCTGCAATCAAGAAGACCACCAGTAAGTCCTGGCGCGTCGTCGACATCGTGGTGGCGGCCCTGGTGGCCATCGCCGGTGGAGTCATTTTCTGGGCCTGGGACCAGGGCGCCGCCGCCCTGTCGGCCCCCATGAACGCCGCCTACCCGCCCCTGACCGGGATCCTGGCCGGCGGCTGGATGATTCCCGGCGTGCTGGGAATGCTCATCATCCGCAAACCCGGAGCCGCCCTGTTCTGCGAAACCGTGGCCGCAACGGGCGAGCTCCTGATGGGTTCCCAGTATGGCGCCTCAGTCCTTTTCTCCGGTTTCATCCAGGGGTTGGGCGCGGAAATCATCTTCGCGGTTTTCGTCTACCGCAAGTTCAACCTGCCCGTCTCCCTCTTGGCGGGGGCGGCCGCTGGATTCTTCTGCGGCCTGAATGACTCATTCGCACCCTGGGGTTGGAACATTGCCTACTCCGGGGCGGACAAGCTCGCCTACATCGTCCTGACCACGGTGTCCGGCGCCGTGCTGGCGGGCGCATTGTCCTGGCTCGCTACCCGCGGCCTGGCCCGCACCGGCGTGTTGAGCTCCTTCGCGTCCCGCAAGGCTGCAACGGAGCCAGTCTTCTCCTGATGGCGCCCTCCCAGGACGCCGCAGGAGGCGTGCGCCCTGCCGCCATCACGGCCCGCGGCTGGGGCTGGCGGCATGCCGGCAGGGCCAAACCTGCAGTCCACGCCCTCGACCTCGATATCCGCCCCGGCGAGCGGGTACTCCTGCTCGGTCCCTCGGGTGCCGGGAAATCGACGCTCCTGCATGCCCTCGCCGGGGTCCTGGGCGACATTAACGACGACGGCGAGGCCGGCGACGCGGACGAGTCCGGTTCGTTGCTGGTCGACGGCGCTCCACCCCGCGAGCGTCGAGGCCGGTCCGGCCTCATGCAGCAGGACCCGGAGACCCAGGTGGTCCTCTCCCGGGTGGGGGATGACGTCGCCTTCGGCGCCGAGAACCTTGCCGTGCCCCGCGACGCCATCTGGGCGCGCGTGCACGAGGCGCTTGCCGACGTCGGACTGTCCCACCTCCCGCTGGACCACCCGACGTCGGCCCTCTCCGGCGGGCAGAAACAGCGCCTGGCGCTGGCGGGCATCCTGGCGATGCGCCCCGGGCTGATCCTGCTGGATGAGCCCACCGCCAACCTCGACCCGGACGGCGTCCTGGAGGTCCGTGACGCCGTGGCACGCTGCCTGGACAAGACCGGTGCCACCCTGGTGGTGGTGGAGCACCGGGTTTCCGTCTGGAAGGACCTGGTGGACCGGATCGTGGTCCTGCAGCCGGGCTCCGCCTCGGATCCCGCCGTGCTCCTGGACGGACCTCCGGACCGGGTGCTCGGCGAGGCCCGGGCCATGCTGACGGCAGCCGGAGTCTGGGTGCCGGGGTATGTGCCAGCCACCCGCCGCCGGTCCGCCATCCCTGCCGCCGGAACCGGCAATCTCCTGCTGGCAGCCGAAGACCTGGCCGTCTCCCGCGAGCGTCCCCGCCGCAAAGGCTTCCGGAAAATCCCGCCGGTCCCTGTCCAGGAGGGTGTTGCCGCGCAGGTCCGGGCCGGCCAGGCGCTGGCCGTCACCGGCCCGAACGGCGCCGGGAAATCAACGTTCGCACTGACCCTTGCCGGGCTCCTTGAACCGGTGGCCGGAAAGGTGTCCGCCACTGTGGACCTTAGCCGCGGTGCCGGGATCGACCCCTACGCGTGGAAGGCCGAGCAGTTGATCTCACGGGTGGGCACCGTGTTCCAGGAGCCTGAGCACCAGTTCGTGACCGGCAAGGTGCTTGACGAGCTGCGGTTCGGGCCGCGGCACCTGGGCCACGGCGAGGACCGGGTGGAGGAACTGCTGGAGCGGCTGCGGCTCACCCGGCTGGTGGACGCCAACCCCTACACATTGTCCGGCGGGGAGAAGCGGCGGCTGTCCGTGGCCACGGTCCTTGCCGCCAGCCCGCAGGTGCTGGTCCTGGACGAGCCGACGTTCGGGCAGGACGCCAACACCTGGGCAGAGCTGGCCTCGTTCCTGTCCGAACTCCTGGACGCCGGCACGGCCGTGGTGTCCGTGACCCACGACGCCGAATTCACCCAGGCTTTGGGCGGAGCCGAGCTGCGGATGGCCGCTGCGGAACCGGTGGCGCCATGAGGCAGCAGCTGACCCTGGACGGCAACCGTGCCCTCCTTGCCCGGGCCAACCCACTGAGCAAGTTTGCCGCCGTGGTACTGATCACCGCGGTCCTGGCACTGTCCATCGACTGGGTGTCCGCGTCCGTGGCCCTGGTCTTCGAGCTGATGCTGTTTCCCCTGGCCGGCCTCACCGTGTCCCTGCTCTGGCAGCGGGGCTGGCCGCTGATCCTCGCCGCCGCCATCGGCGGCTGGAGCACCTCCATCCTGGCGCCGGACAGCGGGAGGATCCTGCTCGACGCCGGCATCTGGACCATGAGCGAAGGCTCCCTCCAGCTGGGCATCGGCTTCCTGCTGCGGGGCTTCGCGATTGCCCTTCCGGCGGTGCTCCTGATGAGCTGTACCGATCCGACGGACCTTGCCGATGCGCTGGCACAGAAGGCGCGCCTGCCGCACCGGTTCGTCCTGGGAACGCTGGCGGCGATGCGCTTGGTGGGGCTCATGGCCGAGGAATGGCAGACCATCGGCATGGCCCGGCGTGCCCGCGGCGTGGGGTCGAGCGGCAACGTGGTCCAGCGGGTAAAGGCGACCCTGGGGCAGAGTTTCGGGCTCCTGGTGCAGGCGATCCGCCGTGCGTCGAGGCTTGCCGTGACCATGGAGGCGCGGGGTTTCGGCGGCGGGCAACGGACTTGGGCGCGGGAATCAACGTTCAGTGTCCTGGACCTGTGGGTGGTGGGCGGCGGCGTCCTGATCGCGGGGTGTGCCCTTGGTGCGGCGCTTGCCGCGGGCCGTTGGAACATGGTGTGGTTGGGCAGCTAACGGGGTTACCTGGCGGTACTATCGCATGTAGCGGGTAGGTTACCCCGGAAAAGCCCTCGAATGACAGTTCCCGGCCCTGCTATCTCATCCATGATATATTTTCGTCATGACTCAGGAGACCGCCGGCCACGTCGCCGCCATGTTGAGGAACGCCCGGAGCGAGAAGGGCTGGACCCAGGGCCAGTTGGCTTCCGAACTCGGTACCAGCCAAAGCGCCGTCGCCCGGATGGAACAAGGCAAGCAGAACCTCAGCCTCAAGATGATCCAGCGGCTGGAGAACATCTTCGACCGGAGCATCGTCAACGTGGGCAAACCCCGGATGACGCACCTGCGGGTGGAGGGCGGACGTACCCTCTCCGGCGCGGTGGACGTCAACAGCAGCAAGAACGCCGGCGTGGCACTGTTGTGCGCCAGCCTGATCAACCGGGGCACCACCGTGCTCCGCCGCCTCGCCCGGATCGAAGAAGTCAACCGCATCGTTGAAGTGCTGACCAGCATCGGCGTGGAATGCACCTGGCTCAACGACACCGATCTCCGCCTGCGCCGGCCGGCCGTCCTTGACCTGGAAGGGATGGACGTGGACGCGGCCCGCCGCACCCGCAGCGTCATCATGCTGCTTGGCCCCCTCCTGGACGAGTCACGGGAGTACCGGCTGCCCTACGCCGGCGGCTGCGACCTCGGGACCCGCACGGTGGAACCCCACATGCAGGCACTGCGCGAATTCGGGCTCTCGGTGGAAGCCACCGCAGGTTTCTACACGGTCCAGGCGCCTCCCGCGGACACCCGGGACCGTTCGTTTGTCCTCACCGAACGGGGGGACACCGTTACCGAGAATGCGATCATGGCGGCGGCCCACCGGCCGGGAACAACCGTGATCCGCAACGCCAGCCCCAACTACATGGTGCAGGACCTGTGCTTTTACCTGCAGATGCTCGGGGTGGCCATCGAGGGCGTGGGAACCACCACGCTCCGGATCACCGGCAGGCCGGTGATCGACGCCGAGATCGAGTATTTCCCGTCCGAGGACCCGATTGAGGCCATGAGCCTGATTACGGCCGGCATCGTCACCAATTCCGAGGTCACGGTCCGGCGGGTACCCATCGAGTTCATGGAAATCGAGTTGGCCACCTTGGGCCAGATGGGGCAGAAGCTCGAAATCTCCGGCGAATATATGGCCCGCAACGGCCGCACCCGGCTGGTGGACGTGACCACCAAGCCGTCGGAGCTGCGAGCCCCCGAGGACAAGATCCACCCCATGCCGTTCCCCGGGTTGAACATCGACAACCTGCCCTTCTTCGCCGTGATCGCCGCGAACGCCCACGGGCAGACCATGATCCACGACTGGGTCTACGAAAACCGGGCCATCTACCTGACGGAGCTGAACCGGCTCGGTGCGCAGGTGCAGCTGCTGGACCCGCACCGGATCTACGTCAACGGACCCACCAAGTGGCGTGCCGCCGAGGTGGGCTGCCCGCCGGCGCTCCGGCCTGCCGCCTGCCTGCTGCTGGCCATGCTCGCCGCGCGGGGCGTCTCTGAGCTGCGCAACATCTACGTCATTGAACGCGGCTATGAGGACCTGGCGGAGCGCCTCAACACCATCGGCGCCAAGGTGGAGTACTTCCAGGACTAGGCGTTCATGCTTCGTCATGATCACCAGCGGCGCCCGGAATTTCCGGCCCCTGACGCAGAATGTTCGTATGCGTACTTTCGGCGTCGAGGAAGAACTCCTGATTGTTGATCCGGAGTCCGGGGAGCCGCTTGCCCTGGCGGACGCCCTCCTCGCCGGGCACCGTGTGGCCGCGGACGATCTCCCGGTGGACCCGGACCTCCACCACTCCGGGAAGCAGGCGGATCACGACGACGAGATGGGCCTCAGTGCCGAGCTGAAGCTTGAGCAGATCGAGACGCAGACCAAGCCCTGCCTGGAGTCCGGGGCCCTGCTCGAGCAGATCAGGGCCGGCCGCGCCATGGCCAACCAGGCGGCGGCCAAACACGGCGCCAGAGTGGCTGCGCTGGCCACGTCGCCGCTGGCATCCACCAGCCACACCACGCCGGACCCGCGCTACGCCAGGATGCTGGAGCGCTTTGGCCTCACTGCGCAGGAGCAGCTGACCTGCGGATTCCACGTGCACACCTACATCGAATCGCCGGAAGAGGGCGTGGCGGTCCTGGACCGGATCCGCGACAAGCTGGCGGTCCTGACGGCGTTGAGCGCCAACTCGCCGTACTGGAACGGCGTCCCCACCGGTTTCGAAAGCTACCGCACCCAGGCCTGGAACCGGTGGCCGACGTCCGGTCCGGCCGCGATCTACGGGACGTACCCCGCGTACAGGAGGGTGGTCACCCGGCTGCTGGACACCGGCGTGATGCTCGATGAAGGGATGCTGTATTTCGACGCGCGGCTCTCCCGGAACCACCCGACGGTTGAGGTGCGGGTGGCGGACGTCTGCCTCCGCGCCGAGGATGCAGCCTTGATCGCCGTGCTGGTCCGCGCCCTGGTGGAATCAGCCGGCAGGGAATGGCGCGAGGGCGTGGACCCGGCGCCCGTGCCCACTGTCCTGCTGCGGATGGCCTCCTGGCAGGCCAGCAGTTCGGGACTCAGCGGCGAGCTCCTGGACTTTGGGAACTTCCGCCCGGCCCCGGCCGCGGACGTAGCCCGTTCCCTGGTGGACTACCTGGCACCTGTCCTACAGGCGCAGGGCGAACTGGCCTTGGCCCGGCAGGGCGTGGAGCACATCATCGCCCGCGGGACAGGGGCCGCCGAACAGCGCCGGGCCCGCGACAGGGCGCTGGCCGGACCGCCTCCCGAGGATATGGGTTTCGGGGCAGTGGTCCGGCACGCCGTTGACGTCACCATGCGCGGCGCCCTGGATCTTTCCGACGTGGAAGACACTCCGGAACTCCTGCGGGTCCGCCAGGCCTGACGCCTTAGATCTGCTTCAGGGCCTGTTCCAGGTCGCGGATGAGGTCGTCCGCGTCCTCGAGCCCCACGGACAGCCGGACCACGCCGTCGCTCAAGCCAATGGCGGCCCGCCCCTCCGGCCCCATGGCGCGGTGCGTGGTGGTGGCGGGGTGTGTGATCAGGGACTTCGAATCGCCGAGGTTGTTGGAGATGTCGATGATCCGCAGGCCGTCCAACAGGGCGAAGGCGGCCTCCTTGCCGGAGCGCCCGCCCGAGGGCGCCAGCTCAAGGGTGAGGACCGTGCCGCCGGCACTCATCTGCTTCGCCGCCAGCTCATACTGCGGGTGCGATTTCAGCAGCGGGTACTTCACCCAGCTCACGGCAGGCTGCTCCTCGAGCCACTCGGCGAGCCGCAGGGCGGTGGCCGAGGAGTGCCGGACGCGCAGGCTCATGGTTTCCAGGCCCTTGGTCAGGACCCAGGCGTTGAACGCCGAAAGGGCCGGACCGGTGTGGCGCATCAGCTGCTTGACCGGGCCGTCGATGAACTCCTTGGTGCCAAGGATGGCGCCGCCCAGGACCCGGCCCTGCCCGTCGATGTGCTTGGTGCCGGAGTACACGATGACGTCCGCGCCGAGGTCCCCGCAGCGCTGCAGCAGGGGAGTGGCGAAGACGTTGTCCGCAACTACCTTGGCGCCGGCGGCGTGGGCCAGCTCGCTCACCGCCGCGATGTCCACGATTTCCTGCATCGGGTTGGACGGGGATTCGAAGAAGACGGCGGTGGTGGGCTTGGACAGGGCCTCGCGCCACTGGTCCAGGTCCGGGCCGTCGACGAAGACCGTTTCCACGCCCCACCGCGGCAGGATCTCGTTCAGGATCACGAAGCACGACCCGAAGAGTGACCGGGCGGCCACCACACGGTCACCGGCCGCGAGCAGCGCGCCCAAAGCGGTGAACACCGCGGACATGCCCGACGCCGTCGCGAAGCAGGCCTCGGTGCCTTCCAGCAGCCTGAGCCGTTCCTGGAAGGTGGCCACGGACGGGTTGCCGTAGCGCGAGTACACGAAGCGCTCGTCCTCGCCGGTGAAGGCGCGTTCGGCTGCGGCCGCGGATTCGTAGACGAACCCGGAATTCAGGAAGATGGCCTCGGAGGTTTCCTGGAAGTTGGTGCGGTCCAGCCCGCCGCGGACGGCCTGGGTGTCGGGGTTCCAGCCGGGGGCGTCTTGATTGAAGGTCACTTAGTTCTTTCCGAGGTTGGTGGGCAGGCCGCGGTTCTTCCAGCCGTTGACGGTCCGTTCGCCGTAGCGGTCAGGTTCCCCCTCGAAGCCCTCCAGGACGTTGTAGGAAGTGAAGCCGGCCTGGGTGGCCGCCACGGCCGCGGCGATGGATCGCTGGCCCGAGCGGCACAGGAACACCAGCTCCGCGCCGGGGTCCTCGGGCGCCTGCTCCTTGAGGTCCTTCACGAAATCGGGGTTGGGGATGCCGCCGGGGAAGGTCCACTGGATGAAGAGGGGATCGTTGTCCGTTGCCTTCGTATCCGGAATGCCGATGTGGGCCCATTCGCCCTCGGTGCGGACGTCCACCAGGATGGCGCCCTGCTCCAGCTTGGCCCAGGCTTCCTGCGGCGTCAGGTCTCCCGCGTAGCTCATGCGTGGCCCTCGCCGTCGAACTCGCCTTCCAGGTCGTCAACGGCCGTGGCCACCGCGGCGTCTGCCGACGCGATGGCGGCCGGGAGGACAACGGCCTGGGCCACGATGACGCTGCTGCCGTTGAAAGTCGCCGCCGGGCTGCCGTGCAGGACATAACCGTCCGCAAGCGCAGCCGAGATCCGCTCGCAGAAGGAGCGGTCGTCCGGGCCTGTAATCAGGCGGTAGGACAATTTTTCGTCAGGGGCGGGTGCGTCAGACACGACGGATCTCCTTCTTTCACGCTTGCAGCTCGAATCGGTCGATATGCCAAGTATTCACCTGAGGCACCCCGCCGCGAGAGGAGGGTTGCCGACCGGCCAGTCAGGGCTTAACACCGGTACTCATTACTCCCCAAAAACGTAACACCTGCGCCGCCAAGCCGCACGGCCGCCGTCGTCATGTTCCGTAATTGAGAGCCCGCGACCACCGCGTCACGGAAACCCGGCGGGGCCGCGGGACCGATAAAGTTTCTACCGGGGCGCCGCCCTGCCGTCACAGTGGGAGTACCGGGGGGTCTTGCCAGCATGCGAGCAGCAATATCGCACCACCAGGCTGGCCGTCGTCGTGCCCGTCACCGTTCCCTCGGGGCTTTCCTGGCCGCCGCCGTCGTCGTGCTTCTGGCGCTGCTGGCGCCCGCCGGTGCCGCGCAGGCGGCCTCCGCGGTACCGGACCAGGGCAAGCCCTGGCTGGGTGCCGTCCTTGAATGGGGTGAGGATACCGCCGCTGGATTCTCCGACCGGCTGGGGGCGAGCCCGGCAGTGTTTGGCCACGACATCGCTCTTCCGTTCCGCGACTCGGACCGGAACAACATTGAGGGCTTCCTGCAGCAGGCCGCGGCCAAGGGCGCCCACGCCATGCTCACCGTGAAGCCCACCGTGCCGCTGGACCAGATCGGCGTCTCCGAAGCGGAAGCCTTCGCCGGCAAGGTCCGCGACCTGACCTTCGGGTTCAAGGGCCGGCTGTTGGTCCGGTTTGCCCCGGACATGAACTCGAGCTGGGTGCCCTGGGGGCAGCAGCCGGGCGCCTACCGGGAAGCCTTCAAGGCGGTCGCGGCAGCGGTCAGGAAGGACGACGGCGGCCGGGCCGCCATGGTCTGGGCGCCGTACCTGGGCAAGGACTACCCCTTTGACCGGAGCCGGAATGCCCCGCAGCCGGGAAGTGACGGCTTCGCCCTCCTCGACACCAATGGCGACGGCGCCTGGAACGGCTCCGATGCCGCCTACGCCCCCTACTATCCGGGGGACGACGCCGTGGACTGGGTGGGCCTGACTGCCTACCATGACGACACCGCCGGCGGGGCTGCCGTCAACACCGTGCCGCGTGCCGGTGAACTCCAGGAGATGCTGACCGGCTCGGGCGGCGAGGACTTCTACAATGCCTATGCGGAGGCCCGCAAGAAGCCGTTCCTGCTCCAGACATCGGCGTTCTACAGCCCTGCTGCCGGCGGACCGCCGGAGGCGGATATCAAGACGGCCTGGTGGGACCAGGTGGTGGGTACCGCCACCTCGCCGGCTTTCGCCAGGACAGCAGCGGTGGTGTGGGACGAGCGCACCAGCACCAGGGATACCGGCGTGGCCAGCATCGACTGGCTGCTCACCGGAAATCCCGCAATCGCCAAAGCCGCGCTGGACCGGCTGAAGTCCTCCGCCGTGGTCACCGGGCCGGTCACCGACGTGGCCGCGGACGGATCGTATGTCCGGGCCAACACGCTGTCCGGGGCAGCGGTCTGGACCGTTGCCGTGGCGATGGCCATCCTCCTGGCGGCGCTGTGGCAGATTCCACGCCGGGTCAACGCCGCCACCGCGTGGAGCTACCAGGACCCGGGAAACAGGGACTCGCGCGTGGATTTGCTGCGCGGGATGGCCATTGTCTTCGTGGTGGTCAACCACCTGGGCCTGGTCTCGCTGTTCCAGCTGCTCACCCAGGAGGCCGTGGGCTTCGTTTCCGGTGCCGAACTCTTCGTGCTGTTCTCCGGCCTGGTGGTGGGCATGGTCTACGGGCCGAAGGCAAGGGCAGACTTCGGCAAGGTTGTGGACCTCACATCCCGCCGGGCGGGGAAGCTCTATGTGACCGCGCTGTCGGTGATGATCGGCGTCTTCCTCATTGCGCAGCTTCCGTTCTTCCACACCGAGGCCCTGACCACGTTCGTGGACCAGGGGACCGGCGGGGCCGGGCATAACGGTGCCGGCAGGACGTACGACCTCTACGCCGGGATGTCATCGCTGTTCCAGTTCCCGGTGCCGCCCCAGGTCCTGCCGGCCATCCTGCTGCTGCAGTTCGGGCCCTGGCAGTTCAACGTCATGGGCCTGTACGTGGTGCTTCTCCTGGTCAGCCCCCTGATCCTGGCGCTCCTGAACCGCGGAAAGGCCGTGTGGGTCCTGGCGGTATCGCTGGCGGTGTATGCCGTGGGAGCCGGAACCAGGTTCCGGATCCTGCCGTCCCAGTTCGAGGACTCGTTTCCGCTGCTGGTGTGGCAGGTGCTGTTCGTGCTGGGGCTGGTGGTGGGATACCACCGGCGCAGCATTATCGCGTGGTTGTCGGCACATGCCTGGGTGGTGGCAGCCTGCACGGTGGCCGCATTCGCCCTGGCCTTCCTCTCCTGGGGCAACCCCTACTTGGCCAACAACTACGACGTCCGGCTGGCGCTGATGCCGGACGCCACCTACCGGGCCATATATGACGCCCTCTTTGGCCGGACCTACCTGGCCCCGGGCCGCCTGCTCAATGTCGTCTTCCTGGTGGTGGCGGCGTATGCGTTCCTCAGCGCCTACTGGAAGCCGGTTGAGCGGGCCCTGGGCTGGTTCCTGATCCCGCTCGGCCGCGCAACGCTCTATGTCTTCATCATGCATGTGGTGCTGATCGCCGTCGTGGCCAATATCCCCGCACTCCAGCAGGAGAGTATCTTCCTCAACACCGTGGCATACGCCGTGGTGCTGGGCCTGCTGTGGGTGATGGTCCGCACCAGGTTCCTGTTCCGGATCATTCCCACCTAGGCCGCATCCCCACCTGGCCCATATGGCCCGGGGATGAAAAATGCTGCGGCACGGTGGGTGCCACAGCATTTACGTCATTGCCAGGCAGGGACTGGGAAGCCCCCGCAGCGTTTGTGTCCTAGACCAGCTCGGGATACGAGGACACGATGTAGTCGGCGGCAGCCGGCCCCTTCATGCGCAAGCCCTTGCGGCTGCCCGGCAGCCGGGTTTTCATGGCCGACCAGAAGGTCGTTTCCGTACCCGGCTGGTGCTGGTTGATGAAGCACCAGCTCATGTACAGGCCGTAGAAGCGGTCGCGTTCCAGAGTGGACTCGGAGGTCTGGTCGAAGTAGGTGGCGTCTTGGAGAAAGAGATCAAACTGGGAATGTGCCATGATGGCGTCCCTTCGCTATGTGCGTGGCGCCGCCGTTCGGCTACAGCAGCGAACCTCGATGCCCTGCACTGTTGGCAATCGGGTCCATAGATTAATCCTGTGAAAGAAACCGGGATCATTAGCGCCGTCAACGCCTGTCTACACTGTAGACTTTACCCGTAGACTACATATGAGGCAACCCTCTCGAATGAACTCGGGCCAGTTGTCCGCAGCGAGGACAAATTCATGACTTCCCCCAAACCATCCGGTACCGGCAAGGCCAAGGCCAGGCTCAGCCGGGACGTCGTGCTGGCAAAAGCGCTGGAAATGGTGGATGCGGAAGGCCTCGAAGCATTGACCATGCGCCGCCTGGGCCAGGAGCTCGGCAGGGACCCGATGAGCCTTTACCGCTACGCGGAAAATCGGGCTGCCTTGCTCGACGGGGTTTCGGAACTGGTGCTCGACCAGCTCACCATCCAGCAGGATGATCCGGACTGGAAGGCGCAGTTGCGGGCGATCGCCCACAACCTGCGGGCCCTGGCACTCAAGCATCCCAACGTGGTGCCCCTGTTGGTGACCAGGCCCCTCTCCACGCCCCTCGGGTTGCGGCCGCTGGGCACGCTGCGGCCGCTGGAGAAGATCCTTTCCCTGCTGGTGTCGGCAGGGTTCGAGCCCTCAGACGCGCTGCACGTCTACCGCGTGTACTACGGCTTCCTCTACGGCCACATCCTCAACGAACTGCAGGAGTTCGTGGTGGACCCCGAAGAGAACGAGGTGCTGCTGCGGCTGGGGCTCCACCGTCTCCCCGCCAAGGAATTTTCCAACCTGCGGGCATTGGCCCCGGCGCTGGCGGATTACGACGGCGCCAGCGAGCTCGACCAGGGGCTCACCATCCTGTTGTCCGGACTGGAAGCACAGCTGTCCCGGCAGGCGGCGGCAGCGCTCGGTTAGGACGGAAGCGGGCGGCGCAGCATTATTCGAACGAGGCCCGGCGCCGGTCCTGCACGCGGGTGTTCCAGACATCCGGCCGGTTGACCTGGAACCTGCGGCCCGTCAGCGCCTTGGCGTTCAGCCGGACGTAGTTGGCCTTTTCGCCGGGCTGCCAGGGTTCCAGGCCGAGGCCGTCCACCTGGTCCTTGACCGCCTGGTCCTCGATGATCCCGGTATCGCCGCGCACCACCACGCTCCACGCCATTTCGGTGGCGGGATCGTAGCCGTCGATCTCCAGCGCCGCCGGCCGCTCCATTTTGGCGCCCCAGAGCTTGGAACCGGGCGCGGTGCGGAAGACGATGCTTCGCAGGTGGACGATGTAGTTCACGGGAAAGATCTCGGGATGCTCGTCCACCACGATGGCCAGCCTGCCCACGGTGTCATTGGCGAGGAGTTCCCAGCAGTCGTCAAAGGAAAGGTTTTCGATCGGCAGCTTGTGCGAGTCCATGGTCCACACCTTACGGGTGAAGCCGGGAGGGCAAAAGGGGCCGGTGGCCCTGTTGCGCGGCTACTGGATCCCGGCGAAAAGCCCGCTTAATTCCGCAGTCAGTTCCTTCTGCACGGCCGGCGTGCCGATCTCCTTGCCGTCGATCCGGTTCACCGGGGCCAGCAGACGGACGCTGGAGATCAGCCAGACCGCATCCGCATCCAGCAGGTCGCGGGGCTCCAACGGGCCGTACCCCAGCTCCCAGCCCGCCGCCTTGGCCGCCGCGAAAAGCGCGCCCTGGGACGTTCCGGGCAGGATGCCGCTGTCCAGCTGCGGCGTGATGAGGCGCTTGACCGCAGTGCCGTCGTCGGACTTTTCCACGTGCGCCAGCAGCACTGTGGAGGTGGGCCCTTCCAGGACGCGGCCGTCGGATGAGGTGAAGATGACGTCGTCCGCGCCCTGCTTGTGGGCGTGCCGGAGGGCCGCCATGTTCACCGCGTAGGACAGCGTCTTGGCACCCAGGAGCAGCCACGGGGCCCGTTCGGCCACGTCACTGTCATAGCCGCGGTCCAGCAGGATCACGTCGATGCCGGTTTCCCGCTGGCGGCGGCCCGCCGCCCCGGCAGGTGAGACCTGCACCCAGGCGGTGGGGGCCGGGGCGCCCTCGACGCCGCGGGTCACCACCAGCTTGACCACCAGTTCGTCGGCATCAGCGTTCGACGGCGGGTTCCCGGCGCGGTGCCGGGCAACGGCGGCCGCAATGGCGCGCTGCCACACGTCCTGCCCGGGAATCTCGAGGTCCAGCGCGCGGGCGGAGCCTGCGAGCCGGTCCAGGTGGGCCTGCATCTTCCGGACCGCTCCGCCGACAGCCAGCATGGTTTCGAAGATCCCGTCCCCCCGGGTGACGCCCAGGTCCGTGACCAGGAGCTGCGGTTTGGCGGCGTCGGCCACCCTGCCGTCAGGGAAGGCAGGGTCAAGGAAGACGAGAACCACGGGGGCTGGAGAGCTCATGGCACCAGCTTAGTGCGGCGGCGCCGCTAAGCTGGGCGGAGTGCGCCGGCCGGAACCGTCCCCGGAGCCCGACCTCCCCGGGAGTTATTGACGTGTTGTGGCCTTTTTCGCTTGCCGGCACCGCGCCGACGTGGGTTGTGGTGCTCCTGGGCTTTGCCGACCTGGTGATCAGGGTCCTGGCACTGGGCATCATCCCCGGCAACAGGCGTCCCACCACAGCCATGGCCTGGCTGCTGGGGATCTTCTTCATTCCGTTCCTTGGCCTGGTCCTGTTCCTGCTCTTCGGCAACTTCCAGCTGTCCAGCCGCCGCCGGGCGCAGCAGGAGCTGGTGAACGACCGCGTGCGGGCCGGTATCACGGCCTTGTCGGACGTCGAAAGCGACTACCCGGGCCCGGAGTGGGTGAAGTCCGCAGCGGAACTTAACCGCACGCTGGGATCACTGCCCATGGTGGACAACAACTCCGTGGACCTCATCCCCGGGTACCCGGACTCCATCCTGGCCATGACCAACGCGGTGCGGAAGGCAAAGAAGTTCGTCAACGCCGAGTTCTACATCATGAGCTCGGACCACGTCACCAACGACCTGCTCACGGCCATGGAAGAGGCCGCCGAACGGGGTGTGGAAGTCAGGCTCCTCTTCGACCACATCGGCACGTTGCGCATCAAGGGCTACCGGAAGCTGCTCAAGCGCCTCCGGGCCGGCAAGATCCAGTGGAAGCGGATGCTTCCCCTCCTGCCCATCCATGGCCAATGGCGCCGGCCGGACCTGCGCAACCACCGCAAGATCATGGTGGTGGACGGCGAAATCGCCTTCACGGGGTCGCAGAACCTGATCGAGCCCTCCTATAACAACCCGCGGCACCGCAAGGCCGGCCGCGAATGGGTGGAACTCATGGCCTGCCTGCGGGGCCCGATCGTGACCACCCTGAACGTCGTCTTTGCCACCGACTGGCTGAGCGAGACCGACGAATCCCTGGAACACCAGCTGCAGCTCCCGGCGAATCCCGAGCCCGGAGACGTCACGGCCCAGGTGGTGCCCAGCGGCCCCGGGTTCATCACGGAGAACAACCTCCGGCTCTTCAACACGCTCATCTACTCCGCGCAGCACCGGATCTCCATCTGCAGCCCCTATTTCGTTCCGGACGACTCCCTGCTGTACGCCATCACCACCGCGGCGCAGCGCGGGGTCGACGTGGAACTGTTCGTCTCGGAAAAGGGCGACCAGTTCCTGGTCCACCACGCGCAGCGGTCCTACTATGAAGCCCTCCTCGAGGCAGGGGTGCGCATCTACCTGTACAAGGCGCCGTTCGTGCTGCACGCCAAGCATTTCACCATCGACGACGAAGTGGCCGTCCTGGGATCCAGCAACATGGACATGCGTTCCTTCTCGCTTAACCTTGAGGTCTCCGTGATGCTCCTGGGCGAGGACATCGTCAATAAGATGCGCGCGGTGGAGGACACCTACCGGGACATCTCCCACGAGTTGAAGCTGGCGGACTGGCTGAACCGGCCGCTGGCCGCCCGCTACGTGGACAACGTGGCCCGGCTGACGGCCACGGTGCAGTAAGACCGCCGTGGCCCGTTAAGCCGGGGTCAGTCCTCCGGGAAGTCCGCGTCCAGGGTGGAGAGCACGCCAAAGGCCTTGGTGCGGATCTCGTCGTATTCGTCGTCCGGGTCGGAGTCCGACGTGATGGCACCGCCGACGCCGAGCGTCAGGTCCGCGGCTCCGTCGCCGGAGGCGTCAATCACCAGGGTCCGGATGGCGACGGCGAGGTCGGTCGCCGAGTTGAGCGAGAAGTACCCGATGGCCCCCGAGTAGAATCCGCGGGGCCCTGCCTCCAGCCGGTCCAGGATGGCCATGGTGCTGATCTTGGGCGCGCCGGTCATGGACCCTGCCGGGAAGCAGGCAGCCACCGCCTCGGCCCGGGCCGCCCCGGCAAGGAGTCGGGCGTCGATGGTGCTGACCATCTGGTGGACGGTGGCGTAACTCTCGATCGCGCACAGCCGGCTGACCGTCACGGAGCCGGGCACCGCAAAGTGGCTGAGATCGTTGCGCAGCAGGTCAACGATCATGATGTTCTCGGCGCGGTCCTTCACGGACGTGGCCAGGTCCGTGCGCAGTTTCGAGTCTTCCTGCGGATCGGCAGCCCGGCGGCGGGTGCCCTTGATCGGTTCGGCGCGCATGCCGCCGTCGGCCGTTATCTTCAGGAACCGCTCGGGCGAGGTGCTGGCGACGGCAAGGCCTCCCAGCCGCAGGTAACTGGCGAACGGGGCCGGGTTGCGGCGGCGCAGCGCCAGGTAGGTGGCCCAGGGATCCAGGCTGTCCGCCGCGATCCGGGCTTCCAGGGTGGTGGTCAGGCAGACTTCGTAGGTGTTTCCCTGCGCGATCTCGTGCTGGGCGGCCGCGATTTTCGCCCGGTACCGGGCTCCCGTGTCCCGGCTGCGGAAAGCGGGCGCACCGGGATGTTCGACGCCGGTGCTGCCGCCGGCATCCCCGGCGCCAACCGCTCCCGCGGGCGTCGCGGAGGCTGAAGCGGCGGCGTGCACGGCTGCCCGCGCACCGGCCAGCCATTCATCGGCGTCCGGAGCCGCTAACGCCAGGAGCCAGGCGGTGCCTTCGGCATGGTCCAGCACCACGGCCCGGCCGGCGAAGATCAGGGCGGCGTCCGGGGTGGGCGCGGAAAGGTCGCTGCCGCCGGTTTCGCGCTTGAGTTCGTAACCCAGGCAGCCAAGCCACCCCAAAGTGAACTCGCCCGGATAGCCCTCGGGAGTCCGCACCGCCCGCCGGCCCCAGACCGTATTCAGCCAGCGGAAGAACGGCCCCGGAACCTTCGCCACGGACGAACCCGCGCTGACCAGGCTAACCCCCGCGCGGTGCGTGACATACTGCCCGAACGTGCCGGCGTCGTCCGCCATGATGCTGAACCGGCTGCGCTCGGCCGCCGTCCTGTCGTGCCCTGACGCCTGCGGACCGGACACCTGCTGACCGCTGGCGGACGGTGCGTTCCGGTGGTTGGAGGAGTCCAGCCAAACGGCGTTCGGGGAGCGGCCGTACAGGGCTTCGAACAGGGCCGGTGCGTCCGGTGCCAGGTCCAGGCGCTCGGCGTGCAGGCGGAGGCCGCGGCGGGCGGACAATTCCGGGGCGAGCACCGGTGCCAGCGCAGGCAGGTAGGGGAGGAGCCGCAACAGGTCTGCGGGGGCGGAGCCGTCGGCGCGGTTGTTGACGCGCAGGTCCGCCCGGCCGGGGACGTCGTCGCGGCCCAGCCATTCTTCCTCCTGGGCCGCCCACTGGTCCCAGAACGGCGTGTAGGTGTCACCGTCGCGGTCCAGGGCACGGGTCCGTCGGACGTCGTCCGGTGCTTCCGCCCAGATCACGGCGCTCAGGAACGGGCGGGCAGCTTCGGACGCTGCGCCCACCCCCTCCACGATGACGATCTCCGCCGGCAGCGTTACCCGGGCATCGCCGTCGTAATGGTTGGCCCAGTCCCAGCTGGTCCAGGTGGCGGCCTTGCCACGGCTCAGCGGTGTGAGGACCGTGGACACATAGCGTTCGACGCCGGCCGCGAGCCCGTCCCAGCCGGGGTAGATGTCCTCGAGGTGGAACAAGGACACTTTGTGGTGGGCGCGGAGGTGGGCCGCGAGTTCGACTGCCAAGGTGGTCTTGCCTGCGCCGGAGCGCCCGTCGATGGCGATGATGACGGGGGCTGGGATCATGGACTAGAGCGTACCGTTTTCAGCGTGCCTGCCGCTGCAGTCCCGTGTCCCGCAGGGCCTCCGACTTGATGTGGTCCACGATCCCGGGAAGGGCGGAGTGGATCTGGTGCCAGACGGCGTCGAAGTCGGCGTGGCCGCCGTACCAGGGATCCTCGATGCCTTGGTCCAGCCGATCGCGGCCGGCCATGGCGGGATCGAAGCTGCGGAGCATCCGGATCTTGTTCCGGGCGTCCCGGCCCGGGGCTGCTTCGGTGAGCCAGGCATAATGGTCGATGTCCAAGGCCAGGATCAGGTCGCGCTCGCTGAACCAGCGTGGGTCCCACTCCCGGGCGACATGGTTTTCGGAGGCCAACTGTGCTGCCGCCAGCCGGCGGGCGGCCCGGGGATCGATGGGCCTGCCGGCCTCGTACCCGGTGGTGCCGGCGGAGTCCACCTCCACCAGCCCGTCCAGCCCTTCGCGTTCCAGCGCTGCCGCGAGCATGAGCTCGGCCATGGGGGACCTGCAGATGTTGCCGGTGCAGACGGTGATCACACGGTATGGGCTCGACGTTGAGTTCATGAAGCTAAGCATGCGCGCTGGTTGCCCGTCTTGGCTAGCGGGCCGTTCACAATGTTTTACGGGTTTGTAAAGATGAATTACTGGCTGTCATACGGGGAGGGCTTCCGGGCGCCGGTGCCCACCGCCTGGCCGTTAGTGGATCAGGGCCAGCAGGATGCCAACGCCCACGAACAGCGCACCGAAGACCCGGCTCAGGACGATTTGGCCCGGCTCGGTGTTGGTGAAGCGCTGGAAGGACCTGGCGGCTGCGGCAAAAAAGAACCACATCACCAGGATGTCGATGACCACGATGGTGGCGGTGAGCGCCGCGTACTGCGTGAACAGGGGTTGCTCCGGCCGGATGAACTGCGGAGTGAACGCCAGGAAGAACACGATCGCCTTCGGATTCAGCAGGTTGACCCAGAAGCCGCGCCGGAAGATGGACCACCCCGGTTCATCGCGCAGGGCGGCGGCCTCCTCCCGGGCGGCCGTGGGCTTGCTCAGGAACTGGCGGATGCCCAAGTACACCAGGTAGGCGGCGCCGGCGTAACGGATCACGTTGAAGGCCACGGGTGAGCTCGCTACCAGCACCCCCACGCCCAGGGCCACAATCAGCACATGCACCACCAGGGCCGCCTGCTGGCCCAGGATTCCCCACATGGACCGGCGGAACCCCGCGTTCAGCGAGTTGCTCATGGTATTGATGGCCCCGGCACCCGGAGTGAAGCTGATCAGGGCGCCGGCACCTGCAAGGGCCAGCCAAAGGGAAAATTCCACTCATCAATCCTAGGGGGCGGCAGGCCCCGGCTTCGGCGCTAGGCCCGGGCGATCACTTCGCCGTTGGGGATCAGGAACCAGCCGTCGTCGGTGGAACCCCAGCGATGCCAGCCCGCGGAAATCCTGGCCAGGTCCGCGGGGTTGGCGAACCCGTACTCCAGTGCCTGCTCCGCGAAGGCTGAATGCAGCACCCGCTCGCCCCACACCCGCGCCTGCCAGCGGCGCTGCTGGGCCGTGGCGTACAACCAGTTGCTGCTGCTGGGGGCGACGTCGGTGAACCCCGCGGACTGGGCCCAGCTGACCAGCCGGCGCCCGGCGTCGGGCTCTGCTCCATTGCGGCGGGCAATCCGCTGGTACAGGTCCATCCACTCGTCCAGTTCCGGGATGGCCGGATACCAGCTCATTCCGTGGAAGTCCGCATCACGGACCGCCACGATGCCGCCGGGCTTGGCCACCCGGCGCATCTCGCGCAAGGCCTCCACCGGGTCCGTGAGGTGCTGGAGCACCTGGTGCGCGTGGACGAGGTCGAAGGTTTCGTCGGCGAAGCCGAGGTCGTAGATATTGCCGGCAACGAACTCAACGTTGGGAACGCCGCGCTCGGTGGCGAGGGCCTGCGCCTGGGCGATGACGTCCGGCGAGCGGTCCAGGCCGGTGACCTGACCGGGGTTGACCAGCGCGGCAAAGTCGCAGGTGATGCTGCCCGGCCCGCAGCCGACGTCCAGCAGGGCTGTTCCCGGCGTGAGGTGCGGGAGGACGAACGCCGCGGAATTTTCGGCGGTCCGGGCGGCATGGGCGCGGACCACCGATTCGTGGTGGCCGTGCGTGTAGACGTCTTCCCCTGGCTGCTGCGCACTCATAACCAAACGCTACTCCCAACCGGGCTGCAGTTGCCGCTCCTGTGCGGCCAACACTGCGAATCCTGGGGCTTATCCGGGGGGCCCGCCCTTGGGTTGTTCGTCGTCGGATGCTTCCCGGGCCGCGGCGGTGGCCTCGACCATCGCGGTCATGAAACGGGTCACTGTTTCCAGTTCCGCCGCGGAGAACTCCGCCATGGCACTGTCCATGTGCTGCGCCAGCGGGGCAAAGATGGCGCCGCCGTCCCTGAAGGCCTTGGGCGTCATCTTCAGTTGGACCTGGCGCCGGTCCGTGGCGTGCCGTTCGCGGACAACGTGCCCGGAGTTGTCCAGCCTGTCGATCAGCGCCGTGGTGGCGGGGGAACTCAGATTCAGCTCCTTCCGCAGCACGCCGGGGGTTACCACCTCGCCCCTTGCAGTGTGGCGCATGATCACGGCCAGGGCATTCATGTCCGTCCGGTGCATGTCCTTGCGGTCACCGGCGGCGTCCACGTACCGGTTCGCCTCGATGGTGAACTCCTGCAAAAGCCGAAGCAGGGGGTTCGGCGGCCCGCCAAATTCCGGTCCGGCCTGGGGAAACGACGGTGGACCTGCCGCAGTCTGTCCTGCCATGCCCACCTCCCTTCAGCCATTCGTGTCCGCGTTCCTGCCGGGCCGATTCCGCCCGACCGTACTGACGGATATTACTGCAGCCGCCTGAGCCCCGGCCCTGTATGTACCGGCGGATCTGCGAAAAAAGCTCGACTGGCACTTATCTCCATGATGGAGATAATCTATGCTGGAATCAATTCTACTCGCGGCACCCTGGATGGAAGGCATCATGAAACGAACAAAAGTCGCCAAAGAGCGTGTCCCGTTCTGGCTGCGCTGGCTCATCCCCCTCGTCCTGGTCGTGACCTGGCTGGGACTGGCAGGGGTGGGCGGCCCTACTTTCGGCCGCCTGGACGAAGTCTCCAGCAATGACCAGGCGTCCTTCCTGCCCGCCAGCGCCGAAGCCACCGAGGCGCAGGACTGGCAGGCAAAGTTCCGGGACTCGGACGAGGTCCCCGGCATCATCGTCATCGAAAACACCGCCGCCTTCACCCCCGAGCAGCTGGGCGGGCTGGCCACGCTCAAGACCAGCCTCGAAGGCCTCAAGCTGGGCAGCGCCGTAATCGGCCCGATCCCCTCCAAGGATGCCAAGGCGGTCCAGTTCGTTGTCCCCATCGGGTCCTCCACCGAACTGAAGGACGCCGTCAAGGAACTCCGGGACACGGTGTCCACGGCGGCGCCGCAGGGAACCCAAACCTTCGTGACCGGACCCGCAGGGCTGGCCGCCGACCTCACCGCCGCGTTCGGCGGCATTGACGGCATCCTGCTGCTCGTGGCCCTGTCCGCCGTCTTCGTCATCCTGCTGATCGTCTACCGTTCGCTGCTGCTGCCCATCATGGTGCTGCTGACCTCCGTCTTTGCCCTCTGCGCGGCCATCCTCCTGGTCTTCGGCATGGCCAAGGCCGGCTGGATCCAGCTCAACGGCCAAAGCCAGGGCATCCTCTCCATCCTGGTGATCGGCGCGGCAACGGACTACGCCCTGCTTTTCGTGGCCCGCTTCCGCGAAGCCCTCACCCACACCACCAACCGGACCGCCGCAGTCCTCACCGCCTGGAAGGCCTCCTTTGAGCCCATCCTGGCCTCCGGCGCCACCGTGATCATCGCCCTGCTGTGCCTGCTGTTCTCGGACCTCAACTCCAACAAGGCCCTCGGCCCGGTTGCCGCCGCCGGTATCCTGTGCGCCCTGTTCGCCGCGCTGACCCTGCTGCCGGCACTGATGGCGCTCCTGGGCAGGGCCGCGTTCTGGCCCTTCCGTCCCAAGCTCGTCCCCGCCGACCAGCGCGAACCCGAGCTGGTGACCGGGCTGGAAGGCCAGAAGGGCCTGTGGCGCGCCACTGCTTCCCTGGTATCCCGCCGGCCCAGGGTTGTCTGGGTGGCGTCGGTCCTCCTGCTCCTGGTGGCGGCCGGCGGCCTGCTGCAGCTCAAAGCCAACGGCGTGCCGCAAACTGACGTCATCCTCACGGCCTCCAACGCCGTTGACGGCCAGGACGCGCTGGCGCGCCACTTCGACGCCGGCAGCGGCAGCCCCGCCGTCGTGGTTGCGGACCAGGCCAAGGCCGCCGAAGTGCTGGACCGCGTCAAAGCGGACGACGGCGTGGGCGAGGCCTACCTCCTGGCGCCAGGCAGCGTGCCCATCACCGGCGCGCCGGGGGCTCCCAGCACCCCGGACGTAAGGGACGGAAAGGTCCTCATCAACGCCACGCTGAACGACGCCGCGGACTCCCTCCAGGCCGAGGAAACCGTCAAGGCCCTCCGCAGCGAGGTCAAGGCCGTGGATCCCGGTGCGCTGGTGGGCGGCGTGACCGCCACGGCCCTGGACACCAACACCACTGCCCAGCATGACCTCGTGGTCATCATCCCGGTGGTGCTCGTGGTGATCCTCTTCATCCTGATGCTGCTGCTGCGCTCCATTGTGGCCCCGGTCCTGCTGGTGCTGTCCGTGGTGCTGTCCTACGCGGCCGCGCTCGGCGTGTCCGCGTTCGTCTTCAACAACATCTTCGGGTTCCCCGGAGCGGATGCCACTGTCCCGCTGTTTGGCTTCGTGTTCCTGGTGGCCCTGGGCGTGGACTACAACATCTTCCTGATGAGCCGGGTCCGGGAGGAGTCCCTCAAGCACGGCACCCGGCCCGGGATCCTGCGCGGCCTCGGCGTGACCGGCGGGGTGATTACCTCCGCAGGCGTGGTGCTGGCCGCAACGTTTGCCGCCCTTGGTGTCATCCCCATCATGTTCCTGGTGCAGCTGGCCTTCATCGTGGCGTTCGGCGTGCTGCTGGACACCGTGCTGGTGCGCTCGCTGTTGGTACCGGCGCTCGCCTATGACATCGGCCCGAAGATCTGGTGGCCCGGGAAGCTGGCCCGCGCGGAGGCCGGGTCCGGCACCCAATCCCGGGAGCCCGGCGTCGAGCCCCGCACGGAGGTCCCCACCCGCTGACGCTCAGCCCTGCCGCCGCCACCAGTCCACGGTGGCGGCGGCAGCCGCGTCCAGCGGGGTGGGCCGGATGCCAAGGACGGCCTCCGAACGGGCCGAATCCATCACGAACGGGTGCTCAAACTGGTAGCCGAGCTCCGCCAGTTCCCGCATGTCGGCGGAAACCAACGCCGCCGCCCGCAGGGCCCAGCCCGGCAGGACGCGCACCTTCGGTGCCGGCACGCCCGCGGCCCGGGCAAAGGCCTGGACCAACTCCCGCTGCGTCAGGGCCGGCCCGGTGGGGGCGTGCCAGACCGAGTTCCAGGCAGCGGGGTTGGCAGCTGCCGCGACCATCGCGGCGGCGAGGTCCGGGACGTAGGTAAAGGAGTGCGACTGGTTCGCGCTCCCCACCACGCTGACATTGCGGCCGGCAAGGATGGGGACAACGATGCGCTCGCCGCCGTGCGCCATCCGGACCCGGGGGCCAAAGAAGTCCCCGGCCGCCACGCTCACAGTTGTCGCAGCTGAGTCCTCCCTGGCCTGCAGCAAGCGGGTGCGCACGCCGCGCTTGCCGCCGGCCGCCCGGCGCGGGCTGTCCTCGGCCATCACGCGGTCCGGCTCGCTGTAGGAGTACAGGCTTTCCGGAAAAACGACGACGGCGCCTGCCTCGTGGGCCGCGTTCAACACCGCCTGCTCGGCTGCGGGCAATTCCGCCTCCCAGGCTGCGGCGGTGTAGGACGAGCCGTGGATGCAGTGGAAGACGGCATCAACACCGGCGAAGAGCCGCCGCAGGGTTTCCGGATCCTTGGCGTCTCCCGTGATCCGCTCAACCAATGGGTGGTCGGGCCCGCTGCCGGACCGGGTGACCACGCGGACGCGGTGTCCATCGGCCGCGAGCTGCTCGGCAACCGTCCAGCCCACCGGCCCCGCACCGGTAACGACGAAATTCCTGACCATGAGTCCTCCTGGGAAAGTTTGTAGCGAGAGCGGTGCTCTCGCAATCAGCTTGGGGCTGTTGCCGCGGTTTTGTCAAGAGCACTGCTCTTCTTTGTTGGCACCGCTCTCGGTTGTGGCATGCTGGAGCTTGTGACGGACACAGAAAAGACGGACGCGACGGCGGAACCAGCCCGGGCCCTGACGCCCAGGCAGCGGGCACGGACCCAGACCGTGGCCGACATCATCCGGCTGGGACGGCGCCACCTGGCCCTGCACGGGGCTGCGGCACTGTCCCTCAGGGCGGTGGCCAGGGACCTGGGAGTGGTCTCCTCGGCGGTGTACCGCTACGTGGAAAGCCGGGATGAGCTGCTGACGCTGTTGCTGATTGATGCCTTTAATGAGCTGGGGGACGACGTGGACGCCGCCATCGAGGCGGTTCCAGCCGATGACCATGCCGGCCGCTTCACGGCCTTGGGCCGCGCGGTACGGACCTGGGCGCTGCGGGAGCCGGCAAGCTATGCGCTCTTGTTCGGCAGCCCGGTTCCGGGCTACAATGCGCCCGCCGAGCGGACCACGGTCCCCGGTACCCGGGTGATCGTCGCCCTGATCGGCATCCTTGAGTCTGCTTTCCGGGCCGGGCGGCTTGCCGTGGCGGATGCGGTGCGGGCAGAGGTCCCCGCCGCGCTCCAGGCTGACCTGGAAGCCATCCGGGCGCAGTTCGGCCTTACCGTCCCCGAGGAACTCGTGGCCCGGGGAGTCCTGGTGTGGAGCGCATTGTTTGGCGCCGTCAGCTTCGAGGCCTTCAACCAGTACGGGCCGGACACCTTCAGCGCCCCGGCGGAACTTTTCGACCACCACCTTGCCGTCCTGGCCGGCGTGGCGGGACTGCAGCTGCGCGCGCCCCGCGATGACGGGTAGGCCTGGCCCTGTTGGCGGCCAGGGGGCCTCGGTAGACTGCCAGTGCGCCCGCACGGACGCGGAGCCTCGAAGGAGAGATGCACCATGACTGAGAACCCTGAAGTTGCAGCCGAGGAACCACGCAAGGGCAGCGGCGCCCCGGGCCTGGAAGGGGAAGGCGGTCAGTACGTGGACGGGGACTACGGAGCCGCGGGCACCCTCAACGAGCCGGAACGCGAAGCCGACGGCGAATACGAGGAAGGCAACTACGGCGACGCCGGAACCACGGGAGGCGCGCGCACGGAGGAAGCAATCCGCGACGGCCTGACCGACGGCCAGGTCCAGTCGACCGCGGAGGATCGGGGACCGTTGCACGGCCGCCCGGACTCCGACCGGTAAGGACTCCTCCCGGGCCGCATCCTGTGCGGCCCGCTTCGCCCCTTTATCGCAACGGCGCGGCTAGCGGCCCGCGGATTCCGGAACCGCTCCTGCAGCGACGTCTTCCGTGTTGCCCGAGTGGATCCCGGCGTCCGGTGCCGCTACCGTGGCGTCCCCCGCCGGTTCGGCGTCCTTGCTGCGGGCGCGGCTGATCGCAGCCACCGCGGCCAGGACCGTCACCACGCCGCCATACGCGTAGGTGGTGACCGGGAGGGACAGTACGGGAGCCAGGAGGCCGGCCAGCACTGCCGGAACGCCGAATGCCGTATACGCCACCACGAAGAGCGAGGCAAAGGTGCCTGCGCGTTCGTGGTCCTCCACCAGGGGGCTGATGGACCGGATCACGCCCATGAAAGCCGTGCCAAAACCTGCTCCGGCCACCACAACGGCCGCCAGGAACAGGCCGAACGAGCCCAGACCGATGGCCAGCAGGGACAACGCAGTTCCCAGGGCCAGGGCCGTGGTGCCGAAAATGGTGATGGTGCGGGCTCCGAACCGGTGCAGGACTGCAGCTGTGGCGGCTCCGGTGCCCGCCAGGATGGTGATCACCATTCCTTGCCACAGGTGCTCGCGGATGCCGAAGGTGGTGTGGACGATCGCGGCGCCGAGCGACAGGTACAGCCCGCCCGTGGCCCAACCGGCAAAGACGGCCGGGGCGCCGGTGATGAATCCGCGGCGGGCGGCGGCCGGCAGGGTCAGGTGCGGCTTGAGCGAGGCCACCACCCCGGGGGTCCGGGGCGAGGTTTCGGGGGCGGCCCACACCAGCGCGGCGAACACCACGTACAGGCCGGTCAGCGAAACGAACACCAGGGTGCGCGGCTCAGCCAGCAGGTCCAGCAGCAGTCCGGATGCCAGGGCGCCCAGTGCCAGGCCGCCCAGCGGCGCCACGGTGTTCCAGGCTGCGCTCGAGCCCGGGTCGTCCTCCGCTTCCAGGTCCGCGATCGCGGCCGAGAGCGTGGTCAGCAGGATGCCGCTGGCGATGCCCTGCAGCACGCGGGCCACCAGGAGCATGGCCAGTGAATCGGCCACCAGGAAGGCCGTGACGCTGGAGGCGAGCAGGATGAAGGCTGCGCTGATCACCGGCCTGCGGCCCAGGTGGTCCGAAATGGAGCCGAAAACCAGCAGGGCCGCCAGCAGCGCCATGGCGTACACGGCGAAGATCCCGGTGGTTGCCACGGGCAGCAGGTGCAGCTGCTCCTGCAGTGTGGGGTAGAAAGGCGACGGAGCGCTGGCCCCGGCCATCATCGCTGCCGTGGCAGCCGCGATCAGGGCAAAGCCCAGCCGCCGGCGTGCCTCTTGGGGCCGGACTGCGGGGGAGTGCGTCAAAACGTGCCGCCTTCTGCGTAGGGTGGGGTTGGTTCGAAAATAATCGAAACCTCAGCCTACTGGCAGTGCGCCAATGGTTCAACTAAAGTCGAACTGTGGCTACACAGGCGAACCTCCCCCATCCCGAACGCGCGGACCTATATTTGCCAAGTGTGCTCTTTGCCCTGAGCGACCCTGACCGGCTGGAGATCGCGCGCCAGCTGCGCGCCGGCCCCCTTGACATGGCCGAGTGTGCCCTGAGCAACCCGGACATGCCCAAGTCCACCAAGTCCCACCTAATGAAGGTGCTGCGCGAGGCCGGCGTGATCCGGAACGAGGCCAACGGCCGCGGCCGCCGCCTGACCCTCCGCGCGGAGGACCTCGAGGTGCGTTTCCCCGGGCTGCTCGCGGCCGTGCTGGACGCGCCCGCCCCGGACTGAAGCCTCCGCGCCGAGTGCGACGGGCCGCCGTCGTGCACCCTTGTTTGTACGCCGTGAGCAAAGTTGAGCGTAGTTCGCTCAAGTTGTGTTGACATCTGGTGGTGCCTGAGTAAAGTTGAGCCCAGAACGCTCAATCATTGGGCGCCACCCAGTTTCCAAGGAAAGAAGGAAGCAACACATGTCACGTGCAGTAGGTATCGACCTCGGAACCACCAACTCCGTCGTCTCCGTTCTCGAAGGTGGCGAGCCCACCGTTATTGCCAACGCCGAGGGTGGCCGCACCACGCCGTCGGTCGTTGCATTCTCCAAGTCCGGCGAAGTCCTGGTCGGCGAGATCGCCAAGCGCCAGGCCGTCAACAACATCGACCGCACCATCGCCTCCGTCAAGCGCCACATGGGCACCGACTGGACCGTCGCGATCGACGACAAGAAGTACACCCCGCAGGAAATCTCCGCGCGTATCCTCATGAAGCTGAAGAACGACGCCGAGTCCTACTTGGGTGAAAAGGTCACCGACGCCGTCATCACCGTCCCGGCCTACTTCAACGACGCCGAGCGCCAGGCCACCAAGGAAGCCGGCGAGATCGCAGGCCTGAACGTCCTGCGCATCGTCAACGAGCCCACCGCCGCAGCCCTCGCCTACGGCCTGGACAAGGGCAAGGAAGACGAACTCATCCTCGTTTTCGACCTCGGCGGCGGCACCTTCGACGTCTCCCTGCTGGAAGTCGGCAAGGACGAAGACAACTTCTCCACCATCCAGGTCCGCGCCACCGCCGGTGACAACCGCCTGGGCGGCGACGACTGGGACCAGCGCGTTGTCGACTACCTGCTGAACCAGCTCAAGGTCAAGGGCATCGACCTGTCCAAGGACAAGATCGCCCTCCAGCGCCTCCGCGAGGCAGCCGAGCAGGCCAAGAAGGAGCTCTCCTCCTCCTCCAGCACCAACGTCTCCCTCCAGTACCTCTCCGTCACCCCCGACGGCCCGGTCCACCTGGACGAGCAGCTGACCCGCGCCAAGTTCCAGGACCTCACCAAGGACCTGCTGGAGCGCACCAAGAAGCCGTTCCACGACGTCATCAAGGAAGCCGGCATCAAGCTTTCGGACATCAACCACATCGTGCTGGTCGGTGGCTCCACCCGTATGCCCGCCGTCTCTGAACTGGTCAAGGAACTGGCCGGCGGCAAGGAGCCCAACAAGGGCGTCAACCCGGATGAGGTCGTCGCCGTCGGCGCAGCCCTGCAGGCCGGTGTGCTGAAGGGTGAGCGCAAGGACGTCCTCCTGATCGACGTCACCCCGCTGTCCCTCGGCATCGAAACCAAGGGTGGCGTCATGACGCACCTGATTGAGCGCAACACCGCCATCCCCACCAAGCGGTCCGAGACCTTCACCACGGCGGACGACAACCAGCCGTCCGTGGCCATCCAGGTCTTCCAGGGCGAACGCGAGTTCACCCGCGACAACAAGCCGCTGGGCACGTTCGAACTGACCGGCATCGCGCCGGCTCCGCGCGGCGTCCCCCAGGTTGAGGTCACCTTCGACATTGACGCCAACGGCATCGTCCACGTCTCCGCGAAGGACAAGGGCACCGGCAAGGAACAGTCCATGACCATCACCGGTGGTTCCAGCCTCTCCAAGGAAGACATTGACCGCATGGTCCGTGACGCCGAGGAGCACGCAGCCGAGGACAAGGCCCGCCGCGAGGCAACCGACACCCGCAACACTGCCGAGCAGCTCGCCTACTCCGTGGACAAGCTGATCGCCGACAACGCGGACAAGCTGCCCGCAGAGGTCAAGACCGAGGTCCAGGGCGACGTCGACAGCCTCAAGAAGGCCCTCGAAGGCACCGACGACGCCGCAGTGAAGGCCGCGTTCGAGAAGCTGCAGGCCTCGCAGACCAAGCTGGGCGAAGCCATCTACTCGCAGGCCGGTTCGCCGGACGGTGCCGGCGCTGCAGGTGCCGAGGGTGCCCCGGGTGCCTCTGCGGGCAGCAAGGCCGATGAGGACATCGTCGACGCCGAGATCATCGACGAAGACGAAGCGAAGAAGTAGCCATGCCGCACCACGGTAACGAGGAAGAGCACAACTCATCCGCGAACCATGACGCCAAGCAGGGCAACGGCGAACCGGTCATCCGGGACAACCGCAAGGTTGACCCGGTGACCGGCCAGGCCCGGCACCCCGAAGGCGGCCACGCCCCGGGCGCCGGCCACCAGCAGGGCGCGGTCGATTCCGACGGCGACGCACTGGCCCAGGCAGAGGAAATCCTCAACGGGGTGGACGTGCCCGCAGAGGAATCCGTGGCCCAGGGGGCTCCGGCAGCAGCCGGCAACGCCGAGGCCGCCGAACTGCGCAACGACCTGCTCCGCCTCCAGGCCGAGTACGTCAACTACCGCAAGCGGGTGGAACGGGACCGCGCCGTGGCCGGAGAGATGGCCGTCATCGGCGTCCTGAACTCCCTGCTCCCGGTCCTGGACGACGTCGACGCCGCACGGCAGCACGGCGACCTCACCGACGGGCCCTTCGCAGCGATCGCCACCAAGCTGGAGAACGCGCTGAAGACCTACGGCCTGGTCCGGATCAACGAGACCGGCGTGGAGTTTGATCCCACGATCCACGAAGCCCTGATCCAGCAGCCCGGCGAAGACATCGAGGTTGACACCGTCAGCCAGGTCCTCCGCTCCGGCTACAAATCAGGAGACCGCGTGCTCCGCGCCGCCCAGGTCATCGTCGCCGTCCCTGCGTAGCATTACCCCAACGCCTCCGCGGATGAGGGGGCCCCGCCCCTACGCTGGGTGGCTAACGATCTACGATCGTTAGCCACCCAGCTCCGGCAGGCCCGATGCCACTCCCGGGCCCCCTCATCCGCTCCGGCTTAGCGGTAATCTCGCCATACGCTTTTGTACTTTGAAAGGAAACGCCATTGGCTAGCCAGGATTGGGTGGACAAGGATTTTTACAAGATCCTTGGTGTTGCCAAGGACGCTTCCGAAGCCGACATCAAGAAGGCCTACCGGAAGCTTGCGCGGCAGCACCACCCTGATACCAATGCCGGGAACGCTGCTTCCGAGAAGAAGTTCAAGGACATCTCCGAGGCCTACTCGGTGCTCTCAGACCCTGACGAGCGCCAGCAGTATGACGCCATCCGCGCGATGGGCGGTGGAGCCCGCTTTGCCCCAGGCGGCGCCGGCGCCCCCAACGCCGGGTTCGAGGACATGTTCGGTGGCCTCTTCACGGGCAACACCGGGCGCCACTCGGGCGGGTTCAACCCGTCCGCAGGCGGCATCCCGCCCGAGTTCGCAGACCTGTTCGGCGGCTTCGGTGGTTCCCCCGGCTTCCAGCGCACGCCGCAGAAGGGAGCCGACCGCACCGCGTCCACCAGCATCTCGTTCGCCGGTTCCATCCGCGGCACCACCATCGGCCTGCGCGAGCCCAGCGGCGAGGTGATCGACGTCCGTGTACCCGCCGGCATCAAGGACGGCCAGAAAGTCCGCGTCCGCGGCAAGGGCCAGCCGGGTGCTGCCGGCAACGGTGACCTGGTGGTATCCGTCGCGGTCCAGCCGCATGCGTTCTACACGCGAGACGGCGACAACCTCCGCATCCATGTGCCCGTCACCTTCCCCGAGGCTGCCCTGGGCGCGGACATCGAAGTTCCCACCATCGACGGTGACACGGTCAAGGTGCGGGTTCCGGCAGGAACGCCGTCGGGCCGCACGTTGCGGGTCAAGGGCAAAGGCGTGAAGACGTCCAAGGCGACCGGTGACCTGTTGGTGACCATCGACGTCGCCGTTCCCAAGAATCTCAACAAGGACGCCGAAGCTGCGGTCAAGGCGTTCGCCGAGGCGACGTCGTCGGCGGACGTCCGTGAGGGCCTGGCAGCCAAGGCCCGGCTCTAGGAGCGGAGGTGAGCCGTGGACATCAGTGCTGACCAGCCGATCTTCGTGATCTCCGTGGCGGCCGAGCTTGCAGACATGCACCCGCAGACGTTGCGGCAATACGACAGGCTCGGCATCGTCAAGCCAAGCCGTGCCCCCGGGAAGTCCCGGCGCTACTCGCAGCGCGACGTGAACATGCTGCGGGAGGTGCAGCGGCTGTCCCAGGAAGGCGTCTCGCTGGAGGGAATCAAGCGCATCCTGGAACTTGAAAACCAGGTGGCCGCCCTCCAAAGCCGGATCGCCGAACTTACCGAGGAGCTGGGGCGCCGGCCGCGGGCTGTGGACTCGCGCATCTTCGCTGCCGGTGCCGCAGGCGACGTCGTGAGCCTTTCCCGCGGGCAGCGGCCCCGGCCACGGTCGCAGGCTGTCATGCTGTGGCGGCCCCGCGCCATCGGCAAGTAAGTACAGCGGTTGGGCCCTGGCGAAAACTAGAGTACCCACTACTCGTGACCCCAAAGCCCCCCGAACCTTGAATGGAACCATCGCCGGATCAGCGGCGGTGGTTCCGCAAGTTCTGGGGGTTTTCCGTGTTTGGTGTATTCAGTAAAGGCGTCAACCGCAAGGCCCGGCCATGAGCCCGGGCATGGAGTCCGTCGCGGCATTCAGCGGCTCACTGCCGGGCCAGATGCTCCTGGCCCTGGGGCAGACCATTGTGGTGGTCTGCGTCTGCTTCGATATGGTCCGCGAACTGTCCGTCCCGAGGTCGCACCGCCGCTACGTGGCCAGTACCGTGTTCCGGACCCTGGCCATTCCGTCCATCGTCGCCAATGCCTTGACTGTCTTCGTCGCCCTGGTGATGTCGTCCTGGGTGGACGTGGTGACGGGCATGTTCGTCCTGGTGGCCATCGTTTTCCGGTTCCACCACAACCAGGACGAGGACAACTGGTGGAAGGGCAAGGGCAAGAAGCTGGCCCGCTGGGCCCGCCGGCAGTTCGCCGGCCGGACATCCACCGCCCCGGCCCTGGGGTAGCGCCGCCAAAGCCCCGGGAGCCCGGCATCGGCACCCTGCGTGCCGGGCTCCCGCTTCAAGGTCAGCCGTTGATGACCTGCGGCACCCCGAGTGCTTTGAGCCCTTCCACGCCGAACTCGACGCCATAGCCGGACTGCTTGGCCCCGCCGAAGGGGATGCGGGGATCCACGGCGCCGTGCCGGTTGATCCACACGGTACCGGCCTGGATCCGGCCAGCCACCTCGCGCGCGGCTTCCAGGTCCGGGGACCAGACCGAGGCGCCCAGTCCGACATCGAGGGCGTTGGCCTTCTCTACCGCTTCGTCAATGCTGCTGTAGCGGATGATCGGAAGGGCCGGCCCGAACTGTTCCTCTGCCACCAGCGGATTGTCATTGTCGATGTCCGCCACCAGGGTGGTGGGGTAGAAGTAGCCGGGCCGGCCGGTGTCCGGGTCCCCGCCCAGCAGGATGCGTGCTCCGGAAACCTTCGCCGCCTCCACGAGGTTGGCGACGACGTCGTACTGGGCCTTGTTCTGCAGCGGGCCCAGCACGTTGTTTTCCTCCAGTCCGTTGCCCATCGGCATGGCCTTGGCGACGGCGGTGAGTTCTTCGCAGACGGCGTCGTAGATGTCGCTGTGAACGTAGAGGCGTTTGAGGGCGGCGCAGGTCTGGCCGGTGTTGATGAAGGCACCCCAAAAGATGTCCTGGGCAATGGCCTTGGGGTCGGCGTCGGGGAGGACGATGCCGGCGTCGTTGCCGCCCAGTTCCAGGGTGAGCCGCTTGACGGTGTCCGCGGAGGACTTGATGATGGCGCGGCCGGTGGCGGTGGAGCCGGTGAACATGACCTTGCCGATCGCCGGGTGGCCGGCCAGTCGGGCGCCGACATCCCGGCCGCCGGAGACCACGGTCAGGAGGCCTTCCGGGAGTTCCTCGTTGATGACTTTAGCCAGCGCCAGGACGGAAAGCGGCGTGTACTCGGAGGGCTTTACCACGACGGCGTTGCCCATGCGCAGGGCTGGGGCCAGCTGCCAGACGGTGATCATCATGGGCCAGTTCCAGGGCCCGATCGCGCCCACCACCCCGATGGGCCGGTAATGCAGCTCGGCGCGGGTTTCGCCGTCGTCCACGATGGTTTCGGGCTCCAGCGGCAGGCCGGCCGTGGCACGCAGCCAGGCCACGCAGGCGCCCACCTCGAACCGGGCGTTAGGGCCGTTCAGTGGTTTGCCCTGCTCGCGGGAGAGCAGCCGGGCGAGTTCCTCGGCGGAACGCTCGACGGCGTCTGCTGCCTTCAGGAGCGCAGCGGACCGGGCCCCATGGCCCAGCGCAGCCCAGGCCGGCTGCGCGGCGACGGCCGCGGCCACGGCGCCTTCAAGGTCGTCGAGGCTGTGGATGGGGGCTTCGCCGACCGGCTGGCCCGTGGCCGGATCGAGGATGGTCCGGCCGGCGCCGGCAGCGGCGGCAATGGACGCGAGGAGCGCATCGTAGGTTTCCAAGGGGTACTCCACTTCGAGTAGTCAAGGGCGCCAGCCGGGCGGCATAGCGGGTTGCTCCCAGTCTTGCCGCGCCCGCTCCACGGCTCTTGTGTTGTGGCGCAAGACCGTTGACGCAGAGGGAACAGCGCAATATTCCCCCCTTATTGTGAACTAGTCAGATTAAGCCCTAGAATCGGGACCAGGCCGGCGAAGCCCTCAAGGACCGCCGGGTGACTCCTCCCCGGATCCAGGCATACGACCCCGTCAAACCCCAGCAGCGGACAGCACCGCCCCTGCTGCGCCACAGGCGCACAGGTGCTGGGATTCTTGGCGCCGTCGATGCCCCAGACGAGCAGGAGAACATCATGACCTTGAAGTCCGGGCTCACCGAAGCGCCCGCAACAACACCTACCGGCACTGCCCGAGGAGGCAGCTACGTCACGCTGCCACCCGGCTCAGAGGTACCGCCGCAGTCCGAGGGCAGCTACGTCACGTTGCCGGCCGGCCCCGACGTGCCGCGGCAGCCCAAGGGCGGCTACGTGTCCCTGCCCGGAGCTGTTCCCGGACATGGCGTCAGGCCCCAGGGCACATACGTGACCCTGACCGCGGCGCCAGCGGGGGAGGCTGGGGTCAGCAGTACCGACGCCGGCTGATACCACCGCGTCAGTAGCTGGCGGGGGTGGTGCCGCCGGACGTGATGTACGTTGCAGCGAGGGCTTCGGAGCCGCGGGCCAGGAGCGCGACGTCGGCGCCGACCAGGATGAAGTCCGCACCGTTTGCGAGGTAGTGCTGTGCGGTGTCGGGGTTGAAGGCGTTGACGCCGGCGGGTTTGCCGGCTGCCTTGGCGGCTTTGAGGCAGTGTTCGACGGCGGCACGCACCTGGGGGTGTTCCTGCTGCCCCAGCAGGCCCATGGAGGCGGCGAGGTCGGAGGGGCCGACGAAAACAGCATCCACGCCGTCGACTTTGAGGATGTCTTCCACGGCCTCGACGGCGGCGGTGGATTCGATCTGGACGGTGACGCTGATGGTCTCGTTGGCCCGGGCGAGGTAGTCCGGCACCCGGTTCCACCGTGCGGCGCGGGCCAGGGCCGACCCCACTCCGCGGACGCCTTGGGGCGGATACCGGGTGGCAGCCACGGCAGCCTCCGCTTCCGCTACCGAATTGACCATGGGGATCAGGAGGTTCTGCACGCCGAGGTCCAGGTACTGCTTGATCAGCACGGTGTCGTTCACGGGCGGCCTCACCATGGTGTGCACCGGGTAGCCGTGGATGGCCTGGAGCTGGGCGAGGATGGACTCGAGCCCGTTGGGGCTGTGCTCGGCGTCCACCAGGAGCCAGTCCAGGCCGGCCCCGGCGCAGAGTTCGGCCACCAGCGGACTGCCGGAGCACACCCACATTCCGGCCAGTGGGCGCTTGGCATCAGCCAACGCGGAGCGGAAGGTGTCTTCTACTCGAAACGGCATGTCACACTCCCCAGGGGTCCGTAGTCGGCGTGGACGGTGTCGCCCTTGTACACCCAGAGCGGGCGGGTGAACGAGCCAGCCAGGATGATGTCGCCTGCTTTGAGCGAGTCCCCGTGCGCGGCGATCTTGTTGGCCAGCCAGTGGACCCCGTTGGCGGGGTGGTCCAGGACGCCGGCGGCCACGCCGGTTTCCTCCACAGTCTGGTTCTTATAAAGGATGGCGGAGACCCAGCGGAGGTCCACGGCGTCCGGCTTCACCGGGTTCCCGCCGATCACCATGGCTCCCATGGCGGCGTTGTCCGCGATGGTGTCCACGATGGTGCGGCCCTCCATCTCGATCCGGGAATCCAGGATTTCGAGGGCCGGCACCACGTAGTCGGTGGCCTTCAGGACATCGAAGATGGTCACGCCCGGGCCCTTCAGCCCGTCCTTGAGCACGAACGCGAGCTCCACTTCCACGCGCGGGTGGGTGTACCGGTCCCATTCGACCGAGCAGCCGGTGTCGAGCACCATGTCATCTAAGATGGCGCCGTAGTCGGGTTCGGTGATGCCCGTGGCAGCCTGCATGGCCTTGGACGTCAGGCCAATCTTCCGGCCCACCAGGGTCCTGCCGGCCTCCTCATTCCGGCGCCGCCACAACTGCTGCACCGCGTAGGAATCCTCCACGGTCATCTCCGGGTACCGTGCGGTCAGGCGGGGGACCGGGGTGCGGGTCCGGCCGGCTTCCACCAGCTCGTCCGCGATGGCTTCGATCGTCTTCAGCTCCAGCATTGCTAGACCTGCGCTCCGAGCTTGAAGCCGGTCCGGTCGCCTTCGGGGGAGCCGTCCTTGCGGGTGTAGGAGAAGCCGTCCGCGCCCACGGTGACGGCCATTTCGGACTTTTCCTCGCGGATGATGACCGGCTGCGGGTTGCCGTCGAGGTCCAGGACCAGGGAGGCCTCGGTGTACCAGGACGGGACCACGGGGTTGCCCCACCAGTCGCGGCGCTGGTTGTCGTGGACGTCCCAGGTGATGGTGGGGTTGTCGGGGTCGCCGGTGTAGTAGTCCTGGGTGTAGATCTCGATGCGGTGGCCGTCCGGGTCCAGGATGTAGAGGTAGAACGCGTTGGACACGCCGTGCCGGCCGGGGCCGCGTTCGATCCGGTCGCTGATCCGCAGCGCGCCCATCTTGTCGCAGATCTGGATGATGTTGTGCTTCTCGTGCGTGGCGAACGCTACGTGGTGCATGCGCGGGCCGTTGCCGCCGGTCAGGGCGGTGTCGTGCACGGTCTGCTTGCGGTGCATCCAGGCGGCGTAGGTGACGCCGTCGGCATCCTTGATGTCCTCGGAGACGCGGAAGCCCAGATCCTCCAGGTATGCCCGGCCGCGGGGGACGTCCGGGGTGACCTGGTTGAAGTGGTCCAGGCGGACCAGCTCGCCGGCGGAGTAGAGGTCGTAGCGCTGGGTGAGCCGTTCCACGTGCTCCACGTCGTAGAAGAACTCGTACGGGAAGCCCAGCGGGTCCTCCACGCGCACGGAGTCGCCCACGCCCTTGGTGAAGCCGTCCTTGCGGCGTTCCACCCGGCAGCCGAGCTCGCGGTAGTAGGCCTCGGCGGCGTCCACCTCGGCGGGGGACTTCACCCGGTACGCGAACGCGGCGACGGCGGCGACGGGGCCTTGGCGGAGCACCAGGTTGTGGTGGATGAACTCCTCCAGGGAGCGCAGGTAGATGGTGTTTTCGTCTTCCTCGGTGACGTGCAGGCCCAGGACGTCGACGTAGAACTCGCGGGACCTGGCGAGGTCGGTGACCACGATTTCCATGTAGGCGCAGCGGACAATGTCCGGGGCCGGGACGGTGGGGGTGGGGACGAAGTTGGTCATGGGAGTCTCTCTTCTTTGAAAGGTGGGTAGGTGCGCTTACGCGCCGAATTTGGGGGTGTGGACGGTGCCGAGCGTGATGTGCACGGCCTGCTGGTCGGTGTAGAAGTCGATGGAGCGGTAGCCGCCCTCGTGGCCCAGGCCGGAGGCCTTGACGCCGCCGAACGGGGTGCGCAGGTCGCGGACGTTGTGGCTGTTCAGCCACACCATGCCGGCCTCGACGTTCTGGGAGAAGTTGTGGGCGCGGGTCAGGTTCTGGGTCCAGATGTAGGCGGCGAGCCCGTACTTGGTGTTGTTCGCCAGGGCGAGGGCTTCGTCGTCGGTCTCGAACGGGGTGATGGCCACAACGGGTCCGAAGATTTCCTCCTGGAAGATCCGGGCGTCGGGGGCGACGTCGGCAAACACCGTGGGTGCGATGTAGTTGCCTTCGGGCAGGTGGTCGGGGCGGCCGCCGCCGGCCAGGAGCCGGCCCTCGGACTTGCCGATCTCCACGTAGGAGGCCACCTTCTCGTAGTGCTCCGGGTGGACCAGGGCGCCCACCTGGGTTTTGGGGTCGTGCGGATCGCCCACCACGATGTTCTTGGCCCGGGCGGCATACTTTTCGCAGAATTCGTCGTAGATGGCGCGCTCCACCAGGATGCGGGACCCGGCCGTGCAACGCTCGCCGTTGAGGGAGAAGACCCCGAACAGGGCGGAGTCGATCGCGGCGTCCAGGTCGGCGTCGGCGAAGACGACGCAGGGGGACTTGCCGCCGAGTTCCATGGAAAGCCCCTTGAGGTTTGCGGCGGCGTTCCGGAAGATGGTCTGCCCGGTGGTGGTTTCGCCGGTGAAGGAGATCAGCGGGACGTCCGGGTGCTTGACCAGGGCGTCGCCGGCTTCTTCGCCCAGGCCGTTGACCAGGTTGAACACGCCGTCCGGCAGGCCGGAGTCCTTGAAGATGGTTGCCCACAGGGATGCCGAGAGCGGGGTGAACTCGGCCGGTTTGAGGACCACGGTGTTGCCGGTGGCCAGGGCCGGGGCCAGCTTCCACGATTCGAGCATGAAGGGCGTGTTCCAGGGGGTGATGAGGCCGGCCACGCCGATCGGCTTGCGGTTCACGTAGTTGATCTGCGAGCCCGGGACCTTCATGGCGTCGTCGAACTGGGCCACGATCAGGTCCGCGAAGAACCGGAAGTTCTCCGCGGCACGGAGGGCCTGGCCCTTGGCCTGGGTGATGGGCAGGCCGGTGTCGAACGTTTCCAGTTCGGCGAGCCGGGCTTCCTGGGCCTCGACGGCGTCGGCGATCCGGTTCAGGATGCGGGCGCGTTCGCGCGGCTTCATCTTCGGCCACGGGCCGTTCTTGAATGCTTCGCGGGCGGCGGCGACGGCGAGGTCGATGTCCTCTTTCTGGCCGGCGGCGGCGGTGGCGTAGTTCCGGTTGGACACCGGGTCCAGGACATCGAAGGTCGCCCCGCCCACGGAGTCCACGAACTTCCCGTTGATGAAGTGCTGGATGTGGGTGGGCAGGTCCTCAGGGACGTAGTGCGTGCTGGTTTCTACCGAGGTCGTCATCGTTGAAGTCCTATCTGGGTGTCAGGGGTTGTTGGCCTGGGCGAGGTAGGCGTCCAGGGTGGCGGAGCGGTGGAGCCGGGCCGCCTTTTCGATCTGTTCTGCGTCCGCGCCTGTTTCGATGAGCTTCAGCAGGTTCTCGTGTTCTTCTACGGAATCGCGGGCGCGGCCGGGGACAAAGCGGAAGGTGGAGGAGCGGAGCGAGGCGAGCCGGTTCCAGCCGCGGTGCACCAGGTCCAGGATGTGCGGGTTGGGGCAGTGCTCGAACAGGACGCTGTGGAAGTCCTGGTTGAGCCGGGTGAACCGCACGGGGTCGAAGTGGTCCAGGCATTCGCGCATTTCCTGGTTCACGGCGCGGGCCCGGGCAATGGCCGCCGGGTCGATCAGCGGGGCGGACATGGCCGTGGCGGCGCCTTCGACGATGCTCAGGGTCTGCATGGTGTAGAGGTATTCGGTGGGGTCGATCCCAGCCACGGTGGCGCCGACGTTGCGTTCGAACGTCACCAGGCCTTCGGCTTCGAGCCTGCGGATGGCTTCGCGGACCGGGACCACGCTGACGCCGAGGTCCTTCGCAATGGAACCCAGGACCAGGCGGTAGCCCGGGGTGTAGGCGCCTTCCACGATCCGGGCCTTGACGGCCTGGTAGGCCTGCTCGGACTTGCTGCCGGGAGTGGCCGCGGGGAGATCGGTGGCCGTGTCAGTCATTGGCCTGCCCTTCCCATGCCTTGTACTTTGCCTGCCACTCTTTGTTCATCGGGTAGAGCCCGTCAACGCTGTTGCCCTGCTTGACCATCTCGAAGATGAACGCTTCTTCCTTTTCCTGCTGGATGCAGTCCGCCACGAGTTCTTCGGCGATGGCCGGCGGGATCACCAGGATGCCGTCGGAATCGGCCACGATGATGTCGCCGGGCTGCACGGTGGCGCCGCCGCAGGCGATGGTGATGTCGGTGTCCCAGGGAACGTGCCGGCGGCCCAGCACGGCCGGGTGCGGGTTGGCGAACCAGGTGGGCATGTCCAGGCCGGAGACCGCGGTGTAGTCGCGGACGCCGCCGTCGGTGATGATGGCTGCGGCGCCGCGGACCTGGGCGCGGAGGGCCAGGATGTCGCCCACCGTGCCGGTGCCCTTTTCGCCGCGGGCTTCCATCACCAGGATTTCGCCCTCGTTGACGGAATCGATGGCGCGTTTCTGGGCGTTGAAGCCCCCACCGTGGGTCTTGAAGAGGTCCTCGCGGTTGGGAACATAACGCAGGGTCCGGGCCAGGCCCACCACGCGCCGGTCCGGCCGGGTGCCCTGCAGGCCGTCGATGCTGACGTTATTAAGGCCGCGCTTACGCATCTGGGAGGACAGGGTGGCGGTGGCAACCGACTCGAGCTTTGCCTTCAGTTCCGGGGTGAGGGCGCTGGCAGGAGCAGGGAGCCCCGCGGCCTCACGGGACCCGAAGGCCTCCTCCCGCTGCAGGTCATCCACCTTGGGCTGGGCACCAAAGTCCGCGAACGCCGTCGTGCCTTCCTCCACGGTGGTGACCAGCCGCCCGGTGCTCAGGCTGCCGTCGATCGTCTCCACCTCCACTTCCAGGACGTCGCCGGGCTTCGCCACGGAGGCCCCTGCCGGGGTGCCGGTCAGGATGAGGTCCCCCTCTTCGAGGGTGAGCAGCTGGGACAGGTCCGCCACCAGGCGGGCGAAGGGGAAGAGCAGGTCAGCGGTGGTGTCGTCCTGGACCAGTTCACCGTTGTGCCACGTGCGGATGCGAAGTTTGGAAGGGTCGACGGCGTCTGCCGGGATCAGTGCCGGGCCCACGGGGGTGAACCCGTCGCCGCCCTTGGACCGGAGGTTGGAGCCCTTGTCTGCATAGCGGAGGTCGTACACGCCGAGATCGTTGCTGGCCGTGACGGCGGCAACGTGGCTCCAGGCGTCCTCGATCGAAACCCGCCGGGCCGCCTTGCCGATGACGAGCGCAATTTCGCCTTCGTAGCCGAGCAGTTCGCAACCGGCCGGGCGTTCCACGGGGCTTCCGCTCAGCGCCAGCGAGCTGGAAGGCTTCAGGAAGTAGGACGGCTGGGCCGGTGTCCGGCCCCGCTGGGCAGCGCGGCTGGGGTAGTTGATATGCACCGCGACCACCTTGCGGGTTGCTGCCAAGGTGTCGCCGTTGACCTGCTCCAAAGCCTTCTCCTCATCAGGTACGAAATCGTATACGATCACTATCACGCATGCCGCCTCCTCCGTCAACCCCTGGAATTTCGCTGATAGCCGGTCTTCCTGGCGGTACTTGTCGCCCGCATCACATCCGGCGTACAGTGGAAATCAAGTTTCTAATTTTCGATTATCGAATCTTCTGTTCTGATATAGAACAAGTTCCGATGAGAATCATCCACAACGAAGTGAGGCATCCCGTGCAGTTTCACCACCACGGATACGTATCCGGCGACCCCCGCGTCCAGCCGGCGGCCGGCGTCGGCCTGAACCGCCCCGAGGAGCTCCCCGATGAAGTGGACGTTCTCATCGTGGGTACCGGCCCGGCGGGAATGCTCGCCGCCGCGCAGCTGTCCATGTTCCCCAACGTGACCACCCGCATCATCGAACGCCGCCCCGGCAGGCTCGCCATCGGCCAGGCGGACGGAATCCAGGCCCGCAGCGTGGAAACCTTCCAGGCGTTCGGCTTCGCGGAGCGCATCATTGCCGAGGCGTACCGGATCACCGAGATGGCCTTCTGGAAGCCGGACCCCGCCAACCATGCCAACATCATCCGCACCGCCCGCGCCGTGGATGACGAAATGGGCATCAGCGAGTTCCCGCACCTGATCGTGAACCAGGCGCGCGTGCTGGACTACTTCGCCGAGTACATGGCCAACGCGCCCACCCGGATGAAGCCCGATTACGGCTACGACTTCCAGGGACTTGAGGTCACCGGCGAAGGTGACTACCCGGTCACCGTGCGGCTGGTCCACACCTCCGGGTCCAACGAGGGCCAGGAACGGGTAGTCCGCGCCAAGTACGTCGTGGGTGCCGACGGCGCCCGCAGCAAGGTCCGCCAGGCGATCGGCTGCACCCTCGCTGGCGACCAGGCCAACCACGCTTGGGGCGTCATGGACACCCTCGCCGTCACCGATTTCCCGGACATCCGGACCAAATGCGCCATCCAGGGCGCCGAGGGCAGCATCCTGCTCATTCCGCGCGAAGGCGGCCACCTCTTCCGCATGTACGTGGACCTGGGAGAGGTGGACCCGAACAGCCACCACTCCGTCCGCACCACCACCATCGAGGAGATCATCGCCAAGGCAAACGCCATCCTGCACCCGTACACCCTGCACGTGCGGAACGTTGCGTGGCACAGCGTGTACGAGGTGGGGCACCGCCTCACGGACCGGTTCGACGACGTCCTGCCGGCCGACCGAGGCACGCGGACCCCGCGCGTATTCATCACCGGCGACGCCTGCCACACCCACAGCGCCAAGGCCGGCCAGGGCATGAACGTCTCCATGCAGGACGGCTTCAACATCGCCTGGAAGCTGGGGCACGTCCTGGAGGGCCGCAGCCCGGAAAGCCTGCTGTCCACCTACTCGGAGGAGCGCCAGGTGGTGGCCAAGAACCTCATCGACTTCGACAAGGAATGGTCCACCATGATGGCTAAGAAGCCGGAGGAGTTCGAGCATCCCTCCGACCTCGAGGACTTCTACGTCCAGACCGCCGAGTTCCCTGCCGGGTTCATGACCCAGTACGCGCCGTCGCTGATTGTTGGCGGCACCGACCACCAGGACCTGGCCACAGGGTTCCCCGTGGGCAAGCGTTTCAAGTCGGCACCGGTGGTCCGCGTGGGGGACACGAACCCCATCCACCTGGGCCACCACGCCACAGCGGACGGACGGTGGCGGATCTACGTTTTCGCCGATCCCGCGCTGCCCGGCACCGGCTCCGCCACGGACACGCTCGCCGAGTGGTTCGCGAACTCGCCCGAGTCCCCGCTGGCCGCCACGCCCGCCGGCGCCGACCTGGATGCGTGGTTCGACCTGAAGGTCGTCTACCAGCAGCCGCACACCGCCGTCGACATCAATGCCGTGCCCGCCGTGTTCAAGCCGCTGGTGGGCCCCTTCAAGCTGACCGACTACGAGAAGGTGTACGCCACGGATCCCAAGGCGGACATCTTCGAGGCCCGCGGCATCGACCGTGCCGGCGCCGTAGTGGTGGTCCGTCCCGACCAGTACGTGGCGAACGTCCTGCCGCTCACCGCAACGGCCGAGCTGGGTGCGTTCTTCGGGCCCTTGCTAAACCGCCCGGCGCCCGTGCAGGAACCGCGTCAGGCCGTGGCGGCCGCCGCCCGGTAGTCCGCGGCCGGGTACACGCCGAGGATCCGAACCTCCGTGGTGAAGAAGTCCAGTTCCTCGAGGGCCAGCTTCAGCGGCAGGTCCTCGGGGTGGCCTTCGACGTCGGCCATGAACATGGTGGCCGCGAATTCGTTGCCCACCATGTAGCTTTCCAGGCGGGTCATGTTCACGCCGTTGGTGGCGAACCCGCCGAGCGCCTTATACAGCGCGGACGGGACGTTGCGGACGCGGAACACGAAGCTGGTCACCGCCGGTCCGGGAAGCTCGTCCTTGGCCGGAAGCGCCGTTTCCCGGGCCAGGACAACGAAGCGGGTGGTGTTGGAGGGGTCGTCCTCCACGCGCGAGGCCAGGACTTCAAGGCCGTAGATCTGCGCCGCCAGCGGGGGAGCCAGGGAGAGCTTGCGGGGATCGTTCCACTCGGCCACTTCGCGGGCGGACCCGGCCGTGTCGCCGGCGATGACGGGCTTGAGGCCGTGGTCGCGGATCAGCTTCCGGCACTGGCCCAGGGCATGGATGTGGCTGTGGACTTCCGTAGCCGCTTCGATGGTGCTGCCCGGGATGCCCAGCAGGTCGAAGTGGATGGGCAGGAAGTATTCGCCCACGATCTGCAGGTTGGACTGCGGCAGCAGGATGTGGATGTCCGCCACCCGGCCCGCGATGGAGTTCTCGATGGGGATCATGGCCAGGTCGGCTTCGCCCGTGGTCACCAGTTCGAACGCGTCCTCGAAGCTGGCGCACGGCACGCTTTCGAAATCGGGAAACATCTGCTGACACGCGATATTGGAGTTGGCGCCGGGCTCACCCTGGTACGCAATCTTGGAGGCCATGATCCGTATGGTTTCACGCCCCGGCGCCAGCTCCCAATTACTGCGGCGTAACGCGCAACCAGACGTATTGCCGGGGGAGGAGCGTGACGCCGTCGTGCAGGTGCAGGGCGGCTTCGGAGAGGAGGTCGACGGCGGCAGGGGAGAACCCGCCGAAGGTTTCCCCGGGCAGCGCCTGGGGTGAGTCGCTGAAGTTGGCGAGCGCCAGGATGGTGGCCTGGCCCTCGCCGTCACCGGGCCGCTGGTATGCCAGCACGGAGCGGTTGTTCGTGGCGAAATCCACCAGCGTGGTTCCAGCCAGTTCGGGAGTGCGGGCGCGGACCTCGATCATCCGCCTGAGGCCTGCGTAGATTGCCCCTTCCGGTGTGGCGGGGTCAAGGCGGCGGGCGTATTGCTCCGCCGGGAAGTGCGGGCGGTGCACCCAGCGGCTGTCTTCGCTGTGGCCCGGTTCGGAGGCGTAGGCGTAGTCGTTGAGCTGCCCCACCTCGTCGCCCAGGTACAGCAGCGGCACGCCGCCGGTGCTGAACGGCACCGAGTGGGCCAGGAGGATCCGTTCCACCGCCTCGGCCGGGTCAACCTCCATCCCGCACAGGGACGCCGTCGTGCCGGAAATCCTGCAGTCCCCGGTCTTGGGGTTGTCCTGGAACGGGACGCCGCGGGCGAAGCTGCCGGGGAACCGGTTGACGTAGAAGGAGTTCAGGAAGCGGCGGTGGTCGAAGCCGTTGATGCCCAGCTCGGCGGCGTCCTCGTCGGCGAAGGTCCAGCCGATGTCGTCATGGCTGCGGACATAGTTCACCCAGGCGGTGCCGTCCGGGATGTTGTGCCTGCGTTCCAGGGCCTGGGCCAGGAGCGAGGCGTCCCGGGTGGCCAGGGACTCCCAGATCAGGGCCATTTGCAGCGGGTTGTAGGACAGCTGGCACTCTGCGGGGTCGATGTACAGCGCCACCTCGTCCGGGTGCACGATCGCCTCGGACTTGAACAGCAGCGACGGCGCCGCCAGCCGGCACACCGCGTTGAAGGCCCGCAGCAGCGTGTGCGCCTGGGGCAGGTTCTCGCACGGGGTGCCCAGCTGCTTCCAGATGAAAGCCACGGCGTCCATGCGCAGGATATCCACGCCCTGGTTGGCCAGGAACAGCATCTCGCCCGCCATGGCCCGGAACACCTCGGGATTGGAGTAGTTCAGGTCCCACTGGTACGTGTGGAACGTGGCCCAGACCCAGCGGCCGTCATCCATTCGGATAAAGGACCCCGGGTGGTTCTCGGGGAAGATCTCGCGCACATTCGCCTCGAAGGCGTCAGGCATGGTCCGGTCGGGGAAGATCCAGTAGTAGTCGCTGAACTCCGGATCCCCCGCCGCGGCTTTGCGCGCCCACTCGTGCTCGTCCGAGGTGTGGTTGAAGATGAAGTCCACCACCAGGCTGATCCCGTTGGCCTTCAGTTCGGCCGCGAGGCCGCGCAGCTGCTCCATGGTGCCCAGCTTCGGGTTGACCTCGCGGTAGCTCGACACCGCGTAACCGCCATCCGAGTGGGGTTCGGGTGCCAGGAACAGGGGCATGAGGTGCAGGTAGGTGAGGCCCAGCTCCTTGAAATACGGGATGCGGGCGCGGACCCCTTCCAGGCTTTCCGCATAACGGTCCACGTAGCACACTCCGCCCAGCATGCGGTTGGACTGGAACCAGTCCGGCTCTTGTTCGCGGCCGGCATCCAGGGTTTTTAGTTCCGGGGAGCGCTCCTGCCAGGACCGGGCACTCTGGACCACCAGGGCGGCCAGCTGGTCCAGCCAGTCCCGGCGCGCACCGTAGAGGGAGTGGAACAGGCTGCGGAGGGTGGGGAAGTGTTCATCGAGCCGCTGGTCAAAGTCCGGGTCCGGGCGCAGTCCAAGCTCCCGTTCCCGTGCCACCGCGGACAGCACCTGCCGGCGCGCTTCTTCGTCCTCGTTGACGTGCTCCTGCATGTGACCGGCCCCTTCCGCAACTCCGCCGGACGTCCCGGCCGCGCACCTGTACGGAAGTATTCCACGTCACACGGGACCGGGCACGGACTGTCTTGGTGCGCCGCTTCCGAAGTACGGGGCCGGTGCCCCGATCCCGTCCTCCTTCAGGCCTACCGCTTGCAGGACGGGGTGGCGGCACCAAGCCTCGAGTGCGGGTGAGTCTTCACCGGCACAGGCGGTCGTAATCCGGAACGTGTGGCTCTCGCCGGGCAGCAACGACACACACTGATCCGACACACTTGCAGCAGGATCAAGCCGGTCTGCTTGAAGGACGAGGTCACGGACGACGGTAAGGGCCGTGACCGTCACGTCTATGCCGTCCGGAACCCGAATTGACCGGGCGGTGACCCGGGCCGGCGTCGTGATCCGGTCCTTGTCTTCGCCGAAGAAATACAGCAGCCGCCCCGAACCGCTGATGTCCGGGCCCCGGATCGCCAGCACCGCCGCGGAGGGCAGGCCTGTTTCCTGCATCTCCAGCGGCACCGGAACCTCAACCGTCCCCCGCGGTGGGACACGGAAATCGAATTGACCCGACGCCTCGACGGGCAGGGCCCGACCGTCGGCCGCCGCCGGGCAAGCAGAGAGCAGCTCCAGGCCGACAGTCCCTTCCCACGCCCGCGCAGAATCGTTGACCAGTACCAGGGCAAGCGAGCCACCCCGGGGCTGGACCGTCGCAAGACGCGGCCGGTAGGCCTCCCGGATCGCAAACCACAGCGGTTTTGGCCGTCCGTCGCCATCGACGGCGGCCCAGGAGACCACCGGCCAGCAGTCGTTGAGCTGCCAGACGATGGAGCCGGCACACCGGGGCCATCCGGCACGGAAGTGCTCAATGCCGAATTTGATGGCGCGGGCCTGGTTGACCTGGGTGAGGAAGTGCCATTCCTGGAAATCGCTCGGCATGGGCAGATGCGCTGACAGCCCACGCTGGAGCTTGGCCCCGCCGTCCTCGGCCTTTTGATGCTGTTGGAAGGCGGGGGCGTCGAGGTCCAGCTCGGCCGGTTCCAGAGCCCGGGCCAGGGTGGACCAGTTGGGCGGACCCTGATAGCCGAATTCGGAGACGAACCGCGGGTTCCAGTCGGCGTAGTGCGCGTAGTCGTCCTGGTTCCAGACGTCCCAGATGTGCACATTTCCGTGCCGCGGGTCGTTGGGGTGCCGCTCCGGATCGCCGGAATATGGGCTGCCGGCCCAGTAGGGCCGCGCTGGGTCCAGCTCGGCGACAACAGCAGGCAAAAGGTCCGTGTAATAACGCCGGCCCCATCCCCGGCCGTCCAGTTCCTGTTTCCAATTCCAGTCCCAGAAGCCCCAGAAGCACTCGTTGTTCCCGTTCCAGAGCACCAGGCTTGGGTGGTGCATGAGGCGTACCACGTTGTCCTCCGCCTCCCTGGCCACCTCGTCGTAGAGCGGGCCTTCCTCGGGATATCCGGCGCAGGCGAAGAGGAAGTCCTGCCACACGAGGAGCCCCAGGCTGTCGCAGAGCTCATAGAACGCATCCGACTCGTAGATGCCGCCGCCCCAGACGCGCAGCAGGTTCATGTTCGCGGCCGTTGCCTGGGTGAGGCGTTGGCGCAGCCGGTCCTCGGTGATGCGGGAGGGGAAGCAGTCGTCGGGGATCCAGTTGGCACCCTTGACGAAGATGTCGATGCCGTTGATGGCGAAGACAAAGCTGCTTCCGGCCTCGTCCGGTTCGGTTTTCAGCTCGAACTGGCGGAATCCGATCTTCTTGGACCACGCGTCCAGGCGGCGTCCGTCAGCCTGCAACGTCACCGTGAGTTGGAACAGCGGCTGCTCGCCCATGTCATGCGGCCACCACAATTCCACGTCGGAGAGTTCGACGACGGCGCGGGCCGTCGTCGACCCGGGGTACAGGAGAACCGATGCGGACCGCCCGCCGCACTCAATGGTGAGCGTTAGTTCGCGGGCCGCCGCCCCGGCGGCCCGCGCAACCTCGACGTCGACCTCGATGCGGGCTTCGCCTCGGGCCGGCAGGCCGCCGTCGGGCTCTTGCGCTGCCGTGGTTGTGATGGACGGGCGAACCGTGTGGAGGCGTGCCGTACCGTACCGCCTGATGCTCACCGGCCGCCAAGGCCCGGCGGTGACCAGGTTCGGTCCCCAGTCCCAGCCGAAGTTGCAGGCTGATTTGCGCACGTACTGGAACGGCTCCGGGTTCCCGTTCGGCTGCACCCCGGCCGCCGCCCGGATGCCCTCCGCGTAGTCGCGCACGTTCAAGAAGGTGATGGTGAGATCATTGGCGCCGGCCCGGATCCGGTCCGTCACGTCGACGACGTAGCTGCGGTGCTGGTTGAAAGTCCGAGCCACTTCCTGTCCATTCACCCGCACGACGGCGACCGTGTCCAGTCCGTCGAACACGAGCTCGGTCCGCCGGGAATCGGCAGGGTCATGCGTGAAGGTGGTGGCGTACTCCCATTCGCTGCGTCCCACCCAGTGCTGGAGCTCCTCGTTCTGGCCCACGTAGGGGTCGGCTATCCGCCCGTTCTCCAGCAGAACCGTGTGCACGACCGAGGGGACGGTTGCCGGCAGCTTCCACTTCCTGGCTCCGGCCGGGGCGCCGGGTGCCGGGGACGCCGGCCGAACCGTCCATCCGCTGGTGAGCTTGGTGGATTCGATCATGGGGTGGCCTATTCAGTCAACGTCCGGTAAAAGTACATCTCCCGGGACCCGGACGGGGCGTCCCAGCCTTGGGCGAACATCCATGTTCCGGCGTACTGGGTGAGGCCGCCCCAGGCCAACGATCCACCCCGGTGCACCTCTTTTTGGGTGAATGGCGCATCCAGGTCGTACAACGCCTGCGCGGCGGAAAATTGACCGTCGACATCGCCGTAGAAGAAGTCCAGGACCAGCCTGGGCCCGGCGCCGTCGTCCTCCACCACGATTGCGCACGCCACTTCGTGCAGTGATCCGCCAAGCGGGCCCAGGTCAAGGTATTCCTGCGGCTCGAAGGCCCAGTTCACCAGGTCGTCGGAGCGTCCGACGTGGGTCTTGCCCCCGCACCCCTCGGACAGGTACATCAGGTAGGACCCGTCAATCTTCACGGCTTCGCCGCGGGCGTTCCGGGGGATCACGGCGCCTTTGGCCCAGTACCGGGATACCTCATGCGGTACGGCCAGGCCAAGCTTCTCCCAGTGGAGCAGATCGTCGGATACCGCCACGTTGATATCGCACCCGACCTCCCCCAGCGGGTAGGCCGCGGGGTCCTGGCCGTCGATCTGATCGGTGCTGTCGATGGTCCAGATCCCGTTGTAGAACATGTAGTACCGGCCGTTGGCCTGGTACACCTTCGGGTCCTCGCAGCCGAGGATTTCGTTGTCCTGGGTGGGGTAAATGACGGGGTTGGACGGGTTGTCCTGCCACCCGGCCTCCGGATCGTAGACCGCCACGCCGATGCGGCTGGAGACCGACTCCTTGCGGGGGGAGGCCCGGTAGAACAGGTAGAGCTTGCCGTCCCGCTCGATGACGGAGGGGTTGAAGATGGAGTCCGCGGTCCAGCCGATGCCGGTGGGATCCTCCCAATCGTTGACCTGCCGGAAGGTCAGGGCATCGTCTTTGCGGAACGGACCCACGGCCCAGGCGGGATGTTCAGGGTAGGCGGCGGAAAACTGGTCGGTGGAGATGGTGTCCGTCAGGGGGTTGCTGAATGTAAGCGCCCCCTGGTAGCTGTCGGCCAGGGCCTGAGTGGTGATTTTCTGCATTGCTTTCTTCCTGTATTTCAGTGCTGGACTAGTTGCGGACCAGGGTCACCCAGGTGAAGCCGCCCGGAGCGACAGTCACACGGCCGGAGTGGTCCTGGCCGTTGTAGCTGGGGTCCCGGGGAACGGGCCGGCCCTCGGCGTCAAACGCCTGCTGGCTTAAGTGGAAGCCTTGGGGCAGGTCCACTTTTCGTTCCACGGTGTTCGGTGCCGCGCTGACGTACAGCGTCGACGCACCTCCTGAGCCGGATACGGACACCGAGGAAATTTGGGGCTGGAGCAGGACACCGTCGATGGCAACGTCGCCGTCGGTCTTCGCCGAGATGCTGCCGGCGCCCGCAGGCAGGACCCGGTCCAGGGAGAACGGAAAGAGGATGCCGGGCGCCGCGGTAATGCCCTGTGCGCCGGCGCCGCCGTTCGGTGTGCTGCCGAGTGGTGCGCGCCCGGAGGTCCAGGATGTGGTTCCGGCGGGTTCGGGCCGTTGGTTGACGATGGGGTAAACGTTCCTGTCCTGGTCCGCTGCCGGGACGGGAATCGTGAGGGTTCCTCCGGCTTCGAGGGCTACGTAAGCCCCGCCGGACCAGTTCGCCTCCCCTGTCCACGCGGACGCAGGTTTGACGACGCCGCCGTTGGTGAACGATCCCGCCTCGGCTTCGGCCACCGTGAGCCCGTCGGTGCCCACGGTGTGGCTGATACCAAGGGCCTTGGCCTTGAGCGCAGGATCGGCGTCCAGGGCAAGCATCGAGAGCAGGGTGTGAATGGTGGATTCGGCCCCGGAATTGGGGTTGATGCGGCCGTCGATTTCGATGCCGTCGATGGCGGTTCCGGTCGCGGGGTTGTAGGCGGGTTTGCCGCTGCGGTTGGCACCGAAGTACCAACCGGCTGCCACCGCTGCGACGTCGAGCAGCCCCGGGGCGTCCGCGGCTTTCGCCGTCGCCACGAGCCCCTCGATCCGGGAATCCACTCCGTAGGCGATCTGCGCTTCGCCGGGCACCGGGCTCCAGGCATTGCTGGGTCCGCCTGCCGCGAGGAGCTGGGGGGTGAACTGGGCGGAGTCCTTCACCGCCGCGTCCAGGAGATCCGGCCGCTGCAGTTGGGCCGACGCCGTGGCGACGGCGGCCGGGGCCATGCCGCCCCAGGCGTGCCACAGGGTCCTGGACTGGTTCCAAGGAAGGATCGCGCCATAGGGCCACTGCCGGGCAGCTCCCGAGGACATGGCGGCGATGCCCTCGGTGAGCTCCCGCAGCGCCGCGGTGGCGGCCCCGTCGGCGGGTGCGGCCTTGGCGTATGCCGCAAGTCCCAGTACAGCCTCGGCCGAAGCGTCTGCTCCGCCGGTGATGAGCCAGGCCGGGACCTTGGCGCCATCGGCGACGTCGTACTGTCCGTATTTGGCCAGGGACTGCCGGTTCAGGGACGCGACGGCGAGGTCCAGCCGGGACTGCAGGAACGCGGCAAACTGCGGGTCTGCGGATTTGAAGGCGGCGTACCCTTCGCCGAGTGCCCACACTGTCCGCGCCAGCCAGTATGACTCGGCCGAATCACTGGGGTCCGGGAGTTCCACCGGTTTGGCGCTCGGGGTGAGCGAGCCGTCCGGCTGCTGCCAGAGCACCACGTTGCCGGCGTTCGGGCCGCTTGACGTCTGCAGGAACGTCAGCTCGCGCAGCACATCAAAAGCCCGGTCCCTGCTCGAGGTGTCTCCGGTCTGCTGCCAATGCCGTAGATAGACCACCGCCGTCCGCGCGACATCGTCTGCGTTGAATGCGCCCTGGCTCCAGTACCCGCTCCCCGGGTCCAGCGTCCCGCCCCCGACGCGGCTGTAACTTCCGTCCGCGTTCCTGTTCGCGTAGGTCCACGGCGCCTTGGCGGCGGGCCGCTCACCGATCTGGTAGGTAGTGTGGCCCTCCACCGGATTCAGCGGAACCGTGTCCAGCAGGAAGTCCAGATGGGCCAGATTGGTCAGCGGCGCCGGGGAGGCCGCGGCCGGGGCCGGCGCGGGGGCTGGCTCAGTGGCAGAGGCAACCCCTGCCCCGGCCAGGAGCATGGACAGGGCCGCGACGACGGCCACGGGAGCGGTTTTGAGGCGGGCGTTAACAGCGTGACGGGTCATGTCTAACTCCTGTAGCCGGGGTGGACGGGATTGCGTGGGGGCGCGGTGGTGGTTAGACCCGGTCCAGCCTGGCGACGCCGATCTTCGAGTCAGCCATGCCGTAGAAGACGAACAACTGGTCACCGATCTTCTCGATGGCGGTGGGAAACACAACGTTGGGCACGATGCCTGACGTTTCTTCCTGGGTTTCCGGAGCCAGGAGCGGCTTGTCGCTGCGGGCGATGACTTTGGAGGGGTCATCGGCGTCGAGGATCATGGCAGCGGCGGTGTAGTTGACGTTTTGCTGGTGGTCGAAGGCCGACTTTTCCATTTTCCCGGAGACGCCGTGGTGGATCAGCAGCCAGCCTTCATCGACGCGGATGGGCGCCGGACCGCCGCCGATTTTGAGTTCCTCAAACGGGAACTCGCTGTACGCTACAGGCCGGTGCTTGGCCATGTGCACGAGGTTTCGGATGTCCTTTTCCACGTCCTCCACGGGAACGTAGGAGATCCAGATGCCGGGTCGGGTGTCCGTGATGCCGGCCGGGAGGTGTTCCCCTTCCCCTTGCCGGATCCAGCCCAGGTCCCACATGGGGCGGTGCAGCATCGCATAGGAAAGGACGCCGTCCGGATCCTTGACCGGTTCCGGGAAGAAGACGGCATCCTTGTTCGCGAAAAGGTTCAGGTCCATGGAGAGATCGGCTTGATACTCGAAGTGGCACGGCCCCAGGCGTGTCCAGTCGCGCAGGTCCTCGGAGCAGGCGAAGGCCAGGCGCGGGCCCAGCGGGCCATAGGCCACGTAGGTCATGAGGTGCTTGCCCAGCGAAGGTACCCACGTGGTCCGGGGATCCTCCGTGCCGGCGTTGTTCGTGCCGCGTTCCCAGCCTTCGTCGGGAGCCAGGACCACGCCTTCGCGTTCCACGCCGGTGGGTACGCCGTCCTCGATGATGATCCGGGCAATTCCGACCCGGGAGACGTTGCCCTTCGCGACGAGCCGCGGCAACAGGTAGAGCTCACCGTCGGGTCCCCGGCCGGAAGCGGGGTTGAGTACGCCCTCGGCTTCGAATGCGTTGCCCGCCTCGGGGGTCATGATGACGCCGGCACGGGTGAGGGTGAACGGAACGGAGGGCAGTGTGGGGGAAGAGGAAGTCATAGGTGATTAGCCCTTTACGCTTGATCCGATATTGGTGGAAATGAATTGGCGTTGGAAGAAAATGAAGAGCGCGACGGCGGGTGCCGCGAGGACGCATGCGCCGGCAAGAATGGCGCCGAACGGGTTTGCGGCCGTGGAGGCGATATTGGAGATGTAGTTCGCGAGTGAGACCGCCAGCGGCTGCAATGCCTGGTCTTTGGTGACCAGGAACGGCCAGAGGAACTCGTTCCAGGGGCCAATGAAGGTCAGCAGGACCGCGGTGACGATCGCGGGCCGGACCAGGGGGATGGCGATCTGCCAGAGGATCCGCAGTTCGCTGGCCCCGTCGATCCGCGCCGCCTCGAACAAGGTGGAAGGCAGCTGCATGAAGTACTGCCGGAAGACGAAGACAGCCGTCGAGTTGATGGCGAACGGCAGGATCATCCCCAGGTAGTTGTCGCCCAGGCCGTAGTCGCGGACGATCATCACGTACAGCGGGATCAGCAGGAGCTGGAACGGAACCATCTGCACCAGCAGCATCATTCCGAAGACGACGCCGCGGCCGCGAAACTGCATCTGTGCCAGTGCGTAACCCACCAGCAGGCCAAAGATGACGGTGAAGAGGATGACCCCGCCGGTGAAGATGCCTGAGTTGGCCAGCCCCTGCAACAGGTTGATGGATCCGTTAATGTTGGTGTAATTTTCCCCGGTCAGGTTGCCCGGATTGGGGAATGCGCCGCCCACCGAGGTGTCCGGGTTGGTCTGCAGCGAGCCGATGAACATGTAGTAGAAGGGGAACAGGAAGACGAACGCGCCGACGGCGAGGAGCAGGAAGCTGCCCATGCCAAGGTGCCGCCGCGTTTCCACGGCCCCCGCGCCGGTCTTCCTCACCCGCACGGGACGCACCCCTCCGTCGTCCGGGGTCTTCAGTGGCTTTGCCAGGGACATCTCAGTCCTCCTTTCCGCCGACGAGGCGCTTCTGGATCAGGGCAATCAGCAGGACGCCGATCACCAGCACGACGCCCAGGGCGGCGGCGACGTCCGGGCTTCCCTGCAGGATCCCCTTCTGGTACATCAGGAACACCGGGGACGCGGAGGCCCCGTCCGGTCCGCCGCCGCCAGTCAGCAGGTAGGGCTCGGTGAAGAGGTTCGCGCCCGTGATGGTGGCGAGCAGGGTGACCAGCACGGAGGCCGAGCGGACACCCGGCACGGTGATGTTCCAGAACTGGACCCACTTGTTCCCGCCGTCCACCGAGGCTGATTCGTACAGTTCATCGGGGATGTTTTGCAGCGCCGCAAGGTAGAGCAGGATGAAGAATCCCAGCTGCTTCCATGTCACATACAAGGCCACCGTTGGCATGGCCAGCCAGTTGTTGACCAGCCACGACGGGTTGGGTGCCAGTGGCCCCAAGAGGGAGTTGACCAGGCCGCCTTGCTGGAACAGGAACAGCCAAACGCCGACGACGGCGACGCTGGCGGTCACGTACGGGACGTAGTAGCTGACCCGGAAGAAGGTCCGCAATTTCTGCACCCGGTTCAGCGCGTTCGCGAGGACCAGGGACAAGCCCACGGTGAGCGGGACGTTGATGACCAGGAAGATGCCGATATTGACGAACGAGCGCTGGACCGCAGGGTCCGAAAGGACGGTGATGTAGTTGTCCAGCCCGACGAACGGCCGGTCCACCTGCACGCCGGGGGCGGTGAAGAAGTACTGGTGGAAGGAGATCCAGACGGCGTAGCCCAGCGGGAAGGCCAGGACGCCGAGGACGTATACCACGTAGGGTGCGCTGAACAGCAGGCCCAGCGGCTGGCGGCCCAGGAAGTTCTTGCGCTTCCCGGCACCGCCCGCCGGCCGGACCGCCGTCGTGTCCCGCTGCGCAGCCGGGCTGCCTTTGATGGAGCGGAGTGACATGGGACAGTCCGTTACTTGGTGGCAGCCAGTTGGTTGATCTTGTCCGAGGCGGACTTGAACGCGTCATCGATGCTCTGGTTGCCGAAGATGACCGACTTGTTCCACGCGTCGCGGAAGGTCTGCCAGATCTGCACGGAGTTGGTGACGTTGGGGACCTCCACCGTGCGGCCGGCCTGGTCGGCGAAGTTCTTGTAGAGCGGGTTCTTGGTGAAGAAGTCTGCGTAGGCGGTCGTCAGGTCCTTCCGCATCGGCATTTGGCCGGTCTCCGAGAGGAGCTTGCCGTCCTCGTCCTTGCTGGTGGCGAACTTCAGTACCTCCCAGGCAGTGCCCTGGTTCTTGCAGGCCGAATAGATCGAGACGTTCTTCGCGTCGGAGAAGGTGTACGACTTGTCCTGCTGCTGGGCACCCGGAATCGGCACCGCTCCCCAGTTCACCTTGTCCTTGTAGGAGGCGATGGCCCACGGACCGGCCAGTGCCATGGCGGACTTGCCCTCGGCGAAGGAGTCTCCCTGGTAGGTCTCCTTGGAGGCCAGGTCTTCCTTATAAAGGCTCTGGAACATGCCGGCCACTTGCTTGCCCTGGTCGCTGTCGAACGTGGACTTGCCGTCCTTGATCAGCTGCGAGCCCTGCGTGTTGGCCGCGTAGAACGGGTAGAAGTCGAACCAGGACTGGAAGTAGTCGCTGGCCGGGGACGGCCAGATGGCTTTCTGTGCGGCGCCGGATTTCACGAGCGTACGGGAGGCGTCCAGCAACTCCTGTTGCGTGCCCAGCTTCGGGTTCTCCGGGTCCAGGCCCGCCTTCTTGAACAGGTCCTTGTTGTAGAAGAGCACCACGGGGTTGGACTTCCACGGCAACTGGTAGGTCTTGCCGTCAGAAGACTTGTACTGGTCGGCCAGGTCGCCCGTGCGGTCCTTGATGTACTGGGCGCCGTCCGGGAAGGAGTCCAGCGGCACCAGGCCGCCTTGCTTCTGGAACTGCGGTACCGCTACAGGGGCCGTGTTGAACACCAGGCAGGGAGCGTTTCCGGCCGTGATGGCCGCCCCAATGGTTTCCTCTGAGCTCTTGCCGGCCGGGATTTCCTGGGCATCCACCTGCTGGTCCGGATGCGCCGCGTTCCACGCAGCCACCATTTCCTTGCCCCACTTCACCTCGAACTCGTTGTTGGAGTACCAGATCTTGATGGGGCCTTTGGCCGTCGTGGCCGACGACGCGTCCGAGCTTCCGCCGGCCTGGCTGCCGCAGCCGGCCAGGCCGGCGCCCATGATGGTGAGGGCGGCCACGGACAGTAGGCGCGTGGCAGTATTGATGCGCTTCATTGCGACTCCTTGGGGAGGGATTAATGGGGTTCGGGGTAGTGGGATGTTGTGGTGTCAGGAACTGCGGAGCGGTTCCGTGGGGGTGGCAGGGACCGGCCCGGTGGAAGCCCTGACGATCAGCCGTGGCGAAGGAAGCGTGATGTCCTCCACGCCGCGCGGGGCGGCAAGCTGATTCAGCATGAGCTGGGCGGAAGCCCGGCCCCACAGCATTGGATCTGTTGCAAGCGTGGTCAGCGGCGGATTCAGGTACTTCGTGAATTCCGCATTGTCGTAGCCGGTGATGGAAAGATCGCCCGGGACGCTGAGGCCCATGGACTGCGCATAGGATTGCCCGGCTGTGGCCATGAGGTCATTGGCGTACACGATGGCCGTGGGCCGGTCGGGCCTCCGCAGCAGGTCAGCGGTGGCCGCGACGCCGCCTGCAGCGGTGAAGTCCGCAGCGGCAAAGAGGTCCGGCCGGAGGCCGGCGCCCCTCAGGGCATCCTCCCAAGCTTGGCGGCGGCTCCGGCCGTGGATATATTCCTGGGCCCCGCCCACATGGGCTATGCGGCTGTGGCCAAGTTCCATCAAGTGCTCGACGGCGGCCACGATCCCTTCCGACTCTTCGACAGATACCGCCGGGAACGGCGATGCCGCGTCCGGCCGGTTCAGCGTGACGGCGGGAAGTTTGAGTTCGAGCATCAGCGCGATCCGGGAGTCGTCGTGGCGGACGTCCGTAAGGATGAAGCCGTCAACCCTGCCGTTATCGACCAGTTTCCGGTAGCAGCGTTCCTCCGCGCCGGGTGCCGTGGCGACACTGAGGACGAGCGCATACTCGTGCTCGGCCAGGGCCGTTTCGATGCCCGCTATGAAGGCCGGAAAAAAGGGGTCCGTTCCCAGCAGCAACGGATCCCTGGCGACAACGAGGCCCAGCGCGTACGCCTTCGACGACGACAAGCCCTTGGCCCGGAGGTTTGGCGTCCACCCAAGTTCCTTTGCCACCCTGAGGATCCGGTCACGGGTCTCCTGGCTGACTCCCGGCTGGCCGTTCAAGGCATACGAGACGGCTCCCTTGCTGACGCCGGCGGCCTGCGCAACGTCGTTGATGGTTACTGTCATGTTTGCCTCAAAATGCCTGGTGATATGAATCACTGAACCGGTTTTGTTGTATTCACTAAACCGGTTCAGCTCCTATCTGTCAAGGGGCGGGGCGGAGAAAGCTCGCGGGCGGCGCTGCAATGAGGGTTTTGTTTGGTGGCGCCGAGGAAAGGTGGCCCGTCGCTGGTGCGGGATGGGGCCTGCGAAGCGGGTGGGCTACAGCACGTTGCGGATGGCCTGCTCGAAGCTGGTGACGTGCTCCAAGGCGAGCTTGCCCGCCCGGTCGGAATCGCCGTCGGCCACTGCCTCAAGGAGTTCCACGTGCTCGGCGATGTGCTCCGCCACGGACGGGACCTTTTCCAGCACCATGCACCAAATGCGGGTGGCCAGGTTGTCGTAGCGGATCAGGACGTCTTCGAGGTGGGTGTTGGCGGCCGCGCGGTAGATCAGGCGGTGCACCTTGATGTCATAGCGCATGAGGTCATAGGGGTCCTCGGCGCCGCCCATGGTGGCGATGGCGGCGGCGGTGTCGCGGATTTCCTTGCGCAGTGCGGGGGAGGCCAGCTTGGCGGCGCGGCGCGCGGCCAGTGGCTCCAAGGACTCGCGGAGCTCTGAGACGTCGGCAAGTTCGGTGATGTCGACGACGGTGGCGAACGTTCCGCGGCGGGGGTACGAGACCACCAGGTGGTCGCCTTCCAGGCGCTTGAGCGCTTCGCGCACCGGCGTGCGGCCGATCCCGAGTTCGGCGGCGAGCTTGCCGTCGTTGATAGCCTCCCCGGGCCGGATGTCGAGCATGATGAGCCGGTCCCGAAGGTGCCGGTAGGCCTGCTCCGCAAGCGAGAGGTCGCCTTCGCCGGCCAGCTGGTTCTCTGTCATTACGCTCATTGCGAGCTCTCCCAAGGTAGCTATTGACTGCCGCGTGATCTACAACATACTATTACGTCAGTTCTAATATATCAGTTACAGATCAGTTATGGATCAGTAACTCCGAAGGGCTTTGAAGGAGAACAATGCAGGACGTACTGAACGCCTCGCTCGCCACGGTGGACGCCGACGTCGCCGCCGCCGTTGCGAAGGAACTGCACCGCCAGCAGTCCACCTTGGAAATGATTGCGTCGGAGAACTTTGCTCCGGCCTCAGTGATGGAAGCCCAGGGCTCGGTCCTGACCAACAAGTACGCCGAGGGCTACCCGGGCAAGCGCTACTACGGCGGCTGCGAGCACGTGGACGTCATCGAACAGCTCGCCATCGACCGCGTCAAAGCCCTGTTCGGCGCCGAATTCGCCAACGTCCAGCCGCACTCCGGCGCGCAGGCCAACGCCGCCGCCATGTTCGCCCTGCTCAACCCCGGCGACACCATCCTGGGCCTGTCCCTGGCCCACGGAGGCCACCTCACCCACGGCATGAAGATCAACTTCTCCGGCAAGCTGTACAACGTGGTGCCCTACCACGTTCGCGAATCGGACCTCCGCATTGATATGGCAGAGGTGGAAGCACTGGCGCTGGAACACCAGCCCAAGCTGATCGTGGCCGGCTGGTCCGCCTACTCCCGCCAGCTGGACTTCGCCGAGTTCCGCCGCATCGCAGACCTCGTGGGCGCGTACCTGATGGTGGACATGGCCCACTTCGCCGGGCTGGTGGCCGCGGGCCTGCACCCCAACCCCGTCCCCTACGCCGACCTGGTCACCACCACCACCCACAAGACCCTAGGCGGACCCCGCGGCGGCGTCATTCTGGCCAAGGAGGAATACGCCAAGAAGATCAACAGCGCCGTGTTCCCCGGCCAGCAGGGCGGACCCCTGGAGCACGTCGTCGCCGCCAAGGCCGTGGCCTTCAAACTCGCCGCCGCCCCCGAATTCAAGGAACGCCAGGAACGCGTCCTGCAGGGCGCCAAGCTGCTGGCTGAACGGCTCCTCCAGCCCGACGTCCAGGCCGCAGGCATCTCCGTGGTCAACGGCGGCACCGACGTCCACCTGGTCCTGGTGGACCTCCGCCACTCCGAACTGGACGGCCAGCAGGGTGAGGACGCCCTCCACACGATCGGCATCACCGTCAACCGCAACGCCGTCCCGTTCGATCCCCGCCCGCCGATGGTGTCCTCCGGCCTCCGGATCGGCACCCCGGCCCTGGCCGCCCGCGGCTTCGGCGCCGCCGAGTTCACCGAGGTGGCCGACATCATCGCCTCCGCACTCATCGCCTCCGCAGGCACGGGCACCCTCCCCGGGGACACCGCCGTCGAACTCCGCGAACGGGTGACGGCCCTTGCCAACGCCTTCCCCCTCTACCCGCACCTCACCGCCGATGCCGGCCTGGCCGACGCTGAAGCAGACCTGATTGGAGCCGCCCAGTGAGCACCCAGCACCTTCCGGAACACCCGGACTTCCTCTGGCGGAACCCCGAACCCAAGTCCTCCTACGACGCCGTGATCGTTGGCGGCGGCGGGCACGGCCTGGCCACCGCCTACTTCCTGGCCAAGAACCACGGGATGACCAACATCGCCGTCCTGGAAAAGGGCTGGCTGGCCGGCGGCAACATGGCACGGAACACCACCATCATCCGCTCCAACTACCTCTGGGACGAGAGTGCCGCCATCTACGAGCACGCCCTCAAGCTGTGGGAAATCCTGCCCGAGGAGCTCGAATACGACTTCCTCTTCAGCCAGCGCGGCGTGATGAACCTGGCCCACACCCTGGGCGACGTGCGCGAAAGCATCCGCCGGGTGGGCGCCAACAAGCTCAACGGCGTGGACGCCGAATGGCTGGACCCGCAGCAGGTCAAGGAACTCTGCCCCATCCTCAACATCCGGGACAACATCCGCTACCCCGTCATGGGCGCCACGTACCAGCCGCGGGCCGGCATCGCCAAGCACGACCACGTTGCCTGGGCCTTCGCCCGCAAGTGCGACGAAATGGGCGTGGACATCATCCAGAACTGCGAAGTCACCGGCTTCCTCAAGGACGGCGACCGGGTGGTGGGCGTCAAGACCAACCGCGGCACCATCAACACTGAAAAGGTGGGCCTCTGCGCCGCCGGCCACAGCTCGGTCCTGGCGGAGATGGCCGGTTTCCAGCTGCCCATCCAGTCCCACCCGCTGCAGGCACTGGTCTCGGAACTGCACGAACCGGTGCACCCCACGGTGGTCATGTCCAACCACGTCCACGTCTACGTCTCCCAGGCCCACAAGGGCGAACTGGTCATGGGCGCCGGCGTCGACTCCTACAACGGCTACGGCCAGCGCGGCTCCTTCCACGTGATCGAGCAGCAGATGGCGGCCGCCGTGGAGCTCTTCCCGATCTTTGCCCGGGCCCATGTGCTCCGGACCTGGGGCGGCATCGTGGACACCACCCTGGACGCTTCCCCGATCGTGGGCCTGACCCCGGTGGAGAACATGTTCGTGAACTGCGGCTGGGGGACCGGCGGGTTCAAGGGAACCCCCGCCGCCGGCATGACCTTCGCGCACACCATCGCCACCGGCACCCCGCACCGGCTGAACAAGCCGTTCTCGCTGGAACGCTTCGAAACCGGCGCGCTCATCGACGAACACGGCGCCGCCGCCGTGGCCCACTAGCCGCCGCCACCAGAAAAGGACTTACGCACATGCTGCTGATCCCATGCCCCAACTGCGGCCCGCGGGACGAAACCGAATTCCACTACGGGGGACAGGCCCACGTACCCTACCCGGAGAACCCGAACGAGCTGACCGACACCGAGTGGTCCCGCTACCTCTTCTACCGGGAGAACCCGAAAGGCATCTTCGCCGAACGCTGGGTCCACAGCACGGGCTGCCGCCAGTGGTTCAACATGCTCCGCGACACCGTCAGCTATGACATCCAGGCGGTCTACCCGATGGGTACCCGCCGGCCGGACCGTGCCGCTGATCCGGCCGTCGAGGCAGGCACCGCCAGCACAGCCGCCGACAGCACCACCACCGGTACCGCGGCACCCAGCCTCTCAGCCACCAGCACCACCCGCACCGCCCCGGAAGGAGCCACCAAGTGACCTCGCAGAACGCCCGCCTGGCAACCGGCGGCCGCATCGACCGCACCATCTCCTGGCGCTTCACCGTGGACGGCGAGGAATTCACCGGGCACCCCGGCGACACGCTCGCCTCCGCCCTGCTCGCCAACGGCCGCGTCGCCGCCGGCAATTCGCTCTATGAGGACCGGCCCCGCGGCATCATGTCCGCCGGAGTGGAAGAGGCCAACGCCCTGGTCCGCATCGAGGCCCGCTTCCCCGGCCACGTGGCCGAATCCATGCTGCCAGCCACCACCGTTTCCTTGGTGGACGGGCTCCAGGCCACCCTGCTCAACGGCCTGGGCAAGCTGGACCCGGAAGATGACCGCGCCGAATACGACAAGAAGTACGTCCACGCCGACATCCTGGTCATCGGTGGCGGCCCCGCCGGACTTGCCGCAGCCCGCGAGGCCGTCCGCAGCGGCGCCCGCGTCATGCTCCTGGATGACCAGCCCGAACTTGGCGGCTCCCTGCTCTCCGGCTCCACCGCGCCCGGCCTGGCCGAGACCATCGAAGGCAAGCCCGCCCTGGAGTGGGTGGCCGACGTTGAAGCCGAGCTGGTGTCCGGCGTCGAATCCACCGTCCTGAACCGCACTACCGCGTTCGGCGCCTACGACGCCAACTACGTCATCGCCGTCCAGAACCGCACCGACCACCTCTCCAGCCCAGCCGCCCCCGGCGTGTCCCGGCAGCGGATTTGGCACATCCGTGCCAACCAGGTGGTCCTGGCCCCCGGCGCCCACGAACGGCCCCTGGTGTTCGAGAACAACGACCGCCCGGGAATCATGCTGGCATCGGCCGTGCGCACCTACCTCAACCGGTACGGCGTGGCCGCCGGAAAGCGTGTGGTCATCAGCACCACGAACGACAGTGCCTACACCGCCGCAGCTGATCTTGCCGCCGCAGGGGTCAAGGTTGCCGCAGTCGTGGACGCCCGCCCCGCGCTGACCGCCGCCGCGACCGCCGCCGTCGAATCCGGAATCCGGGTCCTGATCGGCAGCGCCGTGGCCAACACTTCCTCCTCCGGAGAAGGCGCAGCCACCGGCCGGCTGGACGGCGTCACCATTCGCAGCATCAACGACGACGGCGAGCTCACCTCCGGCATCGAGCAGCTCGCCTGCGACCTGCTGGCCGTGTCCGGCGGCTGGAGCCCGCTGGTCCACCTGCACTCCCAGCGCCAGGGCAAGCTGCGCTGGGACGACGAGCTCGCAGCCTTCGTCCCCAGCACTGAAGTGCCCAACCAGCAGACCATCGGCTCCGGCCGCGGCTCCTTCGCCACCGCCGACTGCCTCGCCGAGGGCGTCTCCGCCGGCGCGCGGGCCGCCATCGCCGCGGGCTTCGAATCCGCCGTCGAACCGTCCACGTTCGGTGAGCCCAAGGCCGCCGCGCCCACCCGCCAGCTCTGGCTGGTGCCGGGCGAGAACGGCACCCCCGACGACTGGCACCACCACTTCGTGGACTTCCAGCGCGACCAGTCCGTGGCTGATGTGCTGCGCTCCACCGGGGCCGGCATGCGTTCCGTCGAGCACATCAAGCGGTACACCTCCATCAGCACCGCCAACGACCAGGGCAAGACCTCCGGCGTCAACGCCATCGGCGTGATCGCCGCGGCCCTCCGCACGGCCGGCGAAGCCTCCCGCGGCATCGGCGACATCGGCACCACCACCTACCGCGCACCCTTCACCCCGGTGGCCTTCGCGGCACTGGCCGGACGCCAGCGCGGCGAACTCTTCGACCCCGCCCGCATCACCTCCATCCACCCCTGGCATGTGGCCAAAGGTGCGCTCTTCGAGGACGTCGGGCAGTGGAAGCGCCCCTGGTACTACCCGCAGGACGGGGAGGACATGGACGCAGCCGTGCTGCGCGAATGTGCCGCCGTCCGCGAGTCCGTGGGCTTCATGGACGCCACCACGCTGGGCAAGATCGAGATCCGCGGCAAGGACGCGGGGGAGTTCCTGAACCGGGTCTACACCAACGCGTTCAAGAAGCTCGTCCCGGGCTCGGCCCGCTACGGCGTGATGTGCACGCCGGACGGGATGATCTTCGACGACGGCGTGACCCTCCGCGTGGACGACGACACCTACTTCATGACCACCACCACCGGCGGTGCCGCGAAGGTCCTGGACTGGCTGGAAGAATGGCTTCAGACCGAATGGCCGGAACTGGACGTCAAGTGCACCTCGGTGACGGAACAGTGGAGCACCATCGCCGTCGTCGGCCCCAAGTCCCGTGAAGTCATCGCCAAGGTCGCACCGGAACTGGCTGCCAACGGCGGCCTGGACGCCGAGGCGTTCCCGTTCATGACCTTCCGCGAAACCACCCTGGCCTCCGGCGTCCGCGCCCGGATCTGCCGGATCTCGTTCTCCGGCGAACTGGCCTACGAGATCAACATTCCGGCCTGGTACGGGCTGAACACCTGGGAAGCCGTGGCCGCCGCCGGAGCCGAGTTCAACATCACCCCCTACGGCACCGAAACCATGCACGTGCTCCGCGCCGAAAAGGGCTACCCGATCGTGGGGCAGGACACCGACGGCACCGTCACTCCGCAGGACGCCGGCATGGAGTGGATCGTTTCCAAGGCCAAGGACTTCATTGGCAAGCGGTCGTACTCCCGCGCCGATTCCAGCCGCGAGGACCGCAAGCACCTGGTCAGCGTCCTTCCCGTCGACGGAACGCTCCGGCTGCCCGAAGGCACCCAGTTGGTGGAAAAGGGACGCTCCACCAACCCGGCCTACGGGCCGGTTCCGATGGAAGGCTTCGTCACCTCCAGCTACCACAGCGCAGCGCTGGGCAGGTCCTTCGGCCTGGCCCTGATCAAGAACGGCCGCAACCGCATCGGCGAAATCCTGGTGGCCGCCGCCGGCGACCAGCTGGTGGACGTGGTTGTTGCGGAAACAGTGCTTTTTGACCCAGAAGGGACCCGTAAAGATGGCTGAAACAGCAGCATCCCCCACCCAGAGCTCCGCAGAGCAGAACCTCTCGGCACGCGTCAGCCCGGCCCGCCAGCTGGCGGAAGCCTTCACCGCAGGCTCCCTGGCCGGCACCGTCGAGCTCTCCGAGCTCCCCTTCCTGACCATGGTGGGGCTGCGGGCAGACGCCGGCTCGGAAACGGCGCAGCGGCTGGCCGCCGCCACCGGCGGACTGCCCGCAGGCTCCGGCGCTGTGGCAACCACCGGGGACATTTCGGTCCTGTGGCTGGGGCCCTCCGAGTTCCTGGTGGTGGCACCCACCGAGGCGCACGAATCCCTTGGCGGGGACCTGATCCCGGCCCTCCGCGAAGCGCTGGGCAACGACGCAGGCCAGGTGGTGGACCTGTCCGCCAACCGCACCACCTTCGAGCTGGTTGGCCCCCGGTCCCGCGCCGTCCTCGAAAAAGGCTGCTCGCTGGACCTGCACCCTCGGGTGTTCAAGGCCGGCACCGCCCTCTCGACCGAAATCGCGAACATCCCCACGATCCTCTGGAAGACGGGGGAAGACTCCTTCCGGATCTTCCCCCGGGCATCGTTCGCCGAGTTCCTGGGCCGGTGGCTCCTGGACGCCATGCGGGAGTACGCCTCACCCGAGGTGCCCTGATGGCGCTCAGCGTCCTTGACCTGTTCTCTGTTGGCATCGGGCCCTCGTCGTCACACACGGTGGGCCCGATGCGGGCGGCCAAGCTCTTCGCCGATGGCCTGAAGGGCGACGGCCAGTTGGCCTCCACCGTGCGGGTCCAGTCGGAGCTCTTCGGTTCCCTGGGCGCCACGGGGCGCGGCCACGGCTCCGACAAAGCGGTGGTCCTGGGACTTCAGGGCCTGGAACCCGAAACAGTCAATACGTTCACCGCCGACGACCAGGTGGCCGCAGCGGCCCTGAACGCCGAACTGCAGGTCGCCGGCAGCCACCGCGTGGACTTCAACTGGGAAGAGGACGTGGTGCTGCACCGCCGCAAGTCCCTTCCCGCGCACCCCAACGGTATGACCTTCCGCGCCCTCGACCACACCGGCGCCGTGCTCAGCGAACGCAGCTACTACTCCATTGGCGGCGGGTTCGTGGTGGACGGCGACGCTGAAGGCGCCGACAAGGTGGTGGCGGACGACACCGTCCTGCCCTACCCGTTCTCCACGGCGGACGAGCTCCTGCAGATCTGCAGCCGCGAAGGCATATCCATTTCCGACGTCATGCTGGCCAACGAACTCACGTGGCACAGCGAAGCGGAACTCCGGGAGAAGCTGCTCGGACTCTGGGCCGTGATGCGCGAATGCGTGGAGAACGGCTGCAACGCCGAGGGCATCCTGCCCGGCGGCCTCAAGGTACCGCGGCGCGCACCCGCGCTGTTCCGCACCCTGACGGCGTCCGCTGCGGCATCGGCCGAGGCCTCCGCCCAGGCGGCGGCAGCAACGCCGTCGCCCGTGCAGGCCCCGGCGGACCCGCTGCTGGCGATGGAATGGGTGAACCTCTTCGCGCTCGCCGTGAACGAGGAAAACGCCGCCGGCGGGCGCATCGTCACCGCTCCCACCAACGGCGCGGCCGGGATCGTGCCGGCCGTCCTGCACTACTACGTGAAATTTGTTCCGGGAGCAGACGACGACGGCGTGGTCCGCTTCCTCCTGGCGGCGGCCGCCGTCGGAATCCTGTTCAAGACGAACGCCTCCATCTCCGGCGCCGAAGTGGGCTGCCAGGGTGAGGTGGGCTCCGCCTGCTCCATGGCCGCGGCCGGACTCTGCGAAGTGCTCGGCGGAACGCCCGCGCAGGTGGAAAACGCCGCGGAGGTGGGGATCGAGCACAACCTGGGCCTCACCTGCGATCCCGTGGGCGGCCTGGTGCAGATCCCCTGCATCGAGCGGAACGCGATCGCCAGCGTGAAGGCGATCAACGCGGCCCGGCTGGCCCTGCACGGGGACGGCAGCCACAAGGTTTCGCTGGACAAGGCCATCAAGACCATGCGCGACACCGGGGCCGACATGAAAACCAAGTACAAGGAAACCTCCCGAGGAGGACTCGCCGTGAATGTGATCGAGTGCTGAGACATGACTGTTACTGAGACCCGGATGCCTGCCCCGAAGGCGCCCACCACCGTGGAACACGTCCTGACCCTCGACTGCGCCGAGGGGCCCGGCATCGTGCACGCCGTCTCCGGCTTCCTGCTGGAACACGGCTGCGACATCATCGACAACAAACAATTTGGTGAGCGCTCCGAAGGACACTTCTTCATGCGGGTGCACTTCGTTTCCGAGGGCGACGATTCCACCGTGGAAGTCCTGCGGGACTCCTTTGCCCCGGTCGCGGACAGATTCGGCATGCGGTGGCAGCTGGAACGCCAGGGCTCCAAGCGCAAGGTGCTGATCATGGTGTCCAAGTTCGGGCACTGCCTCAACGACCTGCTGTTCCGTGCCCGGATCGGCGAACTTCCCGTTGACGTGGTGGCCGTGGTGTCCAACCACACCGACCACCAGGCCCTGGTGGAGTGGCACGGCATCCCGTTCCACCACATCCCGGTCACGGCCGCCACGAAGCCCGAAGCCGAGGCGAAGCTGATGGAGCTGGTGGACGGGCTGGAGGTGGAACTGGTGGTGCTGGCCCGCTACATGCAGGTGCTCAGCGACGACCTGACCCGGAAGCTCGACGGCCGGGCCATCAACATCCACCACTCGTTCCTGCCCAGCTTCAAGGGCGCCAAGCCGTACCACCAGGCCTACGCGCGTGGCGTCAAGACCGTGGGCGCCACAGCCCACTACGTCAACGCTGAACTGGACGAAGGGCCCATCATCGCCCAGCAGGTGGTGGAGGTGGACCACACCTACGGGCCAGAGGACCTGGTGGCCGCCGGCCGTGACACCGAATGCAAGGCACTGTCCAACGCGGTGAAATGGCACTGCGAGGGCAGGGTCCTGCTGCAGGGCAACCGCACCGTGGTGCTGCGGTAGGCCCAGATAACTGAATTACGACGGCGCGGCCGGCTTCCCTTCCAGGGAGGCCGGCCGCGCTTTGTTGTGCCCGGCTGACTCTCCCCATGTTTAAGCGCGCCCGACGGCGTGTCCCCGCCACACGCCGTCGGCTGTGGGTGGGGCGGGCGGAAAGGTGGGGAATTTCAGCGCGGACGCAGCGGCGGGAGGATGCCCGGAACGGCGCTGCGCGGACCGACAACAACTGATCGCTGGTGGACAAAGCGGAACTCCCTGCCGCTGCCAAGCTGGATCCCACAGCAATTTTCCCGAGCTCATGACCGTTAAGAAGGATCCAATGAGTATTTCGAATTCCGAGACCCGGACCGCTGACGCTCCGGCCAAGGAGCATTCCACCGCCCTCCGCGCCGGCAGCATCGGCGTGCTCGGCATCCTGTTCTTCGTCCTGTCCGCCCAGGCGCCCCTGACGGGGATCGTGGGGGCAGCGCCGCTGGCGGCGGCCCTGGGCAACGGCGCCGGCGCCCCCGGCGCGTACCTGATCGTGGGCATAGTCATCGTGATTTTCGCCGTCGGGTTCGTCGCCATGAGCCGGAAGATCCAGGCCAACGGCGCTTTCTACGCCTACGTGACGGCAGCTTTTGGCAGGCGGACCGGAGCCGGGGCGGCGTGGCTGGCCCTGCTGGCCTACAGCACCGTGCAGGCCGCCATGTACGGGCTGTACGGTGCGGCCTTCTCCGGGCTCCTGGCCTCTGCCGGGCTGGAGGTGCCGTGGTGGCTGCTGGCCCTGGCCACCATGGCGGGCGTCCAGGTGCTTGGCTCCCTGAACATTGAACTCGGGGCGCGCGTCCTGGCCGTGCTGGTGGGCCTGGAGGTGGCCATCCTGCTGATGTTCGGTTTCACCGTGCTGTTCCACGGCGGCGGCCCGGAAGGCATCAGCGTTGCGGCGTCCTTTTCCCCCGAAGCCATTGGTGCAGGTGCCCCCGGCGTTGCCATCATGTTCGCGGTGGCGTCCATGTTCGGCTTCGAGTCCACCGCCATCTACTCCGCCGAGGCCAAGGACCCGCACCGCACCGTCGCCCGGGCCACCTACCTCTCGGTGGGGGTGATTTCGGTATTCTTCGCCTTCATCTCCTGGATGCTGGTGAGCTACTACGGGCCCTCCCGCGTGATGGACGCCGCCGGGGCCGCCCTCGAGTCCGGGGATGCCACGTCCTTCGTGCTGGGTCCGCTGGTGGAACTGTTCGGTCCCTGGGCGGGCGTCGTGGCCGGCATCCTGCTGGTCACCTCGCTGCTCGCCGGCATCATCGCCTTCCACAACGGCATCAACCGCTACCTGCACTCCCTGGCCCTGCGCGGTTCCATGCCCGCCGTCCTTGCCCGGACCAACCGGCACCGGGCCCCTGCGGTGGCCGCCTGGGTCCAGTCCGCCACCGCCGTCGTGCTGGTGGTGCCGTTCGCCATCCTGGCGATGGATCCTGTGCTGACCCTGTTCTCGTGGTTCAGCGGCCTTGCTGTGGCAGCGCTCCTGGTGCTGTACATGCTCTGCTCAGCTGCCGTCGTCGCGTTCTTCCGCCGGGAACATGGCGGCGCGGGGCTGTGGCAGACCCGGATAGCCCCGGTCCTGGCGGCGGTCCTGCTTGCATGGGTCCTCTACCTGGTGGTCAGCAATTTCACCGCCCTCATTGGGGGCAATGCCGAGACGGCTACGGCCCTGCTCGCAGCGGTCCCGGTGGTCTTCCTGGCCGGGGTGCTGGTGGAATGGGTCATCGAGCGGCGCCACCACTCAGCTTCCCTGGGCCACGTGCTTACCTAGCGACGGCGGGATCTCCGGTACCGGCCCGGCGTGGAACCTTTGGTCCGCGCCGGGCCAGTGCGCGTGCCGTGACGAACAGGATGGCCCCGACCAGCGCGCCACCCCATGCCGCGGCCGGAGAAGCGGGCCAGAACCCTGCCAGGCCAAGGAGTGCCGGAATTGTGGCCGACGCCGGAGCAGCCAGCACCAGGGCCCACCCTGTGAACCGTTCAAGCGGCACCGCGCCCAGGGCCAGGCAGGCGAACAGAAGGGCCCACAGCACGGACCAGCACACCCACAGCACCGCGAGCAGGGGGTCTGTGCCCAGCCAGGCGGTGGCCAGCAGCGCGCCGCAGAACGCCACCAGCCCGCAAAACCAGCCCAGGCCGCGTGACCCGAGCCCCAGCAGCACATCCAGTCCCGAGTACAGATAGGTGGATCCGAACAGGAACATGCCGGCGGCCGTGAGGAGCGGCGCCGGAGCGTCACCGGCAGCACTGACATAGACGACGGCGAGCACCAGTTGGGTGCCGCCCACCAGCAGGTTGAGGGCCGCGGCGTCGCGGCGGGGAACGTGCCCGAGGGTCGCCAGTCCGTTGGCCAGCAGTGCGGCACCGGAGAGCAGGAGGCAAATAAAAGGCATCAGCGGCCCTCTTCCCGCAAAACTATCGCAAGGTGAAACTTCTTTGTCACCTGACGGACGTTAGCGGATGCGGGGTGATGGTGCCCAACGAGCCCTGGTCGTAATCGGTGGGGACGGCCGGGTGCGGCCTAGGCGCCTTTGCGCCACTCGCTGGGTGAGACGCCGAAGGCATCGCGGAACGTACGGCTGAAGTGGGCAGCGTCCAGGAAACCCCAGCGGGCCGCAATCGCGCCGACGGGCTGCCCGGCGTGCAGCGGGTCGCGGAGTTCGCGGCGGGCGCCCTCAAGCCGTTGGGTCCGGATCCAGCTGGCCACCGTGGTCCCGGACTCGTGAAAGACGTTGTGGAGGTGCCTGGTGGAGATGAAGTGGGCAGCCGCGATGCTCGCCGGGGACAACAGCGGGTCCGAGAGGTGCGCCTCGATGTATTCGCGGACCGAGACGGCCAGCATCGCCTGCGGCTTCATCCGGTCCGGCTTAATATCCATTTCGGCGTGCAGCATGGTGGACACCAGGTCCAGGGCATTTGTTGCCAGCCGGGACCCGCTGGGGCCGTTCAGGACCTCCAGGTTTTCCGACAACTGGCGGATGAACTGACCCACGAGTCCGCTCAGGCCGCCGCTGCCCATCCGCACTGCCGCCAGCTGTCCCACATAGTCGGCGGGCAGGGACACGGCGTCGCAGGGGAACATCAGCACCATGATCCGGGTCGTGTCCTCGAAGGCGAGGGTGTACGGCCGGTTGGTGTCGTAGATGGCCAGGTCCCCGGGCTGGAGCACGGCTTCGCGGTTGTCCTGGATCAGCAGCCCGGTGCCCTCCAGTTGCAGGTTGAGCTTGAAATAGCGTTCGTGGGCCTGTGCGATCAGGGCGGGGGTGCGGTGCACTTCGTGGGAAGTGGCAGTTACTTCAACAATGGACATCCGGTCCAGCACCCGGGAGCGCATCCGGCCCTGGAAACCGTCCACGTCCGCCGTTTGGGCGGTGAGGGGCACGAAGGATTCCGCCACCAGGTGCCGCCAGTGGTCGAAGGATGCCGCAACGCTCGCGGTAACGTGCTGGCGTTCGGGCCGGGTTACTTTTCCGGCTGTAGCTGTTGCTGGCATGGATGTTCCTTGCGACAGATGGCCACCAAGATATTCCCCCGTACTGTGTCTTGCGACACACTACGTTCAGGTTAACGCGGGCCGGATCTTTTTTCAACGGTTGGCGAAAAAAGAAGAGTGCGGCTGCCTGTCAGACGTTTCCAAGCTTCCCGTGGCATGATCCGCGCATGAACGCCGTCGCCGCTTCCCAGGACCGCCACCGCAACTTCAATTCCCGCGCGCACCATTCCCGGCTGCGGTTGGTGGTGATGCTCGCGGTTGGTGTGGTGGTGGCGCTTGCCGTGGGAGCGCTGGGGCACTGGACCTATGCGCCTGCCCTTGGCTGGGCGGCCGCCTCCGCCACGTACCTGATCTGGGTCTGGAGCGTTATCCGGCACCTGGGGCCCGGGGCAACCGCCGCCCACGCCAGCCGGGAGGATCCGGGTCGGGTCTTTTCGGACACCATGGTCCTCAGCGCCACCGTGGCCAGCTTTGCCGGGGTGGCGCTGATCCTGCTGGATGCCTCCAATTCGCAGGGCATGAGCAAGGATGCCACCGTGGCCATGGCCTTGGGCAGCATTGCCCTGTCCTGGTTCCTGGTCCACACGCTGTTCACGCTCCGCTACGCGGCCATCTACTACCGCGACGGGACCGGCGTCGATTTCAATGAGGAAACCCAGCCCCGCTATGCGGACTTCGCGTACCTGGCGTTCACTGTTGGCATGACCTTCCAGGTGTCGGATACGGACCTGAAGACCAACGCCATCCGCTCCACGGTCCTGCGGCAGGCCCTGTTGTCCTACCTGCTGGGTGCCATCGTCCTGGCAACCACCATCAACCTGGTGTCGGGCCTCATCCACTAAGCCCCGGCGCTAGCGCGGACTGGCTCTTTTAACCCCAATGGGTGCAGCTCCTGCTGGAGCTGCACCCATGTTGTGAGGCGTCAATTAGTGCTTGAAGGCATCCTTGACCTTCTCGCCGGCCTGCTTTACGTCGGCTTTGGCCTGGTCGCCCTGGCCTTCAGCCTTCAGGCCTTCGTCGCCCGTAGCGTTGCCGGCAGCTTCCTTGCCCTTGCCGCCGAGCTTCTCTGCAGCGTTGCCGATCTTGTCATCCAAACCCATGGGAATGCTCCTAACAATTCGTGCTTGCTCCGGTCTGCACCAGAACCTGACCAGACAATAGTAAGCATACTTTCGAGTTTGAGACTCATTTGGCGCCTGGAATTTTGCCCAGCAGGCCGAGGAAGCCTTCCAGCTGGGCGGCGTGGCCGAATTCCAGCTGACCTTCCGGCGCAAGGGCGGCCTCGATCTGGGCTCCCAGCAGCATGTTCAACAGCTGGCCGGCGAGGACGGAGTCGGCGACGCCGGCAGTTAAGTCGCCGCTGTTCCTCGCCTCTTCGAGGTAGCGGCGGATGGTGGCCAGCCATTCGGCCATGGATTCGCGGTGGATGTCAGCCTTCCGTGGATCGCTGACAGCCTTCTGCCAGAACGGGATGACCACGCGGGCTTCATTGATGCGCTCCTCATCGAGGGGGAGGACCTCCAGGCAAAAGGCCCGCAGCGCCTCCAGTCCGGCCTTGCCTGCCGTCACCCGGGCGATGCGTTGGTTGGTCCGGTTGAACACATGGCTGAAGGCGAACTCCAGCAGCGTGTCCTTCGTGGGGAAGTAGGGCTTCAGGGCGCCGTTGGCGAAGCCGGCCTCCATGGCAATCTCGCGCATGGTGGCACTTTCAAGCCCCTGCCGGGCGATGATCCGCCAGGTGGCATCCACGAGCTCCAGGCGGCGCTCGTCATGGTCAACAATCTTCGGCACGGCGGCGACTCCCCGGAAATTTCCTTGCCCAACCTCTTGTGAGCCATGTTACGGACGTTTATTCTCTACAACTATAGAAAATAAACCCAATGGCCGGCGACGGCCCGGACGAAGGTTTCCTCCATGACGCTTGCACCCACCCACACTGCACCAGACTCCGCGTCTGCTTACCGGCTGACTTCCGGCGACGAAATCTCCCAGGTTAAAGCAATCCTGCAGTCGGAAGGCCACCTGGGCCCGCAGCACAGGATCGCCTACCTGGGCCAGCTGGATCCTTCGCGCGGCACCGATCCAGCGCCGGCGGACCGGCGCTTCCGCGTCTTCATCCACGATGTCTCAGGCGCTGCGCCGCGCGACGTGGTGGTCTCCACCACCCGGCAGGAGGTGCTCTCCGCCGTCGAACTGGACACTGCGGTGACCGGTGAGCTTCCGGTCCTCGAGGAGGAATTCGAGGTGGTGGAGGCGCTCCTGGCCACGGACGAGCGGTGGCTCACGGCGCTCGCGGACCGCGGGCTGGACGTGCAAAAGGTCCGCGTGGCCCCGCTGTCCGCCGGGGTCTTCGAGTACGCAGAAGAGAAAGGCCGCCGGATCCTGCGGGGGCTGGCGTTCGTGCAGGAGTTCCCGGAAGACAGTGCCTGGGCCCACCCGGTGGACGGCCTGGTGGCCTATGTGGACGTGGTCAGCAAGGAGGTCACTCAGGTGGTCGACCTCGGCGTGATGCCCGTCCCGGCCGAGCATGGCAACTACACCGACCCGGAATTGACCGGCCCGCTGCGGACCACCCAAAAGCCCATCAGCATCACCCAGCCCGAGGGCCCCAGCTTCACTGTCACCGGCGGCAACCACGTGGAGTGGGAGAAGTGGAGCGTGGACGTTGGCTTCGACGTCCGCGAAGGGGTGATCCTGCACAACCTCGCCTTCCGGGACGGGGACCGCAACCGGCCCATCATCAACCGGGCGTCCATTGCCGAGATGGTGGTTCCTTACGGCGACCCGTCGCCGGTCCGGTCATGGCAGAACTACTTCGACACAGGCGAATACCTGGTGGGCCAGTACGCCAACTCCCTGGAACTCGGCTGCGACTGCCTGGGCGAGATCACCTACCTCAGCCCCGTCATCTCCGACGCCTTCGGCAACCCGCGCGAAATTCGCAACGGCATCTGCATGCACGAGGAAGACTGGAGCATCCTGGCCAAGCACTCCGATCTGTGGAGCGGCGTCACCTACACCCGCCGCAACCGCCGCCTGGTGATCTCCTTCTTCACCACCATCGGCAACTACGACTACGGCTTCTACTGGTACCTCTACCTGGACGGAACCATCGAGTTCGAGGCCAAGGCCACCGGCGTCGTTTTCACGTCCGCGTTCCCGGAGGGCGGCTCGGACAACATCTCCCAGCTGGCACCGGGCTTGGGTGCCCCGTTCCACCAGCACCTCTTCAGCGCCCGGCTGGACATGGCGATCGACGGCTTCACGAATCGGGTGGAGGAGGAAGACGTGGTCCGGCAGGCCATGGGGCCGGGCAACGAGCGCGGCAACGCCTTCTCCCGCAAGCGCACCGTGCTGGCGCGGGAATCCGAGGCCGTCCGCGAGGCCGACGCCCGCGCCGGCCGCACCTGGATCATCTCCAATCCCGAATCCCGCAACCGGCTGGGCGAGCCCGTGGGCTACAAGCTCCATCCGCAGAACCAGCCCACGCTCCTGGCCGATCCGGACTCCTCGATCGCCCGCCGCGCAGCCTTCGCCACCAAGGATCTCTGGGTCACCCGCTACGAGGACGGGGAACGCTACCCGACGGGCGACTTCGTCAACCAGCACGCCGGCGGCGCGGGCCTGCCGGCCTACGTGGCGCAGGACCGCGACATCGACGGCCAGGACATCGTGGTCTGGCATACCTTCGGCCTCACCCACTTTCCCCGGGTGGAGGACTGGCCCATCATGCCCGTGGACACTGTGGGCTTCAAGCTCCGGCCGGAAGGTTTCTTTGACCGCAGTCCCGTCCTGGACGTCCCCGCCAATCCCAACCGGCAAGCCGCGTCCTGCCACGGCGAGGGCGGCAGCGGTGGCTGCCACTAGCGCCGCCCCTGCCCCGGCGCCGGCAGCAGCAGGGCCAGGGCGCGCAACAGGCAGGGCAGCAGCAGGAAAGACGACGACGGCGGCCCGGGCCCGTGCCGGCGGTCCGATGGTCCATCCCAGGCTCGCGGCCGTGGTCACCGCCGTTTCCTGCGCCATGCACGTTTGGCTGGCCGCCACAGGCACCCATGGTGCCTGGCTTAGCGCCCTCATGCTGGCCCTTGCCGCGGTCTGCGTGCCCTGTGCCGTCCATATCTGGCGGCACCGCGGTGTCGCCGCACTCCACCGGGTCACCGCTGCCGCCGTGGCCATGGCCGCCGTTCACGCGGGCCTCCTGCTGGGAGCCGGCGGTTCCGGCCACGCGCACGGCGCAGTGCCGTCGTCGTGCGCTGGTGCTGAGCCAGGCGGCAGCGCCCAGATGCTGCTGGTCATCGGCCTGGAACTGGCCACCGCCCTGGTGGCCGCCACGCTGGTGGCAAGGCTGCGCCGGCGGTAGGCGGCGCTAAAAAGCCAGGCCGCGTGCCGCGAAAGGTGGCGGCGCGCGGCCTGGCGTTGGGTCGCTTGTCAGGCGGGCTTGGCGTACTCGGCCGCGCTCATGACTTCATAGCCAACGAACGTCTCGTCGTTTTCCACCCAGGCGTCGTGGCCGGCCGGAATGGAGTAGGCGTCCCCGGCATGGATGGTGGTGCGGGTGCCGTCCTCCAGCTGGACGGTCAGGGTCCCGGCGGTGCAGAAGCCAAGGTGGTTGTTTTGGCAACTGTCCGTGTGGACCACGGTTTTGACCGTTTCGGACCAGCGCCAGCCGGGCTCGAAGGTGAGCCGGCCCAGGGTGGCGCCGCCAATGTTGACCACGTCCACCTGGGTCTTGGGCGGGCGGCGCTTTTCGTCGGCGTCGTTGAAGGACTTGGTTTCAAGGTCCTTGACCGTTATTGCAGGCATTTCTGGCTCCTCGAATGGGAGTGGTTATGAAATTCGCCCACGGGCGCTGAGCCGCTCAGGGAATGACAGTCCGGCGGGGCGGGAAGTGCCCGTCCGGAACCCGCCGGACCTTGCATCGCAACGATTTCAATCTGCTCTCCGGCGCAGGCGATGTCAATGCCGGGCGGCCCCTTCGAACCACTCCCGGGCCGGGTTGGTCACAGCGGGGGCCGAGCGGTCCAGCCCTGGCTGCGCCGCCCACCTCACGCCGTTGGCGAGCACCCGCTGGACCTGCGGATGGTGGTACACGGGGTACTCCTGGTCGCCGGGGCTGAAGTAGAAGATCCTGCCCTTGCCCCGGGTGAACGTGACGCCGGAACGGAACACTTCACCGCCGGCGAAGGAACTGATGAAGATCAGGTCGTCGGGGTCCGGGATGTCGAACAGTTCGCCGTACATTTCCTGCTCGGGGATGACGATGGGGCTCTCCACGCCTTCCGCGATGGGATGCGACGGCTTCACCGTCCACACCAGCTCGCGCTGGCCGTCGTTCCGCCAGGCCAGGGAGCAGCTGGTGCCCAGCAGCCTGGTGAAGATTTTCGCGAAATGCCCCGAATGGAGCACGATCAGTCCCATCCCACCGAGCACGTGCCGGTGGACGCGTTCGACGACGGCGTCGCTCACCTCGTGGTGGGCGATGTGGCCCCACCAGAGCAGGACGTCCGTTTCCGCGAGCACCTCCTCGTCCAGGCCGTGTTCGTCGTTGCTGGCGAGCACCGCCGTCGTTATGTCCGCGTCCGGGTAGTAGGGCCGGAGCCCCGCGGCGATGGCGCCGTGGATACCATCGGGGTAGATATCGCCGATATGGGCGGGCTCGTTGTTGGCCTCGTGGACGCCCTCATTCCAGACCCGGATCCTCAGTTTTCCGTTCATTAGAGCCTGACCTCCCTCTGCTCGAGTGCCGACTGGTAGCATGCGTCGATGATCTGTGCCCGGTAGAGTGCCAGGGAGCCGTCATGCCCAGCCCAGGCCGCTTCGCCGTCGCGGACTGCGGCCACGAAGTCTTCCACCACGGCATCGTGGGCACGGCCGGGCAGCACCGGCGGCACGTAGTCGGCGGACTCGCCGTCCTTGTCCGTGAAGACCCGGAGCTGGCCCACCGGCGGGAACGGAGCCCCGTGCACCTTCAGTTCGGCGCCGCCGTCCGTGCCGTAGACCGTGAAGTCGAGGAGATCGTCCGTTTCCCGGTAGGTTGCCCATCCCGCCTCGATCAGCAGCGTTCCGCCGCCCTCAAGCCGGAGGAACGCAGAGGCGAAGTCCTCCACTTCGAAGGCGTGGCTCGTGGCCTGGGCCGAATACCTGCTGCCGCCGCCGCGTCCCTGCGGGCCGAGCTCCGAGTGGGTGGCGGCGGAGACGGCCACCACCTTCGGTTCCCCGAGCAGGTGCAGGGCGTAATCCAGTGCGTGGACGCCGATGTCCGCCAGCGGTCCGCCGCCTGCGAGTTCGGGGTTGGTGAACCAGCTGCCCAGGGTGGGGATGCCGGAGCGGCGGAGCCAGGAGGCCTTGGCATAGTAGGGGCGGCCCAGGCCGCCGGCGTCGATGACGTCCTTGAGGGCCTTGATGTCGCCGCGGCGGCGGTGGTTGAAGGCCACATCCAGGACCCGTCCGGCTTTGCGGGCAGCATCCACCATGGCCTGGCCCTCCACGGCGTTGCGGGCGATCGGTTTTTCGCTCAGCACATGGATTCCCCGCTCCAGGGCCGCGATGGCAATGGGAGCGTGCAGGAAAGTTGGAACGGCCACGCTGACGGCGTCCAGGCCGCCGTGGTCCAGCATGTCCTGCCAGTCGGCGAAACCGTTGGGAATGGCGTATTCGGCCTGGAGGTCCGCCCGGAGTTCCTGCTCCATTCCTGCCAGCGACACAATGCGGACGCCCTCCAGCTCGCTGTAGGCCTTGAGGTGCTGCTGGCCGGCCCAGCCGATGCCGACGACGCCGACGCGGAGCTCCCTGGCCGGGGCCTCTGCTGGTTCCGGGGGCTGCGGGCCGGGGGGTTGCTGGTTGTTCAAGGGTGCTTCCTTTTCGGTGCCGGGCTGGTGCTGGACTGGGTTTGTGGAATCGATTCCAAAATGATCAGCAATGAATGCTGAGGAGTGTTTGGAATCGATTCCAAAATCTTGTCAGGTTCGGCGCGGGGACGTCAACCCCCGGTCAGTTCTTCGTGGATTCCCTGATGACCAGCTCGTGCGGGAGGAACATCCGGCCGCGGCGGTGCACCCCCGGCTCCGTCATCCGTTCCAGGAGCGCCCCAAACGCCACGCGGCCCATCTCATAGGCGGGCTGCCGGATGGTGGTCAGTTCCGGAACGCACATCTCCGCCTGGATGGAATCGTCGAAGCCGGCAACGGCCAGGTCCTCGGGAACCCGGAACCCGGCGTCGGTGATTTCGCGGACGCAACCGGCCGCCACCGTGTCGCTGCCACAGAATACGGCATCGGGAAGGTGGTCCGCGGCGAGGAGTTCGCGGGTCAGCTGACGGCCGGCGTGGAAGTCGAAGTCCCCGGCGGCAAAGAGGCTCTGTGCCGCCTCCAAGCCTGCCTCGGACAGGGCTTCGCGGAACCCCTGTTCGCGCAGCCGCCCGGACCGGGCCGCCCGGTTGCCGATCATGGCAAGCCGCCGGGCGCCGGTTCCGATGAGGTGCCGGGTGATGTCGCGGGCGGCCTGCCGGTCGTCGATCGAGACGCCGAAGGCTGCTTCCGACTCCGCTATTTCACACAACTGCACCACGCTCAGCGAGGTTGCAAGGGCTTCCACATCGTCGTCGGGCATGGTGGGTGAAAACAGGACCAGCCCGTCCACGGACCCGTTCCGGAGCATGTCCACCAATTGCTTTTCGCGATCCGGGCTTCCGGCGGTTGGGGCAATGAGGCTCACGTAGCCGGACTGTGCCGCGGCGTCGCCCACCCCGCGGAAGGCTTCGCTGATGACCGGGGACTCAAGGTTCTTGGCGAGGGCCAGGATGCGCATGGTCCGGTCGCGGCGCAGGTCCCGGGCGGAAGCGAGGGGCCGGTAGTTGAGCTCACGGATCGCTCCCGCCACCTTCTCCCGGCTGGAAGCGCTCACGGCGGGACTTCCGTTGAGGACGCGGGAGACCGTGCCTACGGAGACTCCCGCCGTTTTGGCGACGTCCTGCACGGTCGCTCGAGCCATACCGATGTGTCCTTCCGGGGCCGGGCCCTGCCGTGATGGAGTGTTTTTTCAGCTTAGCCGCCACCCGGCCGCCGGAAGCGTTCGCGCGGCGTCACGCGGAGCACGCTTTCGTCCCGCCGCGGCGCCGTGTCCCGCACAAACCCGGCATTCCGCCGTCGGACGCATCCGTAAAGCGTGCCAGGCGTGACGCCGCCCCGCGTCCCCGGCCCCGAAACATGCAATTAACACGCCGGCCGGACGCGCGAAACGTCCCATTGGCTAACCTGATGCAACAAGGTTTACTCTTAGCTAACACCGACCCGGACAGGAATGTTTCGATGACCAGTGTCGCAACCCCTGCTGTAACCCCCGCGCCCGCACCCGCGCCCGCAGCCCGTGCGGATGCCGCCGGGATCTCCCTCAAGGACATCGCCCGCGCCCACGATGTCCGTTTCCTGCTGGCCACGTTCGTGGACATGACCGGCAAGCCCTGCGCCAAGCTGGTCCCCGTGGAAGCTGCCGACCAACTCGAGGGCGGGGCCATGGGGTTCGCCGGCTACGCCGCGGGCCTCATCGGCCAGAAACCCCAGGACGCCGACCTCATCGCGGTCCCGGACCTCGCCTCCTTCACCCCGGTGCCCTTCATCAAGGAAGGCCTGGCCATCGTCCACTGCGATCCCCACGTTGACGGCAAACCGTGGCCCTACGCGCCGCGCGTCATCCTCAAGAACGCCCTTGCCCGCCTGGCGGACCACGGGATGCAGGCCAAGGTGGGCGCCGAGGTGGAGTACTTCCTGGTGAACAAGAACGACGACGGGACGCTGAGCACCGCCGACACCCGCGACGATTCGCCCCGCCCCTGCTACGACGCCCGCGGCGTGACCCGCATGTACGAGCACCTGGCCTCCATCAGCAAGGCGATGAACAGCCTGGGCTGGGGCAACTACGCCAACGACCACGAGGACGCCGCCGGCCAGTTCGAGCAGAACTTCAACTATGCGGACGCCCTCACCACCGCAGACCGCGTCATCTCGCTCCGCTACATCCTGAACATCCTGGCCGAACAGCGCGGCATGACCGCCACCTTCATGCCCAAACCGTTCACGGACCGCACCGGCACCGGGCTGCACTTCCACCTCTCGCTGTGGTCCGGTGCGGAGGCGCTGTTCCCGGCCGCGGGGGGAGCGGACGACGACGGCCACGGCCTTGGGCTGTCAGGCCTCGCCTATTCGTTCATCGGCGGGATCCTGGACCACGCCCCCGCCCTGCAGGCCTTCCTCGCCCCCACCGTGAATTCCTACAAGCGCACCGGCGCCACGACGAGTTCCTCGGGCGCCACCTGGTCGCCCCGGAAGGCGTCCTTCGGCGGGAACGACCGCACGCACATGATCCGCGTCCCGGACAACAACCGGATCGAGTTGCGCTCCGGCGACGGCTCGGCAAACCCCTACCTGGCCATCGCAGCAGCCATTGCGGCCGGCCTGGACGGGGTGGAGAGCTCCGCCGACCCCGGCATGCCGTCCGGCCCCGGCGAGTCCAAACTGGACGCCCACGTCCTGCCGGCCACCCTGCTGCACGCGGTCGAAGCACTCCGCCGGGACCCGGTGGTCCTGGCCAGCCTCAGCGGCGATCCGGAGATCGGCCTGTACTACGCCAACGCCAAGGAAGAGGAGTTCCTGAGCTGGCACAACCAGGTCAGCGACTGGGAAATCCGCACCTACCTCACCTCCATCTGATCCCTACTTAGCAAAGGATTTTCCATGTGCGGAATCGCCGCGCTGCAGCTGCGCAATCCCTCGCTGCACCCCCAAATGGGCGCCCTGCTGTCCTCGATGCTGTGCCAGATCGTGGACCGCGGTCCGGACTCCGCCGGCCTCGCCGTCTACAACACCCCCGGCCTGGTGTCGCCGGGCAGGTCCACCTTGAGCCTGCTGGGCCGGGACCAGGGCATGGCGACGGCGGCCATCACCGGCGGCATCGCGGCGCTCCTGCCGTCGGATGCGGCGCCAGCGGTGCAGGTGGTGGGCGACACCACGTTGGTGAGCGCCGCCGTCGGGACCGACCTGCTGGTGAAGGCCGTCAGCGAAACCGTGCCCGGTGCCACCATCATTGGCCGGGGTGAGCATGTGGCCGTGATGAAGAGCGTGGGCCACCCGATGGAGATCGCCGCCGGGCACGGACTGGACGCCATGGCCGGCAGCCAGGGCCTGTCCCACACCCGGATGGCCACCGAATCCGCCGTCACTGCCGGCGGCTCGCACCCCTTCTCCGTGGCCGACGACCTCTGCCTGGTGCACAACGGCTCGTTCTCCAACCACGCCACGGTCCGGCGGAACCTGAAGCGTGAGGGCGTGGTGTTCGACTCCGAGAATGACACCGAGGTGGGTGCCCGCTACGTGGCTTCCCGGCTGAAGCAGGGCGATACCCTCGAAGAAGCGCTGGTGAACCTGGGCAAGGTCCTGGACGGCTTCTACACGCTGGTGGTCACCACCGCGGACAGTATGGCCGTGGTCCGCGACCCCATCGCCTGCAAGCCGGCCATTATCGCCGAAACGGACGACTACGTGGCCATGGCCTCCGAATACCGCGCCCTGGCCGGACTGCCTGGCATCGGCGACGCCCGCATTTTTGAACCGGAACCCGGAAAGGTCTACACATGGTCACTCTGACAGCCCCCGAAGCCTTGGCACCCGCCGCAACGCCCGCGGTGCTCGACCTCGCAGAGGTCCCGGTCCGCGAACTGAACCAGGCCCTGCACAACGCCGTGGACGGGCAGTCCTGGACCGTCACCAATCCCGGCGGCAAGCACAGCCTCGCCGTCGGCATCGACGCGGACATCGCCGTGACCATCGACGGCCATGCCGGGTATTACGCCGCGGGGATGCACCAAAAGGGGAGCGTGGCCATCAACGGCAATGCCGGCGTGGGACTTGCGGAGAACATCATGTCCGGCCGCGTCCACGTGAAGGGCGATGCGTCCCAGTCGGCGGGCGCCACCGGCCACGGCGGCCTGGTGGTCATCGACGGCAACGCCGGTGCGCGCTGCGGGATCTCCATGAAGGGCGTGGACATCGTGGTGGGCGGCAACATCGGCCACATGTCGGCGTTCATGGCGCAGGCCGGCCGGCTGGTGGTCTGCGGCGACGCCGGTGATGCCCTGGGCGACTCCATCTACGAGGCCCGGATCTACGTCAAAGGCTCCGTCGCCTCCCTGGGCGCCGACTGCGTCGAAAAACCGCTCCGCGAAGAGCACCTGGCCGAACTTGCGGAACTGCTCGCCGCCGCCGGCCGCACCGACAACCCCGCCGATTTCAAGCGCTACGGCTCCGCCAGGAACCTCTACCACTTCCACGTCGACAACTCGACCGCCTACTAGGAGGCTCCCGTGACCATCACTTCCCTCCCCGCACCCGCACAGGCTCCTGCAGCGCCCGCCCAAAACGCCGAACTTGGCCTGCGCGAGTCCGCCACCTTCGACCGCGCCACCATCGCGGACATCCAGCGGGCTGCCGCCACCGGCGTCTACGACATCCGCGGCTGGGGCGCCAAGCGCAAGGTCCCGCACTTCGACGACCTTCTCTTCCTCGGCGCCTCGATGTCCCGCTACCCACTCGAGGGGTACCGCGAAAAGTGCGATACCGACGTCGTCCTCGGGGACCGGCACGCGACCCGCCCGCTGCACCTGCAGACCCCGGTGACCATCGCCGGCATGAGCTTCGGCGCCCTGTCCGCCAACGCCAAGGAAGCGCTGGGGCGCGGCGCCAGCGAGGTGGGCACCTCCACCACCACGGGCGACGGCGGGATGACGCCGGAGGAGCGCGGCCAGTCCAAGCACCTGGTGTACCAGTACCTGCCGTCCCGCTACGGCATGAACCCGGACGACCTCCGCAAGGCCGACGCGATCGAGATTGTGCTCGGCCAGGGCGCCAAGCCCGGCGGCGGCGGCATGCTCCTGGGCCAGAAAATCACCGAACGCGTGGCCGGCATGCGTACCCTGCCGGTGGGCATCGACCAGCGCTCCGCCAGCCGACACCCGGACTGGACCGGCCCGGACGACCTCGAAATCAAGATCGGCGAACTCCGCGAGATCACAGACTGGAAAACGCCCATCTACGTCAAGATCGGCGCCTCCCGGCCGTACTACGACACCGCGCTGGCAGTGAAGTCCGGCGCCGACGTGGTGGTGGTGGACGGGATGCAGGGTGGCACCGCCGCCACGCAGCAGGTGTTCATCGAGAACGTGGGGATCCCCACGCTGGCCGCCATCCCGCAGGCGGTCCAGGCCCTGCAGGAGCTCGGTGTGCACCGTAAGGTCCAGCTGATCGTTTCCGGCGGCATCCGCACCGGGGCAGATGTTGCCAAGGCCATGGCCCTGGGCGCGGACGCCGTCGCCATCGGCACCGCCGCGCTGATCGCGCTCGGCGACAACGACCCCCGCTACGCCGCCGAATACGCCGCCCTCGGTTCGGCTGCCGGGTTCTACGACGACTTCCAGGACGGCCGCGACCCCGCCGGCATCACCACCCAGGACCCGTCGCTTGCTTCGCGGCTGGACCCGGTGGCCGCGGGACGCCGGCTGGCCAACTACCTCCGCGTCCTCACGATGGAAGCCCAGACCATCGCCCGGGCCTGCGGAAAATCGCACCTGCACAACCTGGAGCCCGAGGACCTGGTGGCGCTCACCATCGAGGCCTCCGCCATGGCCCGGGTGCCGCTGGCGGGCACCAGCTGGATCCCCGGCGTCCAGGGAAGCTTCTGATGACGGACCCGTCGGATTACGTGGTGGTGGGCGCCGGCCTTGCCGGTGCCGCCACCGCCTGGCAGCTAGCCGTCCGCGGCCACCAGGTCACGCTCCTGGAACGCGACGTCCCGGCCGCGCATGACGGCAGTTCCCACGGCTCGGCACGCATCTTCCGCTACGCCTACCCGGACCTGTTCTACACCCGTGCCGTCCTGGAATCGAAGGCACTCTGGGACGGGCTCGCCGCCGAGGCCGGCACCGAACTGATCACCCCCGCCGGAGCGGTGGACTATGGCCAGAAGCGGAATCCGGCGCAGCTCGCGGAGGTGCTCGGCGCCGCCGGAATCGACCACGAACTGTTGACCGCCGCCGACGCCCGGAACCGCTGGCCGCACATCGCGTTCGACACCGAGGTGCTCTGGCACCCCGGCGCCGGCGTGATCGACGCCGAAACCTCCGTGAACGTGATGGTGGACCTCGCCGTCCGCAACGGTGCCCGGGTCCTCACCGGCTGGAACGTGGCCGGCGTGGAAAACCACGGCACCGGCTACCGCGTGCGCTCGGCGGCCGGCAGCACCATCGACGCCGGCAACATCGTGGTCAGCGCCGGGGGCTGGCTGCCACAGCTGCTGGACTCGCTGCCGCTTCCGGGGGCCTTCGTGGCCGGACTGCCGGAATTCACCGTGCGGCAGGAGCAGGCCTTCCACTTCCGGTACAGGGACGACGACGGCGGCACGGGCACGGGTGCCCCGGGCTGGCCCACCTTTATCCACAAGGCCGCCGGCATCCAGGCCTACGGGCTGCCCGGCGGACGTGACGCCGGCTTTGCCGGCCAGAAAGTGGCGGAGTACAACGGCGGACCGCGCATCCCATCGGCAGCAGCCCAGACCGGCGCGGTGGACCCGGCCAACCGCGCCCGCGTGACGGAGTACGTCCGCCGCTACCTGCCTGGCCTGGACCCGGAACCGTACGCCGAAACCACCTGCCTGTTCACCAACACCCCCACCGAGGACTTCCTCATTGACCGGGCGGACAACCTCACCGTCGTCTCACCCTGCTCGGGCCACGGCGCGAAGTTCGCCCCGCTGATCGGACGGTGGGCCGCGGATCTGGCCACCGGTGCCGGGTCAGTTCCGGACCGGTTCCGCAGCGACACCTCCGCGGCACTGACCACCTCGAACGGAACACCGTGAGCTTTTTCCATACAACAACTGCACCAGCCGTCCCCGCCGAAACCAGCGCACCCACCGTTACCGGGCTCCTGGAGGACATCTCCACCATCGGCCGGGACAACACCCGCGGCGGCTACTCGCGCCCTGTCTTCTCCACCGCCGAGACCGACCTCCGGGCCTGGTTCATCGAGCAGGCCGGCCGGCGCGGCCTCGATGTCCAAACCGACCACAACGGGATCATCTGGGCCTGGTGGGACACCGCATCAGGGGTGCGGGAGGACGCCGTCGCCACCGGCAGCCACCTCGATTCCGTTCCCGGCGGCGGTGCGTACGACGGGCCGCTGGGGGTAGCCTCGGCGCTGGTCGCCGTCGACCTCCTCAAAGCCCGCAACTTCCGGCCCCGGCGGCCCCTGGTGCTCGCGGTGTTCCCGGAAGAGGAGGGGTCGCGGTTCGGTGTTGCCTGCCTCGGCTCACGGCTCCTTACCGGCCAACTGGACGCCACCAAAGCCCGCAACCTCAAGGACCCGGCCGGCAACACCTATGCCGAGGTGGCTGCCGCGAACGGCCAGGACCCCCGGTTCATCGGAGCGGACCACGCGGCCCTTCAGCGGCTCGGAATATTCGTGGAGCTGCATGTGGAGCAGGGGAGGGGGCTGATCGACCTCCACCAGCCCGTGGCCATCGGATCATCCATCCTGGGGCATGGCCGCTGGAAGCTGAGCATCACCGGGGAGGGGAACCATGCCGGCACCACGCTCATGGCGGACCGCAAGGATCCCATGGTTGCCGCCGCCAAGGTGATGGTTTCCATCCGGGATACCGCCCGCAAATACCGGGACGCCCGGGCCACCGTAGGGAGGGTGCAGCCCGTCCCCGGCGGCACCAACGTCATCGCGTCCCGGGTAGACCTGTGGCTCGACGTGCGCCACCCGGAGGACTCGGTCACCGCCGCACTGGTGGAGGCGATCGGACAGAAGGCCCAGGTCCTCGCCGCGGAAGAGGGCTGCACAGCCAGCCTGGGTACGGAGTCGCTGAGTCCCACGGTGCATTTCGACGGCGGCCTCCGGGACCGGCTGCAGCAGCTCCTGCCCGCCGCGCCGGTGCTGGACACCGGCGCCGGCCACGACGCCGGTGTGCTGGCCGCGCACCTGCCCACAGCCATGCTGTTTGTCCGCAACCCCACTGGCGTTTCGCATTCGCCGGACGAACTCGTCGACGACCGAGACGCCGAAGCCGGCGCACTTGCCCTGGCGGACTCCCTTGCCGGACTGCTGGGCGAGGCAGCGTGACCGGCCAGGACCGTCGTCGTACGCCGGGCTTCCCGCCGCCCGCCTAAGATGGCAAGCATGACCGAAGAGGCCGGGGACCAGGCAGCCGAACAGCCCGCAGAGGACGTTGCCGGCCGGCTGGAGCAGGTCATTGCGGCGCAGGTCCGGCACTACCGTACGTCGGCCGGATTGTCGTCGGCCGAGCTCGCAGCCCGGACCGGCCTGTCCAAGGCCATGATCTCCCGGGTGGAAACGGCCACCACCTCCTGCTCCCTCACCACCTTGCAGCGGCTGGCCGACGGACTGAAGGTTCCCGTCACCGCTTTGTTCCGGGGCGCGGACACCGACCGTGACGCCACCTTTACCAAGAGCGGCCAGGGCAGCCTCACCGTCCGCAGCGGCACCCAGCATGGACACGAATACCGCGTCCTGGGTACGTTGAAGGGCCGCAGCGACGCCATCGAACCCACGCTGGTGACCCTCACGGACGCCTCCGACGTCTTTCCCCTGTTCCAGCACCCGGGCACGGAGTTCATCTACATGCTCTCCGGCCGGATGGTCTACGGCCACGGCTCCTACGAGTACGCAATGGAGGCCGGGGACTCGCTGCTCCTGGACGGCGAAGGCCCGCACGGCCCGCTGGAGTTGCTGGACCTTCCCATCCAGTTCCTGGCGGTCTCCGCCAAATAGCGCCGCCCGTGACGGGTGGCTCCTGCAGTAGCTTCCTGCGTGCTGCGTGACCCCTGAAACTCGCCTGTGGATGACCGAAACGATCATTTAACACACCGGAAACCCACCCGGGAATTGCCGCCATACAGTTGGAACCAGACGGCAACAGCCGCCCCTCCCGCTGAACGTGGTTTCTCCGGCCACGTCCCTTCGCAGAGCGGCTCTGACGGCAAATGACCGTTCTCTCTTCGCATCACGAAAGGGGTTTCCCATGGATTCGGGAAATGTCGCTTGGATTTTGGCCAGCTCGGCGCTGGTGTGCATGATGATCCCCGCCCTGGCCCTGTTTTACGGGGGCATGGTGGGGTCGCGCCGCATTCTCAACATGATGATGATGTGCTTCGGCGGCGCCAGCCTGGTGGCCGTCCTCTGGGCACTGTTCGGCTACTCCATGGCCTTCGGCAACTCCGTGGGCGGCCTGGGCCTGATCGGTGACGTCACCGAATTCCCCGGCATGGGGCAGCTGCTGGCCAAGGATGACTCGGCGTCCATCCCGGTCATCCTGTTCGCAGCATTCCAGCTGTTCTTCGCCTGCGTCACCACCGCACTCGTTGCCGGAGCTGCCGCCGGGCGCATGAAGTTCGGCGCCTGGATGGTGTTCGCCGGCATCTGGGCCACTGTGGTCTACTTCCCCATCGCGCACTGGGTGTTCGCGTTCGACTCTGCGGACGGCAGCACGGTGGGCGGCTGGATCGCCAACGGCATCAAGGCCATCGACTTCGCCGGCGGCACCGCGGTGCACATGAACGCCGGCGCCGCCGCACTGGCCCTGGCCCTGGTCCTGGGCAAGAGCTCCGGCTGGCCGAAAATGGAACACACGAAGCCGCACAGCCGCCCCCTGGTCCTGGTGGGCGCAGGCCTGCTGTGGGTCGGCTGGTTCGGCTTCAATGCAGGTTCCGCGCTCGCCGCCGGCCAGTCCGCGGCCGTGGTCTTCCTCAACACCGCCGTCGCCGCCTCCGCCGGCCTGCTTGCCTGGGCCCTCGTGGAGCGGGTCCGCCACGGTGCCGCCACCAGCATGGGCGCCGCCTCCGGCCTCATCGCCGCGCTGGTGGCCATCACCCCGGCCTGTGGCGCCGTCAGCCCGCTGGGCGCACTGGCCATCGGCGCCATCGCCGGTGCCGTCTGCTCGCTGGCCATTGAATGGAAGTTCCGCCTCGGCTTCGACGATTCGCTCGACGTCGTGGGCGTCCACCTCGTCGGCGGCATCTTGGGCACCCTGCTGATCGGCCTTTTCGCCACCGACAAGGCCCCGAACGGCGTCAGCGGCCTGTTCTACGGCGGCGGCTTCGACCTGCTCGGCGTCCAGGCAATCGCCACCGTCAGCGTCCTGGCCTACTCCTTCGGAATCACCTGGATCCTTGCCAAGATCCTGGACAAGGCCATGGGCGGCCTGCGCATCAAGCCCGAGGACGAACTGCGCGGCATCGACCTCGCAGCCCACTCCGAGCTTGCCTACCTTACGGATGAGGACCCGGTGGAACTGGGCTCGCCGCAGCGGGTGTAACCGCCGCAACGCGCCGGGCGCCCGCCTGCTGGGGGCGGCGCCCGGTGGACGCTTCCGCGTCGCGGGTCCCAGCGCACGAGTCAGGGCCAAACCTTGGACCGGTGCCGGCAACCGCCGGCTTATAGTTCCAGGGTTTGGCCCTTCGTCGTGCCTACTGTTCCGTGCAGGCCAGGATGCCGCCGCGCACTTCGAGCACCGCGGCACGGACGTGGCTGAGGCGCGTGCGCGGGTCCGGCGCCATGGTGCCGATGTCCTCACCGTCCCAGCAGGGATGCGTGAAGTAGACAAGCAGCGCACGGTCCGCGCCGCCGTCGCCCGCGTCCCCGCCAAGCGGTACCACGTCCGCGTGGCGTCCGACGACGGCCCGTCCGTCCCAGGATTCGGGCGCCGTGAGGATCAGCCCGCCCAGGTGTTCCTGCCGGGTCCAGTTTCCGGTGGCGTCCACCGAGCGGTACACCGCCTGGCCGCGCCATTCGTCCACGATCATCCAGTAGCTCCCGCCGAGCCGGAAGACCTTGGGGCCTTCATGCGGGCGGCCCGGGATGGCCACGCCTTCGAGGACCCACGACGACGGGTCTTCCGGGGTGTCGCTGACCGCGCTGAAGGTATTGGAGCCGCGGGCCTCGTCCTTGTACCAGAGCCGGTACCTGCCGTCTCCACACCGGGCCACGGCCGCGTCGATCGCCCGCGGCGAGTCCAGGCCGATGGCGCCCAGGTACTGCCACTTCTCCAGGTCATAGCTGGCGAACTGCACGATTTCCGCTTTCCCGGTCCAGTCCGTCCGCCGCCCGCCCAGGACCGTCAGGTACATGATCCACCGGTTGCCGATGCGTACGACGTCGGGGGCCCAGAGGGTTGCCGGGAGTTCCGTTCCGGGCGGGATGAGCCCCTCAACGGTGCCCTGGTAGCGCCAGGTGGCGCCGCCGTCGGACGACCTCGCAACGCCGATGCCGGTCCCGTGAACCCACTCGACGCCTGTCAGCCCGGGCGCTGTGGCGCGCCGCTGGGTGTAGAAGAGGACCCATTCGCCGTTGCGGTGGTCGGCCACGAGGATCGGGTCCGTGGGGCCGTCCCACACCGGATCCCGGTACGGGAGGGTGAAGGCGTCCGCGCGCAGGGGCGGTACTGCCGGGGCAACGGTTTCCTGGGCGGCCTGCTGCTGGTGCACGGTTTTCTCCAACGTTGTAGTTTGCGGTGGAGTCCATCATATGCGTCGCGAAACCGGGCGCTACTCCTTGAACAACCCCGCCAGGTCCTCCGCCGTGATGGCGCCGCCGGCCAGGGCATCGCCCTCCATCACGTCCGCAAACAACTGTGACTTCCGGGTCTTGAGGGCCATGACTTTCTCCTCGATGGTGTCCTTGGCCACCAGCCGGTACACCATCACGTTCCGCGCCTGCCCGATCCGGTGCGTCCGGTCCACGGCCTGCGCCTCCGAGGCAGGGTTCCACCACGGATCGAGGAGGAAGACGTAGTCCGCCTCGGTGAGGTTGAGCCCGAAGCCGCCGGCCTTGAGCGAGATCAGGAATACCGGCGCGCTGCCGTTCTTGAATTCGCTGACCACGTCGGCGCGGTTCCGGGTGCCTCCATCGAGGTAGCAGTACTCGATCTCTTCCTCGTCCAGCCGCTCCCGGACCTTCCCCAGGAACCCGGTGAACTGGCTGAAGATCAGGGCCCGGTGCCCCTCGGCCACCAGGTCCTCCAACTGCTCGAACAGCACATCCAGCTTGCTGGACCGCACGGCGGACAAGGCAGGGTCCACCAGCGAGACGTCCAGGCTCAGCTGCCGCAGCAGCGTCAGCGACTGGAAAATGGTGAAGCGGTTCTTGTTGACGTCCTCGATCAGCCCCAGGATCTTTTGCCGTTCGCGCTGCAGGTGCGTCTGGTAGACCTTCTGGTGCCGCGGGTTGAGCACCACTTCCAGGACCTGTTCCTGCTTGGGCGGCAGGTCCTTGATCACCTGGTCCTTGGTGCGCCGCATCATCAGCGGCCGGACCCGGCGGCGGAGCTTCTCGAGCTGCGCTTTGTCGCCGTTCTTTTCCACCGGCTTCTGGTAGTACTCGGCGAAGCGCTTGGGGCTGGAGAACAGGCCGGGAGCCACGATGGACGTCAGCGCCCAGAACTCCATCAGGTTGTTCTCCAGCGGGGTGCCGGTGATGGCCAGCTTGAACGCTGCCGGCAGCTTCCGGGCGCACTGGTAGGCCTTGGACTGGTGGTTCTTGACGAACTGTGCCTCGTCCAGGACCAGCCCGGCCCAGGTCCGGGAGGCGTAGGCCTCGTAGTCGATGCGGAACAAGGCATAGGAGGTGATGACGACGTCGGCCCCGCCCAAGGCCTCGGCCACGTCCTGGCCGCTCTTCCCGAACGTCTCGCCCACCGTGCGCACGGTCAGGCCGGGCGCGAAGCGTGCGGCTTCGAGCGCCCAGTTGCCCACCACGCTGGTGGGCGCCACCACCAGGAAGGGTGCGACGGCGGCGGGCGCGGTTCCAGGGCCGGCGGCAGCTCCGTCGTCGTGCCGGTCTCCGGACGGCTGGTCCCCGGACGCAAGCCCATGGTCCTTGGCGGCGCACATCAGTGCCAGCGCCTGCACGGTCTTGCCCAGGCCCATATCGTCGGCCAGGACGCCTCCCAGCCCGTGCTTGTACAGGAAGCTGAGCCAGTTGTAGCCTTCCAGCTGGTACGGGCGCAGCTCGGCGTTCAGGGACGCCGGCAGCGGCAAACCGTCCACCCCGCCCTCCAGGAGCCCGCCCACGGCCGAGCGCCAGGCGGCGGCCTGCTGGTCCACGATGCCCAGCTGCGCCAGCTCGTCCCAGAGTCCTGCCTGGAAGCGGCTGATCTGCAGAGGGGCATCCTTGTTGTCCTGCAGCGAACGGGCTTCCTCGATCAGTGCCCGCAGCTGGTGCAGTTCCGGCAGGTCGAGCGAGAAGTAGGCGCCGCTGGGCAGCAGCATCTTGGTCTGGCCGGAGGCGAGTGCGGAGAACACGGCCGCGAAGGACACGGGCTGGCCTTCCAGGGAGATCTGGATGCCGAGGTCGAACCAGTCCCGCTGTTCGGTGGCCTTGGTGGAGATGGACACCACCGGAGCTTCCTCCGCTTCGCGGTAGTCGGCGATCTCGCCCACGGTTTCCACGTCCACGTCCGGGGCTTCCCGCAGCCTGGGCAGCACTTCCTCGGTGAACGCCAGCGTATCCAGGCCCGTGAGTTCCACCGACGCCGCCAGGCGCGGCGTGCCCCAGCCGCCGGTGGCTGACTCGCCCAGGGCGGCCACGGTGTCCCAGGGCTGGCCGATCCCTTCCAGGATGCGGGACTCGGCGGTGTCGTCCCGGTACCCCTGATCGCCGGGGTGCCGCCACAGCGGTTGCGCCGTGACCAGTTTCCCGGTGCGGTAGTGCCACTCCCAGTGCAGCCGCACCCGGTGGTCCGCCCCGTAATTGGCCAGCAGGGACAGGGTGGGGACGCCCAGCTCGGGAAGTTCCACGGACTCATCCCGCGCCGTGACCCGGGCCGCCTGCTTGAGTTTCGGATAGAAACCCGTGAGGAACCGCGATTCGTCCTTGGCGGGAATGTGGAGGGCGCTGCCGGCCGTGACGAACGCCAGCAGCTCTTCGCTCAGCCCGTTCTCCAGCGGCGCCAGCGTTATGGCGCCGTCCGGATCCGGGACACCCGGCAGCGCGGCCTCACCGGAGGTGAAGAAGAGGCCGTGCGCGGGCCGGCCGATGGTGCCCACCGCTGCCGGATCAACCTCTTCCCCCGCCACGGTGATGGTGGGGGACAACTCCAGCCCGGCGTCGGACACCGCACTGCCGGACCCGTCGGGATCCGCCGGTGCTCCGAACCTGCTCAGGGAAAGCCCGACGGCGGCGGGGGCCTCCGCGACCCGGACCGGCTCGGTGCCGCGCGAGTGGACCAGGGCCAGCCCGATCTTGCGGGCATCGGAAAGCAGGCCCCACAGGTTCTTCCCGGCATAGGAGTTCATGCCCAGCCACAGGCCGGAAGAATTGTGCATCCGGCTGGGGGACGACGAGTGCCCGGCCAGGAACTCCTGCATCCATTCCACGTGCGCGTGGTTGGATTCGCGCCGGAAGTTCAGGTAGCTCAGCGTGTTCCAGGAAACGTCCCCGCGGATCCACTTGCCCTTGGCCCCCATGATGACGGGCCGGACCTTGAGCTGGCGCACGCCGCGTACCGGGTCGCGGCGGCCGGTGTAGGAGAAATGCGGCGGCGGCTCTTCAACCTCGAACTGCAGCGCCAGGGGAACGCCGCTGGTGGACGGGGCGGCGCCGGGCTGGGAAATCAGCGGGCTGAGGGCCTGCTCCCAGTCCGAAAGGGCCGCGGAGGGGGCGCGGGAGACCTGCGTGGCCGTGGACGGGGCCAGCAGCTGCATCCGGATGGCCGGATTGTCCTCCGCCGCAAAGAGCAGGGCGGCCACATGCTTGCAGTCCTTGCGCACGGGGCAGCTGCAGACGCCTACGGTGCAGCTCCAGCCGCCTGCCTTGCGGACCAGCTTGGCGGTCGTGGAGTACGGAACTTCCGCGCCGCCCCGGACCTTGCCCAGCATGAGCCCGGTGCCGGCGTCGAACGACATGCCCGAAACCCTGCTGGCCATGGCATACGCCAGCCCGGCCGCGAGGGAGCGGTCGTTGATGGCGGGTGTCTGTATTGCCAGTGCCGCACTTTCGTCCGGTTGGGATGGCATGGTGCGCGCTACTTTCGGCAGGCCACGGCGGAGCCGGGTCCGGTGGTTGGTTATCTGATCCATCTTAGTTCTCCCGGCAGCAGGCCCACGTTCCGCGCTCTTTCTTGGGCCGCCTCGAAAACTTCGCTTGACGTTCACCTCCTCCTCAATGCTGCCGTGAACTGGCCCCCGTAGCGTGAAAAGCGTCCGGAGCACCACCAGCCCAGCAGCGAGGATTTCCATGATCACCACGCCCCAGCCCGTCGTCCTGACCAGCAGCAGCATCGAAGCGAGCGATGAGGAAGTGGTCCAGGCCAACGTCACCGTCGTCGACGCCATGCATACGGCCCTGCTCCGCACCGAGGAAATGTCGCCGGTGGCCGTCCGCAGCTACTACGTCGACTTCTACCTGACCCAGGCGCTGGAGGGCGGCTTCGCCCAGTACGCCTTCCTGGCGGTCGACCGCGCCGCGACGGACACGCTCATCCGCGAAGGCATGGCGGGCATGGGCGCCACCGCGCACTTGGAACTGTTCAACCGCGCCGTCGAATGCTACGACGCGCTGTCCGAGGAGGAAACGGAACTCTACCTCGACGGCAGCGTCGATAACAGCGGCGACGTTCCCGACGCCGTCCTCCGGATGGAGGAGCTGGACGGCGAATTCGAGGAACTGCTGGAGCAGGAGAACATCACGGCGCTCAACGCCGGCTGGCTGCGCCGCCAGGCAGACCTCGTGGTGCTCGACGACGAGGAGGTGGGCCCGTACATCCAGGGCCTGGTTGCGCTTATCCCGGACCTGCCCGAACGCCGGGCCCAGGCCGACGCCGAAGCCCTCGAGGACGCCCCCGACTTCGAAGTGATCATCCGCGAACTGTGCGACATTGCCGGCGTCGAGCTGACGAAGATCACCATGGGCGACCCCAACTACATTCACGACGGCGGGAAGACCCTGGCGTGGCACTTCAGCACCGACAACGGCGACTTCCTCATGGTGGAAGAGGAGGACGAGGCGTTCATGATCAACCCCGAGACCCAGGAAATCGTGGCGGCCGTGGAATTCGAGGACGCAGACCTGGTGGAGGCCTAGCAGCGCCGGTGGCCGCTCCGTTCCCGGCGCGGCCATAGGGTTTCCAGGGACATGGAAAAGGCGCGGGGCAGCAGTGCGTCAGCTGGCCCGCGCCTCCCACACCAAGGGGCCGGAAAAATAAAAAACAGACACCCGTAACCTCCGCGACGTCCACGGCGATGTAGTCAGTGATGGGTCCGCCCGCCGGGCCCAATCCGATGTGTTGTCTAGGTTTGGAGAAGTTAAATGTCTGTGTTTACCGTGCTCGCCACCAGCAAAGTCGCCGCCGGAGTCCTGGCTGCAGGAACCCTGGCCGTTGGCGGAACCGGCGCCGCCGCCATCTCGGGCGTCCTGCCCGCCCAGGCCCAGCAGACGGCCCATGAAGTCTTCGGTGCACCGGCCCCCAAGCTCGGCGCCGACGCCGCAGCCAACGGCCAGGCCACCCCGGCGCCCACCGCCACCGCCGCCGTTTCCGACGCCCTGAAGACCGCTGACGCTTCCTCGGATGCCAGCGCGAAGGCAACCGGCACCGCTGCGGCCGGTGACGAGAAGGTTTCCGCCAACGCCACTGCCTCCGGCGAGGCCAAGACCGCTGTTGACGCTGCCGGTCCGGCTGCCCTGGGCCTTTGCACCGCCTTCGCCAATGGCGGACTGAACGCTTCCTCGACGGCGTTCTCCTCGCTGTCCATCGCCGCCAAGGGTGACGCGAACATCAAGAGCTACTGCGCTGACGTCGTGGCCAAGGCCGATGTCGCCGCCAAGGCTGCCGCTGCAGCCAAGGGTTCCGCCTCGGTTGAGGCCGAAAAGCCCGCGGTTCCGTCCGTGCCTGCTGTGCCGGCTGTCCCTGCCGTTCCGGGCGCCGAGGGCAACACCACTGTTCCCGCTGTTCCGGCCGTTCCGGCTGTGGGCGGCAACACTGCCCACGCCCCTTCAGTTTCGGTCCGCTAAGGCAGTTGGCTAGTCTGGACTGCGGCTGCAGCCGCAGTCCGGGCAGCCGGGCGGGGTGCGCATGCCGGGGACAGCACCCCTGAACAACCCGCAAGAAGGCAGCCGGAAGACCACGGGAACTGGCAGTCCGTACCGGAAACCGGGATAGGCGCGAGCCGGATCCCGGGATGGAGGAGCCGCTGGTGCTAGACACTTTGGCCCAAGAAGAGTTCGACATATTCGACAACGCAGCCGGAACGGATCCGGCCGCGTTGTTCGCTGCTGCCTACAGAACCTTCGCGGGGCCGGTGCAGGGCTACCTCAAAGCACGCGGACTTGATGACCCCGAAGCCGTCACCCAGGACGTCTTCATGGCGTTCTATCCCAGGATCGGCAACCTCACCGGCGGGATTCAGGGCGCCAAGTCGCTGATCTTTTCCATTGCCCACGCCCGCATGGTGGACCACTACCGCCGGCTGGAGCGGCGCCCGCAGCTGACACCCTACGACCCCCAGCATGACGGCCGGACAACCCCGTCCGCGGAGGACCACGCCGTTGAACTGACCGGCGGAGCCGCCGCCATGCTGGAAGGACTCAGCGAAGAACACCAGGAGGTCCTGGCCCTTCGCGTCGTGGCTGACCTGTCCATCGAACAGGTGGCCGCCATCATGGGCAAGAGCGCCGGAGCCATCAAGCAGCTCCAGCGCCGCGCCCTGCAGAACCTTAAGGCCCAAACGCTCAAGAGAAACCAGGCGAATCATGAGTGACACCGCAGGATCCCGCAACGACGGGGTGGTTGCCCAGCTCCTGCTGGAGGCAGGCCTCGACGACGACGGCCAGCTCCGTGACGCCCTGCTCGACCTGCGTTCGCTGGCAGCCGGGGCCCCGGAGCCTTCAGCCGGGATCGCCGCCCTGATGGCCGGCGCGCCCGCCGCGGCCCCAGCCACCACCGTGCTTCCCGCCGCGGCCCCGGCAACAGCAGCGCTTCCCGCGGCCAAACCGGCAGATGAACTGGCCGCCCGCCGCAGGGCCAAGCGCCGTATCACGCTCACCACGCTCTCCGTTGCCGCGTCCCTCGCGGCCGGCGGCGCTGTCGCCGCAGCCTCAGACCAGGGATTCCGTGACTCGTTCAGCCAGCTGAACCAGGCAGTCACCTCCTTCGTGACCGGTTCCACCGCTGCACCCGCAGGCAGCAAGGGCGGGGAGGTGCCGGCGCCTGGCCCCGCGGTGACCCGGCCCGTGGCCGCGAGCCCGGAAGCCGTTCCAGCGGCACCCGCAACCTCTCCGGCACCGGCCGGCGGGTCGTCGTCGTCCGCTGCTTCGCGGCCGGGCAACACCCCCACCCACGGATCGTCCGCTTCCCCGGCCCCGAAGCCTGCCGGGGTTCCGGAGCCGTCACTGCCCACGGACGTCCCCGGGGATGTCAGGAAGGGCCTGGAACAGGCACCGAAACTGCCGGTCCCCGTCCCCACCGGGGTCCCGCTCCCTGGGAAAGCCACAGAGGTTCCCCTGAAGTAATCCGGACCGCAGTCGGGGGCCGGTCAGTAGGCCTGCCCCGCCGCCTTGGCCATGGCCCCTGACGGATCGGACAGGAACCATACGCCGCCGACGCCCTGGCCTAGGGTGTCACCGGGTTTGGTGTCCTTGGCGAAGTAGTACAAGGGCATGCCGTTCAACGTCACCTGCTTCTTTCCGTCCGCGCCGGTGATGGTCCCCAGCTTGCCGGTGACCCCCTCTGCGGTGGGCGTCCCGGATGTGGTGGTCAGCGGCGGCCACTGGACGGCGCAGGAGCCGGTGCACGCGCTGGTGCCGGAATCCTTGGTGTCCTTCGTGAAGAAGTAAAGGCTCATTCCCTTCCCGTCCACCACAATGCTGCCCGCGACTGAGGAGGACGCCGTCTTAAGCTCGACGGCGGCGCCGGCCTGCGGGGATGATGCGGAGGACGAAGCCGATGAGGCGGAGGATGCGGAAGCCGCGGTGCCTGTTGCCGGGCTGGTGGCAGCCGGCGCGGTGCCGGAGCTGCTGCCGCAGCCGCTGAGGGCTGCGGCAAGGGCCAGGATGGCGAGGCCCGGCCCGAGATGGTGCTTCATGGTGTGCTCCCTTGGCTGGATTCTTTCCTTGGTAGGGCCCGGCGCCGGATCACCGGACGCTAACCCCTATGACGCCTCCTGGTGAAGAATGGTTCACACGCTGCGCCCGATTGAACCTTTTCCGCCCCGCGGGCGTCGTAACAGCCGGAAGCGGAGTGTTTCGGCGACAGGCCAGGTGACGGGAGGGTGGGATGCCGCTCGATGACGGCGTGGTGGAGGCGATCTACCGCGAGCACGGCAGCGCCCTGCGCCGCTTTGTGCTCAGCGCGATCCGGGATCCGCAGCTGGCGGAGGACGTGGTCCAGGAAACCGTGCTCCGGGTCTGGCAGCACGCCCCGGACATCAACGGCAGCTTCCGCAGCTACCTGTACCGCACAGCCAGGAACGTCATGATCGACAACTATCGCCGGACCCAGCGCCGGCCGGCTGAGGCCCTCGGAAGCGGCCTCGCAGATCCCGTCGAGGTGGTGGGACGCGTCGACGACATGCTTAACCGGGTGTTGATGGAGGAAGCGCTGTTGAGGCTGAGCAAGGAACACCGCGAGGTCCTGGTGGCCCTGCACTACCGCCGGTTCACGGTCAACGAGGCAGCAGCCCAGCTCAACATCCCCAGCGGCACGGTCAAGTCCCGCGCGTATTACGGGCTCCGGGCCCTGCGCACCATCCTGGACGAGATGGGGGTGGAACGATGAGCACCAACCCGCACCACCTGCTCGGCGCCTACGTCCTGGGCGGGCTCGATTCCCAGGACGTCGCCCTCTTTGAAGGCCACCTCCAGGACTGCACGGCCTGCCGCAAGGAGCTGGCATCGCTGGAAAAGGTGCCCGTGCTCCTGGACGCCCTTCCCGTCCCTGACGCCCTGGCGCTCACCGCGGCACCCGGTGGGAGCGAGGATGTCGGAAGCACCGTCCCCGTCCGACTTTTCGAGGAACTGTCCCGCCGGCGTCGGAACGTACGACGGCGCTGGGTGGCTTTGGCGGGCGCCGTTGCAGCCGCGTGCCTGGCAGTGGGCCTTGCCGTGGGGCCCTTGCTGGTCAGGCCGCCGCAGCCGGACGCCACCTACTCCGTGGCGTCCGGGGACGGGCTGCAGGTCCACATCGACATGGCGCGCAAAGCCTGGGGGACCGAGCTCGCGGTGAGCGGCAGCAGCCTGCCCCCGGACGGGACACTATCGCTGTGGGTCCGCGACCGTGCCGGCGGCGAGGACCGTGCCTGCGCCTGGTCGGCTACCCCCACGGGGAAGGTCAAGGTCACCGGGGCAACGCCCATCCAGCTGGCCAGCATCTCCAGCGTGGAACTGCGCGACGGCGCCCAGCACGCGGTGGCGGTGATTACGGTTCCGTAGGCCCACCTGGCCCGGCGTTCATCGCCCGGAACTCCGCCACCAACGCCGCATCCTCGCAGGCGCGGGCGAAGGCCTCGATCCGCCGTTCGATCTCGTACCCCAGCAGCCGGCTGCCGATCCGTTCCATTGCTCCCCGGAGGACGGCGGGCCGGCAGGAAAAGGTGTACTTCCAGACCGCCCGTGTGCCGCCGTCGTCAGCGGTGAAGCGCCAGCCGCCGCCGAAATTATCGAAGAACCACGGACCGGACACCATGGTCATCCCGACGCTGCGCGGCGGCGCGAAGGAGACATACTGGCTGACCATAGTCAGGCCCAGCCGCGACCGGGTGCGGGTCCGGACGCCTTTTCCCGGAGCCCGGGCCCCGTCCAGGAACCCCTGCGCGGAAATGAAGGGATCCCACTTCAGCCGGAAGGCCCCGGTGGTTTGGGAGAAGGCAAAGGCAGTATCCGGATCGATGCGGATGAAACGTTCGGCTCGTACCTGGGGCATGCCCCAACCCTAGCCACCCGCACCGCCATCTACTTGCTCATTTTGGCCATCCGGGCGCGCATCACCATGTACGCGCCATAGCAAATCAAGCCCGCTCCCACCGCCGCGAGGAGGTAGGGGCCCAAGGGCTGGTCGCGGAGGGCACGCAGGCCACCGTCCAGGCCCGTGGAGTCCTCCGGGTGCTGTTTCACGGTGGCCACCACGATCAGCAGGCCGGCGAGCAGCAGCACCGTTCCCTTCGCCAGGTAGCCGGCCACACCCAACGCGGTGACTGCCGTCCGGGCCGGGCCGGGAGCTGGCATCCGCAGCTGCTTCTGGAAGGACTTCTTGGGTCCCCTGATGCCGTACACCACGCCGGTGACAGCCACCGCCACGCCGATCAGCACCAGCAAGGCCACACCGCCGGGCGCCACCATCATGGAAACGGTGAAATCGCTGGTGGCCTTGCGGTTGTCGCCGCCGGAGCCGGTGCCGGTGACGAAGTGCCACAGCGTCAGGGCCAGCACGGCGTAGACGATGGCCTGCAGGACGGCCTTGGCCTTGTTCTTGACTTTTGTCTTGGTGGGCTGGTGGTTGAAATCGAAGATCGCATCGCTGGTCTGCCACAGAGACAAGGCGGCGCACGCGGCGAAGCTGCCCCACAGCAGGAAGGGGCCAACGGGCATGGTGGCCAACTCGGCCACGGCCCCACTGAAATCGGCGCTGCCGGTACCGCCCACGGCGAGCCGGATGGCAATTGCCCCCACCAGCAGGTGCAGGATGCCGCTGACCGCAAAACCCAGCCGCGCGAGAATTTCCAGGACACGCGAATTCGTGACGTCTTCGGCCTTGTCAACGGCCTGCTGCAATTCTTTTTTGATCGTCATTCCTTTGGCCAAGCGCGGTGGTGCGCTGGTGTGCGTGCCCTTCTTACAAGGGCAATCGTGCCACGCCGGCGCGGTCCGGAACAGTCGGTCCCGCGAGCGTCCGCCTGCCGCCGTACGGCCTACCGTGGCCCCGGACGGCGGGGATGGGGAGGGATCCCCATCGCCGGGTCCGGCCACCTGTGCAACCATAAGGACCAGCGATTCACACGCACCGCACACTTTCCGGGGGAAACCATGACTTTTTACGGCGCTGACGTCAGCCAGTTGCGGGCTCTGGCCAAGGCAGCGGACCAGGCGGCGTCTCTTTTGAGCAGCCGGGCCGGCTCCTTGCAGAGCCAGATCCAGTCCGCTCCGTGGAAGGGGCGGGACGGTGAGCGCTTCCGGCAGGAATGGAGCGGAAGCCACCGGCCCAGCCTGGACAAGGTGGTGGCCAGCCTGCGGGAGAACTCAAAGATCCTGATGCGGCAGGCCGACGAGCAGGAAAAGGCCTCCACCGCAGGTTCCGGCGGCTCCGGGACCAGCACGTGGGACCGGCTGACCTCGCTGGCCGCGCAGGCCCGGGAATGGCTGAAGGAGAAGGCCGAGGCGGCCCGGGCGGCAGCCGAACACCGGAAGGAACTCGAAGCCGGTCTGGAGCGCATGGTCAACGCCAGCCCGGAAGAGCAGGCCAAATGGTGGGACAGCCTCTCCGCGGCGGACCGCAAGTACCTGATTGAGGGCGAAGGCAGCGACGGGCCGTTCGCCGAGGACCTGATGCGCATGGACGGCGGCATCCCGGCCGCCGCGCAGCAACTGGCCAAGCAGCACCTGCAGGAGCTTGCCAAGGCTGACATTCCCATCTACTCCGAGACCGGCAAGGCGTCCATCGAGGCCAGGGTGGCCTGGGTCCACGGCGGCGCCGAAGTGGGCACGGAAGTGGTGGAGAACGCCGACGGTTCCGCCACCATGAAGGTGTACGGAAACATGGGCCTGGGTGTGAACGACACCTCTGGCACAGCGGGCGCCACCCTGACCGGGGAAGTATCCCGTGAGTACAAGTTCGGCAGCGTGGAAGAAGCCATGGCGGCCCGTGAACAGATGTACAAGGACCTGCCGCCGGACAGCATCGGTGACATCAAGGACGTGGCCGGCAACCCGCCCGGCTACATCCTGGACACCATCAACAATGCCGCCCACGACAACGGCTCCACCGGACAGACGGACAAGGCCAAGGGAACTTTCTCGCTGGAGGCCAAGGGCGAATCCGGCCCGGCGTCCGGCTCGGCAAAGCTCGACCTCGCGTACGAGCGCAACCTCACGGACGGGACGTCAACCGCCAGCGGCGAAGTCTCGGCGCAGGGCAAGCTCAATCTGGACGGCCGTGTCTTCGAGGCCTCAGGCAAGGGCGGACTGCAGGTCAACATGGACAAGGGCAACAACATCGATTCGGTATCCGTTTCCATGGACGGGACCGTGGCCCAGGGCGTCACCGAAGGCGTGGACGCGAAAGCCGCCAAGTTCGACTCGACCGTGACCGCGGGTACCCAGGGAACGGTCAAGATCAACGTGGATTACTCCCCGGAAAACCGGCCCGTCATCGACAGCTACCTGCGCAACGTTGCCCTCGGCAATGAGGCCGGTGCAGCCCGGGACGCCGCCAGGTTGTACGAGGCCGGCTCCGCCACCGTCCAGGTGAACTCCGTGGTCACCGCCACCAACGAGGCGGGATTCGACGTGAAGCTCGGCGAGGTGGAAGTGAAGACCGAAAACCAGGCCACCACCAACGTCTCCACGTACTATAAAGTCCCCAACGACACCAAGCTCGAGAGGCTCTGAAACCATGTCAGTGCACATCGAATCCCCGCTGGGCTTCACCGCAGACTTCCCCGAGCACACCCAGGTCCTGGACGACTCCACCGCCGGGCCCAACAGCGAGCAGTACGGCCTGCTGGGCGGCGTCCTGGTCACCGTGATCAAGGACGACACCTCCGTGCAGGATGCCCCGCTGGCCAACGGCTGGGCCCACCTGATGTCGGATTTCTACCGTGAGGAGCGCGGCGGCACCCTGCTGGCGGAGGGCGAGCTGAACCTGCCCGGCAAGTCTGCGTATGGCGTGGTGGTCGGTTATGACGACGCCGAAGGGGCGGCCAAGGTGGCAGCCACCGTAGGCGTGTGGGAGAGCGGCCGGTTCATCGGCGTCGTGGTGATCTGGCCGTACCTGAACGCTGAGGCGGAGCCCCGGCTGGACATGCTCAAGGAGATCGTGGCCGCCATCAACGTGGGATAACCGCCCGCGCCGCAGCAGCCGGGCGGGCCCTGCCGTTCAGCGTGTCAGCGGCGGCGGTAGCAGAGATCGAAGATCAGCCGGCCGGCGTCGTGGGCCTTCGCCTCGAAGCTGGTCCGGATCCGGCCTTCGAACCGTGGCGCCCAGCCGCCCGTTTCGTCCACGCCTTCGTTGGGACCGGTGTGCCCGGTGCTTACGGGCGCCCGTCCCTCCCTGACCGGTGCGCCGCCCACCACTGATTCGACGCCGGACTGCCACACCTGGGTCAGCGGGCTTTCGGGTCCGCGGCGCTCGCCGGTGTGCAGGTTTTCGAAGTCCGCCGAGCCGGCCATGACGTCCCGGACGTGGATGGCGTAGTTGGACCAGTCGGTGGCGATCCGGAACAGGCCGCCGGGTTTCAACGCCTTTGCCGCCAGGCCGGCGAACTCGGGCTGGATGAGGCGGCGCTTGTGGTGCCGCGACTTGTGCCACGGATCCGGGAAGAAGACCCACAGTTCGCTGACGGAGCCGGCGGGAAGCATGGTGGCCAATACCTCCGGGGCGTTGGCCTCCACCACGCGGACGTTGGTCAGGCCCCGGCTGTTGATCTTGATGATGGTGTTGGCGAGCCCGGGCGTGTAGACCTCCACGGCCAGGAAGTTCGTGTCCGGGTTCTGTTCTGCCGCGTGGCAGATGGCATCGCCCAGTCCGGACCCGATCTCGACGACCAGCGGGGCCTCGCGGCCAAACTCGGCTGTTGCGTCGAAGGTGTAATCGGGGTGGACCGAGGTGTTGGCCACGTGCCGGGGAACGTCCACGGCCCACCGCTCCGCATGCTCGGCCCAGGCGGCCTGGCGGCGGCCCTGCAACCGGGTGCCGCGGCGCACGAAACTGACCGGCCGGCCACCGTAGGTACCGAAGGAGGCTTGGGTTCCGGGCGTGACAGGCCTGGGGACATGCGGCTGCTGGGGGTTTTCAGGGGATTCGCTCATCCCTTCCAGAATAGCGCCGCGAAGAGAACGGCGGTCAGGGCATCATTCGGGCAGCCCGGCGGCCTTCGACGGCACCGCCTCCGCGGTGCCCCCGCCGCAGGTGGATAACTCCCGGCGCAGCACGCTCCTGCAAGAATGGGCGGATGACGGACGCAACGAATGCCGACGCAAGGAAGCAACGGCGAGGGGCTGTCTCCGAAGAAAGCCAAAGACGTCCCAGGACGGGCAGCAGCCTGGTGGACCTGGGTACTTTGGTGGACGCGGAGGTTGACGAACTCCCCGCGCCCGGGCCCACCCGTGTGGGCGGCCGGCGTGCCTTGGCCTACCTGGGTGTGTGCCTGGTGCTGATCGGCTTGAACCTGCGGAGTGTCTTCTCCAGCCTGTCTGCTGTGCTGCCGGAGGTGACCGCGCAGGCGGGGCTGCCTGGCTGGTCCGTAGTGGTGTTAACCACGGCTCCGGTGACGTTGCTGGGTGTCTTTGCCCCGGTGGCCCCGGTTTTGGCCCGCCGGTTTGGTGCTGAGCGGGTGCTGCTGGGGGCCATGGCTTTGTTGACCGCCGGATTATTGTTGCGGCCTGTGGATGCCGGGGCGGCGATGGGTGGGGCCGGGCATTTGCCTGCGCTCCTTGCCGGTACGGCGGCGTGCGGTGCGGCGATCGCGTTGTGCAACGTGCTCCTGCCGGGCTTGGTGAAGCGGGACTTCCCGCACCGGCTGGGGCTCATGGGGGGCCTGTATACCACCGCGATCTGCGCGTCCGCGGCGCTGGGGGCCGGGTTCACGTACCCGGTGTACACGGCGACGGGGGAGTGGACCAGGGCGCTGTGGGTCTGGGCGGTGCCGGCCGCCGTCGTGCTCCTGCTGTTCCTGCCTGTAGCCGTGCGGCAGGGGACGGTCCGGCACCAGGCCGTCAGGGACGGGGTGAACGTGTGGCGGTCGCCGGTGGCGTGGCAGGTGACCATCTTCATGGTGCTGCAGGCCATGATGTCGTTCAGCGGTTTTGCGTGGCTGGCGCCCATCCTCCGGGAAAGGGGCGTTGACGGGGCCACGGCGGGGTTGATCGTTGCCGTGTGTATCGTGCTGCAGATGCTGGGGTCCTTGTTTGCCCCTGCCCTGGCCGCGCGGTTCAGCGACCAGCGGGCCATCAATACCGTGGTGGCGTTGATGACCGGGGGAGGGTTCGTGTTGAGCATCGTGGGCCCGCTGGACCTGGTCTGGGTCTGGGCGGGGCTGCTGGGCCTGGGCCAGGGAAGCCTGACGGCCTGTGCGCTGACCTTGATCATGCTCCGTACCCGGGACGGGCACACCGCCGCGCACCTGTCGGGCATGATGCAGGGCGTTGGCTACGGGGTGGGTTCAACCGGAACGCTCCTGGTGGGGCAACTGCACCAGGCCACCGGGTCTTTCGTTCCCGCCGGCGTCCTGTTCACGGTGGTCGGGCTGCTCGCGGCCGTTTTCGGCTACCGCTCCGGCCGGAACCGGTATGTGGGCGAGGAACCGTAATGCAGGACCCCACGCTTCCGGTCGTCCACCACGCCAACGGGATTTTCCGGCCACCGTATTTCTGGGTGACGGTGGGCACCTGCGCCCTGGTGTTCCTGGCCGCCTTCGAATCCCTCGCCGTAACCACCATCATGCCGCTGGTCAGCCGGGAACTGAACGGCGGAAACCTCTATGCGCTGGCCTTCGCAGGGCCGCTGGCCACCGGTGTCATCGGCATGGTGGGCGCCGGCAACTGGTCGGACAGGCGCGGGCCCGCCCTGCCCCTGTACGCCTCCGTAGCGCTGTTCGTGGCCGGCCTGCTGGTCGCGGGCACCTCCGTTTCCATGCCCATGCTGGTCACCGGCCGCCTGGTCCAGGGCTTCGGCGGGGGCGCCCTCACCGTGGCCCTCTACGTCCTGGTGGCTCGGTTCTACCCGGGCACCCTGCATCCCCGGATCTTCGCCGCGTTTTCGGCCGCCTGGGTGGTGCCCTCACTGGTAGGGCCTTTCGCGGCCGGCGTGGTGGCGCAGGTCTTCAGCTGGCACTGGGTGTTCCTGGGCGTCGTGGGGTTGGTCATTCCGGCGCTCGCAATGGTCGTGCCGGTCCTGCGCGGACTGGACCCGCCGGAATCAGCCGGCGGCGCGGGAGGAACCCTCCCGCCGTGGGCACCGGCCCGGCTCGGCTGGGCGGCGCTGGCCGCCCTTGCCGTCCTGGGGCTCAACCTCTCCGCCGGCCTCAGCCTCCCCGCCTTCCCGCCCGCCAAGGCACTCCTGGCCCTTGCCGCCGTCGTCCTTGCCCTGGCAGCGGTCCGGCCACTGGTGCCCGCCGGGACCCTTAGGGCACGGCGGGGCCTGCCCAGCGTGATCCTGTCCCGCGGCCTCGCCTCGGCGGCCTTCTTCGGGGCGGAGGTCTACCTTCCCTACCTGCTGATCGACCAGTTCGGCTTCCCGCCCACCTTTGCGGGCGTTACCCTCACCGGCGGGGCGCTGGCGTGGGCCGGTGCCGCGGCGGTCCAGGGCCGCATGGGCCCGCGGCTGGAGGACCGGAGGGCTGTACGGGTGGGCTCGCTGATGGTGCTCGCTGCCATCCTCCTGGCCCTGGCCACGGCGGGGCTGCACTGGCCGGCCGCCGTCGCCATCGCCGGGTGGGTGCTGGCCGGCGGCGGGATGGGCCTGCTCTACCCCCGGCTGAGCGTGATGACACTGGCACTGTCCAGCAAGGACAACGAGGGCTTCAACAGTTCCGCCATGTCAATTGCCGACTCGCTGGGCGGGGCCCTTTCGCTCGCCGCCACCGGGATAGTCTTCGCGGCCTTTACGACGACGGTCCAGTCCTTTGCCGGCGTCTTCGCCTTCACGGCGGCCCTCGGGCTGTCCGCGGTGCTGGTGGCGCCGCGGGTCACCGGCAGGAAGGGTGCGGAGGGCTAGGGAAGGCGGGTGGCGCGCAGGACGACGTCGGCAATGGTCGCCTCCTGCCCGTCCGGTCCGGTGACAGGGCGCGCCCGGCTGGTAAGGACTTCCAGCTGCCAGCCGGGGCCGTCCAGGGCCAGTTCACGGACCAGCTGGTCTCCGGTATAGAACATGTCCAGGTGCTGGTGGTGGTCGTTGCCCCATGGCGGCAGCCGGTCCGGGTGGTGGCCCACCACCAGCAGGGTCCCGCCGGGCTTGACGGCAGAGGCGGCTGCGCGCAGCGGGACCCGCCAGTCGAGTTCCCGGGAGTGGAGGAACTGTGAGGTCACGAGGTCGTAGGAACCCTCGGGCTGCCACTTCGTGAGGTCCGATTGCTGCCACGTGATCCGGCTGCGGATGTCTCCGCTGGATGCGTTCACGCTTTCGCGTGCCAGCTCGGCCAGTTCGTGCGAGTGGGCCCGTTCCAGCGCCACGGCGGAAACGTCGACGGCGGTGACGGACCAGCCCCGCCGGGCAAGCCAGATGGCGTCGGCGCCCTCGCCGCACCCGAGTTCCAGTGCCTTGCCGGGGCGCAGGCCGCCGGCCTCATGGACCAGTTGGGGGTTCGGCTTTCCGCTCCAGAGCCGGGCTTTGCTCCGGTACCGCTCATCCCAAACCGCCCCGGGGTCGACGCCGGCGCCGCCCTCTTCCGGCGCCCCGCCGGCGTCGTGCGCGTGCTGCCGGTGCGCTTCCTCCTGGTGCGTATCCTGGCCCTGCCCCGGGTGTTCGCTCATGCTCCAACACTGCCCCGCCATGACCCCGTTGGCAACGACGCGGACGGCCGACCGGCGGCGGGATGCTAGACTGGAGGAACTTGATGTGCAGTGATGCCGCCTGCTCCGGATCTGGAGTTCCTTCCAGGGAGTGGGCTTTCTTCATGTGAGAGGCACATCCTGCGTCGATGAACGCGTTCCATTTGGTCCCGGCCGGCTGTCCCTATGTGCAGCGCCCGGTTGATCACCTGACTTTTCTTCGGCGAAACCCCTGGGCCAACCGGCGCCGGGGGCCGATATCCGCCCGGATACCGCCAGAAAGACCGTAAAAAACTACATGACTACTTTTGCTGCCCTCGGTACTCCCAAGGCCCTTGCAGACACCCTCACCGCGCAGGGAATCGTTGAACCGTTCCCCATCCAGGTGAAGACCCTCCCGGACACCTTGTCCGGCCGTGACGTCCTTGGCCGTGGCCGGACCGGATCCGGTAAAACCATTGCTTTCGCTATCCCGCTTGTAGCAAGACTCGCTGAGCGGGAAGCCAAGTACTTCCGCAAGCCCGGCCGCCCCATGGGCCTGGTCCTGGCACCCACCCGTGAACTGGCCACCCAGATCAACGCCACCATCGAGCCGCTGGCCAAGGCCGCCGGTTTGAACACCACCGTGATCTACGGCGGCATCTCCCAGGCCCGGCAGGAGAAGGCGCTGCGCGCCGGCGTCGACATCGTCATCGCCTGCCCCGGCCGCCTGGAGGACCTGATCCGCCAGCGCATCCTCACCCTCGAAGGCGTGGAGATCACGGTCCTGGACGAGGCCGACCACATGGCAGACCTCGGCTTCCTGCCCGTGGTCAAGAAGCTCATGGACATGACCCCCAGCCAGGGCCAGCGCCTGCTGTTCTCGGCCACCCTGGACAACGGTGTGGACAAGATCGTCCAGCGCTACCTGTCCAACCCGCTCACCCACTCGGTGGACGACCCCCAGGCGGCCGTGACCACCATGGAACACCACGTGCTGGTGGTCAACGACCAGACCGTCAAGAAGCAGCTGATCGTGGAGCTTGCCTCCGGCGCCGGCCGCCGGGTCCTCTTCATGCGGACCAAGCACCACGCCCGCAAGCTGGCCAAGACCCTTACCGACGCCGGGATCCCCGCCGTGGACCTGCACGGCAACCTGTCGCAGAACGCCCGTGACCGCAACCTCGCCGAGTTCTCCAACGGCGACGTCCGCGTCCTGGTCGCCACCGACGTTGCCGCCCGCGGTGTGCACGTCGACGACGTCGAACTGGTCATCCACGTGGACCCGCCCACCGAGCACAAGGCGTACCTGCACCGTTCCGGCCGCACCGCGCGCGCCGGTTCCGACGGCACCGTGGTCACGCTGACCCTGCCGGAGCAGCAGTCCGACGTGAAGAAGCTCATGAAGGCCGCCGGCGTTGACGTCAGTTTTGAACGCGTCACCGCCAGCTCGCCGATCGTGGCGGAACTCGTGGGCGACATTGCCGAAAAGGTCGATCCCCGCACCCGCGCCGCACTGCTGGCGGCCAAGGCTCCCAGGCAGGGTGCCGGCACCTCCACCGGTGCCAACGCCGAGCGCAAGCGTGCACGCCGCCAGGCTGCGCCGAGTGCCGGTGGCCGTGGTGGCCGCGGTGGACGTGGCAAGGTTTCGGCCGAGCCCGCCCGCGGTGACGCCCCCCGTGCTGAGCGCCGTGCCGCAGCCTTCGAAGGCCGGACTGAAGCCCGCGCAGCCTTCGACCGGAACGCGGAGCAGAACGAGGACCGCGCTGTGGCAGCTGCGGCTGCCCGCCGCAATGCCCGCGGCCGCGGCACCGCCTCAACCCACCGCAACGACGTTCCCGCAGCAGGTGGCCGCTCATCGGCCGGCCGCGGTTCCGACGGCCGTGCAGCGGAGGGCCGCGGGGATTCCCGGATCACCCGCAGTGATGCCCCGCGCGGCGGCTCCGGCCGCCCGGCCTCAGGCGGACGCCCGGCGTCCGGCGGGGGACAGCGCAGCGGGCGCCCGGCAACCGGCCAGCGTGCAGCGGCAGGTTCGTCCGGCCAGCGTTCTTCAGGCGCCGGCGGCAGCAAGGCCGTCTGGTCCTCCAACACCGGCGGAACCTCAGGCGGCTCCTACGGCTCCGGCAGCGGTAGCAACGGCGGCTCGGGCCGTCCCGCCCGCAGCGGCCCCCGCCGCGCGTCGGCTCCGGCGTCGAACGAGCGCCGCGGCCGCTAGAAGCGCTCCTTAACGTACAGCGGTGGTTGAGCTTGTCGGTTTCGACAGGCTCAACCACCGCTGTGTTTAACCCGGATCGCCGCCTGGCTTTACCAGCCGCGGGCACGCCATTCGTCCAGGTGCGGACGTTCGGCACCGAGCGTGGTCGGCTTGCCGTGGCCGGGGTGCACGACGGCGGTGTCCGGGTAGGCGTCGAACAACCGCTCCGTGACGTCGGACAGGAGCTGGGCGAACCGTTCCGGGTCCTTCTCCGTGTTGCCCACCCCGCCGGGGAACAGCGAGTCGCCTGAGAAGATGTGCGCCGGTCCTTCCGGGTCCTGGTACACGAAGGCGATCGAGCCAGGCGTGTGGCCGCGCAGGTGCACGGCGGTGACGTCGAAGCCGTCGAAATTCCCGACGTCCCCGTGGCTTAGGCGCACGTCCACCGGAACCGGCAACGCATCGGCGTCGTCCGCTCCCGCGCCTGTCCTTGCCCCGGTGGCGTCCACCAGTTCCTTCAGCGCCCGCACGTGGTCCCAGTGCTGGTGCGTGGTGGCGATCAGGGCCAGCCTCGGAGCCACGGCTGTGTCCGCGGCGCCGTCCGCGAGCAACTGCCGGATGGCCGGAAGGTCGTCAGCGGCGTCAATGAGCAGCTGCGCGCCGCTTTCCTTGGCGGTCAGCAGGTACACGTTGTTGTCCATTGCGCTGACGGAGATGCTGCGGATGGTGATGGCCGGCAGGTCGTAGAGAAGTGAGTCCATGGCTTCAGTCTAGGGACGGGCTACAGGCCCAGCGGCAAGGCAGTGGAGTAGACCTGCTTGGACGGCGGGGCCGCCAGGATTTCGTGCAGCGCGTTTTTTCCTTCGGGTGTAGTGCGCCAGGCGGCGTAGTCGTCGTGGTCCTGCGTGGTGGCCCAGGTTTCCACGACCAGGATGTGGCAGGGGTCCGCGTCATCCACCAGCGCTTCGATGCCCTGGTTCCCGGGCCACGCGCGGGTGGCCGCGAGCGTTTCGGACAGGTACTTTGCGGCGTCGTCGCGGCGGGCGGGGTCGATCCGGACTTCGAAATGGACGATGGCAGGCATGAGGCTCCTTGGCATGGGCATGGGCATGGGCGTGGCACGGCCGGCTGGCCGGTACCCACTGCGTGCAACATGGCTGCAAGCCGCTTTCTTCCCGACGTTGCCGGGCCCGAATCCCGGTGTGACCTGCGGCTGAAGCCGCCGTGAGGAGATTCATAAAAGTGGGCCTTTTGCTGATCCGGTTGTTAGCGTCGAAAGTCAAGCCAGACTCTTTGCGACGCCGGCTGAGTGCTTTTCCCCAGTCAGTACCAAGCACGTGGAACCGGCGTCCGGACCGCAGCCTCAAAACTGAAATGGGATCCAATGAGCCAAAAAGCAGCACCCCCCGTGGGCACCGCGGGGCTTGAAACACCGGACCGGAAGCCGCCGGCGGGCGCCGGGACCGGCCACGGAACAGGCAGCCCGGAGGCCAGGACCCGGGTCAACAAAACGGTCTTCCTCGGTTCCGCCGTCGGCGTGGTGGGCATTGCCCTCTGGGCGATTCTTGCCAAGGACAACGCCGACGCCGTCATCGGGTCCATGGTGGGCTGGGTGTCCACCAACATGGGCTGGTACTACTTCCTGATCGTCACCGCCGTGGTCATCTTCGTCCTGGTCGCCGCGCTGTCCCGGGTGGGCAAGACCAAGCTCGGGCCGGACCACTCCAAGCCGCAGTTCGGGATGTTCACCTGGGCGGCCATGCTGTTCGCGGCAGGCATCGGCATCGACTTGATGTTCTTTTCCGTGTCCGAACCCGTCAGCCAGTACCTTGCCCCGCCGCAAGGCGGCGGTGGTACCCCGGAAGCCGCACGACAGGCCCTGGTGTGGACCCTGTTCCACTACGGCATCACCGGCTGGGCCCTGTACGCCCTGATGGGGCTCGCCCTCGGCTACTTCTCCTACCGCCACAACCTGCCACTCAGCATCCGCTCCGCGCTCTACCCCATCTTCGGCAAGAAGATCGAGGGGCCCATGGGGCACGCGGTGGATATCGCTGCCCTGCTCGGCACCATCTTCGGCATCGCCACGTCCCTGGGCATCGGCGTCGTCCAGCTGAACTACGGGCTGAACTTCATGTTCGGCATCCCGGAAAACCTGGCCGTGCAGATCGGACTGATCGTGCTGTCCGTGGTGATGGCAACGGTCTCCGTCGTGTCCGGCGTCGAAAAGGGCATCCGCCGGCTCTCGGAACTGAACGTCGTCCTGGCGGTGGCCCTGATGCTGTTCGTGCTGGTGACCGGCAAGACCAGCTTCCTGCTGGACGGGATCGTCCAGAACGTCGGCGACGTCATGAGCCGGTTCCCGGGCATGACCCTGGACACCTTCGCCTATGACCGTCCCACGGACTGGATGAACGCCTGGACCCTGTTCTTTTGGGCGTGGTGGATCGCCTGGGCCCCGTTCGTTGGCCTGTTCCTGGCCCGGATCTCCCGTGGCCGCACCATCAGGCAGTTCGTCCTGGGCACCATGACCGTCCCGTTCATCTTCATCGTGCTGTGGATCTCCATCTTCGGAAACTCCAGCCTCGACCTGATCATGAACGGCAACGCAGCGTTCGGCGAGGCGGCCATGAGCCACCCGGAACGCGGCTTCTACAGCCTGCTGGAACAGTTTCCGGCCGTCCCGGTTACCGCCGCCGTGGCCACGTTCACGGGCCTGCTGTTCTATGTGACCTCGGCCGATTCCGGCGCGCTGGTCATGTCCAACTTCACCTCGCACCTGAAGGACGCGGACTCGGACGGCCCCGAGTGGATGCGCGTTTTCTGGGCCGTGGCCACCGGCTTGCTGACCCTGGCCATGCTGACCGTTGGCGGGGTGACCACGCTGCAGAACGCCACGATCGTCATGGGACTGCCGCTGTCCCTGCTGCTGGTGCTGATCATGCTGGGCCTGTACAAGGCCCTCCGGGTGGAGAACTCGCTCAATGACAGCTACCGGGCGAGCCTGCCGGGCATCATTACCGGCCGGGCGGCGGACCAGCGTGCCGGCCGGACCTGGCGGCAGCGGCTGGTCCGGGCCATGAACTACCCGGGCCGCAAGCAGACCATCCGGTTCGCCGAAACCGTGGCCATTCCGGCGCTGGAGGAAGTGGAAGCGGAACTGCGCGAGCAGGGCGCCGAAACAACGCTGGCCATCACCACGGTGGAGGCCTGCGGGATTCCGAGCATCGACCTGCAGCTGGCCATGGGGGAGGAGCGTGCGTTCAAGTACCAGATCTACCCGGTCCGGTACGAGACCCCCAGCTACGCCACCCGCCGGGCGGATCCGGATGACCACTACTACCGGATGGAAGTGTTCGCACAGGAGGGAAGCCACGGCTACGACCTCATGGGCTACACCAGGGAACAGGTCATCACGGATGTCCTGGACCACTACGAACAGCACCTCGAATTCCTGCACCTGAACCGTGCAGCGCCCGGAATCACCCTCCTCGTGGAGGACCAGGTGGCAAAAGACAATTGGGAATCCGACTTCGACATGCAGGAGGAAACTAAGTGAGCACGTCAACGCTTTTCATCGGCGGCAGTTGGGTTGCAGCGTCCGACGGCGGCACCCGGGACATCCACTGCCCCGCGGACGGGCAGCTGGTCGGGACCGTTGCGGAAGCAACAGCAGGGGACGCCGAGCGCGCCGTGCACGCGGCCAGGACGGCGTTCGACGCCGGGGAATGGGCAGGCACCTCGGCACTGGAGCGGGGCTCGTTCCTGCTGGGGGTCGCCGCCAGGCTGCGGGAACGGAAGGATGACTTCGCCCGCGCCGAGACGCTGGACACCGGCAAGCGACTGGTGGAAAGCGAAATCGACATGGACGACATCGCCAACTGCTTTGAGTACTTCGGCAAGCTGGCCGGCCAGGACTCCGGACGGGTGGTGGACGCGGGCAGCCGCACCGTGGTCAGCCGGATCGAATACGAGCCCGTGGGCGTGTGCTCGCTGATCGCGCCGTGGAACTACCCGCTGCTCCAGGCCGCCTGGAAAATTGCGCCCGCCCTGGCCGCCGGCTGCAGCTTCGTCCTCAAACCCAGCGAACTGACGCCGCACACCTCCATCCTGATGATGGAAGTCCTGCAGGAACTGGGCCTGCCCGCCGGCGTCGCGAACCTTGTCCTGGGCGACGGCAAGATCGTGGGGCCCGTCCTCTCCGGCCACCCTGAGGTTGACCTGGTCTCCTTCACCGGCGGCCTGGAGACCGGGAAAGCCATCGCGGCCTCGGCAGCTGCCACCGTCAAGAAAGTGGCGCTGGAACTGGGCGGCAAGAATCCGAACATCATCTTCGCGGACGCCGACTTCGACGCCGCCCTGGACAACGCGCTCAACGCCGCCTTCGTGCACTCCGGGCAGGTCTGCTCCGCCGGTGCACGCCTGGTGGTTGAGGAGTCCATTGCGGAGAAGTTCGTGGCCGAACTGGTCCGCCGGGCCGAAAAGATCCGGCTGGGTGGTCCGTTCGATCCCGACGCCGAGACCGGCCCGCTGATCTCTGCAGCGCACCGGGACAAGGTCACCGCCTACGTGGAGAAGGGCATCGCCGAAGGTGCCCGGCTGCGGTGCGGCGGCGCCTGGGGCGGCGGGGAGCTCGAGAAGGGCTTCTACTACCTGCCCACCGTCCTGGACCAGGTCAAGAGCGGCATGTCCGTGGTGGTTGACGAGGCGTTCGGGCCGGTGGTCACGGTGGAAACCTTCAACACCGAGGCGGAGGCCATCAGGATCGGCAACGACACCCACTACGGCCTGGCCGGTGCCGTCTGGTCCCAGGATGCCGGGAAGGCCCAGCGGGTTGCCCGGGCGCTGCGCCACGGAACCATCTGGATCAACGATTTCCACCCCTACCTGCCGCAGGCGGAGTGGGGCGGCTTCGGCCAGTCGGGCGTGGGCCGCGAACTGGGCCCCACTGGCCTGGCCGAATACCAGGAAGCCAAGCACGTCTACCAGAACATCGATCCGCAGGTCACCGGCTGGTTCAGCGACCATGCCGCCGCTGCAGAGGGGAAGTAGGACACATGGCAAGCGAAGCAAAGACAGAGTTCGACTACATCGTGATCGGCGGCGGTTCCGCCGGCGCCGCCGTGGCATCCCGCCTGAGCGAGGACCCGTCGGTGGACGTTGCCCTGGTGGAAGCCGGGCCGGATGACCGCAACATTCCCGAGATCCTGCAGCTGGACCGCTGGATGGAGCTGCTGGAATCCGGCTACGACTGGGACTACCCTATCGAGGAGCAGGAGAACGGCAACTCCTTCATGCGGCATGCCCGCGCCAAAGTGATGGGCGGGTGTTCCAGCCACAACTCCTGCATTGCGTTCTGGGCGCCCCGGGAAGACATTGACGAGTGGGAGAAGAAGTTCGGCGCCGCCGGCTGGAACTCCGGGACGGCCTACCGGCTGTACAAGCAGCTCGAAACCAACGAGGACGCCGGCCCGGACGCGCCGCACCACGGCGACAGCGGCCCCGTCCACCTCATGAACGTTCCGGCCACGGACCCCACCGGCCGCGCCATGCTGGAAGCCTGCGAACAGGCGGGCATCCCCAAGGCACACTTCAACACCGGCGACACCGTGATCAACGGCGCAGGCTTCTTCCAGATCAACCGCCGCGCCGACGGCACCCGGTCCTCCAGCTCGGTGTCCTACATCCACCCGATCATGGACCGGAAGAACTTCACCCTGCTGACCGGGCTGCGCGCCAAGGAACTGACGTTTGACGGTACCAACCGCTGCACCGGCGTGGCCGTGGTGGACAACGCCTTCGCCAAAACACACCAGCTCACCGCAAGGTCCGAAGTGATCGTCTCCACGGGCGCCATCGACTCGCCCAAGCTGCTTCTGCTGTCCGGGATTGGCCCGGCCGCGCAACTGGAAGAGTTCGGCATCCCCGTTCGCGTTGATTCCCCCGGCGTGGGCGAGCACCTGCAGGACCACCCCGAGGGCGTCATCCAGTGGGAGGCCAAGCAGCCCATGACCAAGACGTCCACCCAGTGGTGGGAGGCCGGCATCTTCACCACCACCGAAGAGGGCCTGGACCGGCCGGATCTGATGTTCCACTACGGTTCGGTTCCGTTCGACATGCATACCCTGCGCCAGGGTTTCCCCACCACGGAGAACGGCTTCTGCCTGACCCCCAACGTTACCCACGCCCGTTCCCGCGGCACGGTGAAGCTGCGCAGCAAGGACTTCCGGGACAAGCCCAAAGTGGATCCGCGCTACTTCACCGACCCGGACGGCCACGACATGCGCGTCATGACCGCGGGAATCCGCAAGGCCCGCGAGATCGCCGCGCAGCCTGCACTCGCTGACTGGGTGGGCACCGAGCTGTACCCGGGCGACGCCATCCAGACCGACGAGGAGATCGCCGACTACATCCGCAAGACCCACAACACCGTGTACCACCCCGCGGGGACGGTGCGGATGGGCGCGGCCGACGACGTCATGTCGCCGCTCGATCCCGAGTTGCGGGTCAAGGGGGTCACCGGCCTCCGGGTGGCGGATGCGTCCGTGATGCCCGAGCTGACCACGGTGAACCCGAACATCACCACGATGATGATCGGAGAACGCTGCGCGGAGCTGGTCCGCGCGGCACGCAGCGCCTGATCCCCGCGGCCTGGCCAAAAGGGCGGCTCCCTCTGGGGGAGCCGCCCTTTGCCGTATCCGGCCGGCCGGTTACTCGCGCCCTTCGGACACCCAAGTGGGGTTCGCGGACCGGGAACCGACGACGGCGTCCGATGCCGCGGCAAGGACGGCCAGGTGGGCCGGGGTAAGGTCCAGGCCCAAGGCGCCAAGGTTCTCGTCGATCCGGGCCGCCTTCCGGGTCCCGGGGATGGGGACGACGGGCAGGCCAAGCTGCCTGCCCTGGGCGAAGAGCCACGCCAAGGCAACCTGCGCCGGCGTGGCATCCAACTGTTCCGCAACGGACCGGACGGTGTCCACCACCGCCTGGTTGGCGCTTGCGGCATCGGGGGCGAAGCGCGGGATATTCCGGCGGAAGTCCTTCTCGCCCAGGCTCGACGTATCCACGGTGCCGGTGAGGAAGCCGCGGCCCAGCGGGGAGTAGGGGACAAAGCCCACACCCAGCTCTGCAGCGGCCGGAACCACGTTGCGTTCCACATCCCGGCTCCAGATGGACCACTCGCTCTGGACGGCGGAGATCGGGTGCACGGCGGAGGCGTCCTGGAGCTCCTGTGCCGTCACCTCGGACAGGCCCAGGTGCTTGACCTTGCCCTGCTGCACCAGCTCCGCCATGGCGCCCACTGTTTCCTCGATGGGGACCCTCACGTCGCGGCGGTGCATGTAGTACAGGTCGATGACCTCGGTGCCCAGCCGCTGCAGGCTGCGGTCCACAGCCTGGCGAACGTATTCCGCATCGCCCCGGATGTCCGTGTAGCCGTCCGCCGGGTTGCCCACCAGTGCGAACTTGGTGGCCAGTTGGATCTCGTCCCGCCGCTCCTTGAGGAGCTGGGAGATCAGTTCCTCGTTGCTGCCGCCGCCGTAAATGTCCGCGGTGTCGATGAAACTGACACCGGCATCGACTGCGTGGTGCAGCGTCCGGAGCGCCTCAGCGGGGTCAACGTCGCCGTAGACCGGGGTGAGGGCCATGCCGCCGAAGCCCAGGGGGCTGACGGCCAGGCCGTCGCCGAGCTGGACCGGTTGGCCGTGGTCAGTGGGGGTGTGTGCCATGGGTGCTCCTGTTCGGTTCCTGCGGTGTGGAGAGGGGGTCGTTACAGCCAGGGGATGATCCGGTCGGCCGCCTGCCGGCCGGCCTGGATCAGCCGCGCGTTTGCTTCATCAGGTCCGGTGGCCCAGGCCACGGCGGCCGCACGGTCCATGCCGAATGACACGTGCCGGTCCACCAGCCGCTGCAGGCGGAGTGCGGGCGGAGTTTCAAGGAACCATACTTCGTCCAGCTGCGCCCGCACCTCCTTCCACGGCTCCTGCACGGCCAGCAGGTAGTTGCCCTCGGTGATGACCAGCGGGACGTCCGCGGGCACCGCAATCGAGGCAGCCACCGGCTCGTCCAGGGTGCGGCGGAATTCCGGTGCGTACACCACCGCCTCGTCCCGGCGCGCCAGGCGGCGCAGCAGCGAAAGGTAGCCGCCGCCGTCGAACGTATCAATGGCTCCTTTGCGCTCCCTCAGCGGCGTCCCCTCAATGATCGCGTTGCCCAGGTGGAAGCCGTCCATCGGGACCACCACCGCCGTACCGGGGCTGAACTGCTCCTGCAGCCATGCGGCAAAGGTGGACTTCCCGGATCCCGGCGCGCCCGCGATGCCCAGGATGGTGCGCGTCTCCGGCGCCAGCCTGCGCCGGAGCGCCTCGACGGCCTGGGCGATCTCGGGGGAGTCCATGGCAAGAGCCTAGTCACTGCTGCGCGCGGCCGCCTGGTCCTTCGCGGGAAGGGCCTTCAGGCCGGCGGCACAACCCACGATGCCGGCAATGAACAGGAGCTTCAGGACGCTGAAGGGCTCTACGCCCGTGATCATCGCCCAGCCGACCGTCAACGAAGCACCGATGCCCACCCAGACCGCGTAGGCCGTGCCAAGCGGAATGCTCCGGATGGCCATGCCCAGGCCCAGCATGCTCAGGGCCGCCGTGACGGCGAAAACGACCGTGGGGAGGGGCTTGCTGAAGCCCTCGGACAAGCCCAGGGCGGTGGCCCAGACAGCTTCCAGCACCGCGGAGGCCAGAAGTACCAGCCAGGGAACTGAGCGGTTCACGGTTACGCCACCACCTTCAGGCCGACCACGCACGCGGCGATGCCGGTGAGCAGCGCCAGCCGGGCCGCCGTCGGGCGTTCAACCCTGGTGGCCATGGCGTAGGCGGAGGTCAGGACGACGCCGACCCCCACCCAGACGGCGTAGGCCGTTCCGGTGGGGATGGACTGCATGGCGATCGCGAGGCCGCCGGTGCTCGCCGCGACGGCCACAAGGAACACAGCCGCGGGCGCGAGTCGGCGGCGGCCGGAAACCTGGGCGGACCGGTGCAGGGCGGCTGCCCAGACGGCCTCGAGGGCGCCGGAAAGAAGAAGGATTATCCACGACATGACCAGATCCTTTGGCCAGTCTTGTCGCGTGCCGGGTACTGAACCGTCGTCCGGAGGCTCTGGTGCGGAGCCTTGGATTCCAGCGTAGCAACGCACGACGCCGGGCGGCCACCGATGGTGCCCAACCTCACCATGCGGGGGGCTTTACCCGGCGGTCTCCAGCGGGTCGACCGACACCACTGCCAGGAAGCCCCGGCCCAGGATCTCCGGGCTGTTGGCGTCGGATCCGGCCACGGCGTCGTAGCGGCCCAGTTCCACCGGGTTGGTGTCCGCCTGCCCGCTGCCGCCTTCACTGACCACAGCCTGGCCCTGCAGCAGCACCGCCAGCTGGCCGTCGAACACCGGATGGGCCCGCTTCTTGGACAGCTCGATGATGGAGGTGTACCCCTTGTATGCCGCGGCGCAGGTGATGACGTTCAGGTCCCGGATGTCTCCGGTGGGCAGTGACCCTGTTGTGGCCGCGCCGCCGTCGAACCGGAAGGGACGGTATTTCTCCAACGGCTGCTCTGCGCCGTCCACCGTGAGCAGCAGCAGTTCCCCCTCGATCACGGTCAGGACCCGTTCCATGCCGGGGAACGCGGAAAAGTCACCTGCCTTGGTGACGTCCGCGATGCTCACCCGCCAATCCCAGCCCCCGTCGGACGAGTCCTGGCGCGCGATTTCCCTCGTCACCCCGCCCCCGTTGCGCCATGGTTCGGCCTTGAGCCCTGAGAAGCGGATGATCAGCATCAGCCCAGCCTAGTTCCCAAGCCCGGCAGGTTCAGGGTCCGGCGTCGCAGGTTGCGTCCCGTCCTGCTAATCTCCTCCGGGGGGTCATCACGAAAACAGCCTGAAGGAGCCGGGAATGTTCGTCAAAGTGTGTGGTCTCAGTACGCCCGAATCGGTCCGCGCGGCGGTGGAAGCAGGGGCCGACGCCGTAGGTTTCGTGCTCACCGCCAGCCCCCGGGTGGTTTCACCCTCCCAGGCCGCCTCCCTCTTGTCGGAGGTTCCCGCCGGAGTGCGCCCGATCGGCGTGTTCCGCGACGAACCCGTGGTTGACGCCGTCGCCATCGCGCGCGCGGCGGGCCTTGAATGGATCCAGCTGCACGGGAACCGCTCCCGGGCGGACGTGGCAACGGTGCATAACGCCGGCATGAAGCTGGTCCGGGCCATCACCATGGGTGCCTCCGGCGATGAATTCGAAGACTGGGGCGAGGACCTGCTCCTGATTGATGCGGCGGCGCCGGGCTCCGGCGAGTCCTGGGACTACGCCTCCGTGGCGGCGTTGCCGGTGCTGCAGGGCCGGGAATGGCTGCTTGCCGGCGGCCTGGACGCGGCCAACGTGGGCCAGGCGTCCGCCGATGCCCAGGCCTGGGGCGTGGACGTCTCCTCGGGCGTCGAAGCGACCCGCGGCGTGAAGGACCTGGCAAAGGTCCGTGCCTTCGTGCAGGCCGCCAAGGCAACCGCCGCCGTCTAGTCGCCCGGCTCAGGGCAAGATCAGGGGAGTCCCCTACCTATTTGCCGGAGGTCCGGGGGCAGAATGGGTGCATGAAGACACTTCTGAACGTTATCTGGCTGGTTTTTGGCGGCTTCTGGCTTGCCTTGGGCTATTTCCTTGCGGGCGTGGTCTGCTGCGTGCTGATCGTCACCATCCCCTGGGGCATCGCATCCTTCCGGATCGCTGCCTACACGCTCTGGCCCTTCGGCCGGATGGTGGTTGACCGGCCCGGCGGCAACGGTGTCTTCTCGCTGCTGGGCAACGTGATCTGGCTGCTCGTCGCCGGCATCTGGATCGCCATCGGCCATGTGCTCACGGCGTTCGCCATGGCGATGACCATCGTAGGCATCCCGCTGGCCATCGCCAACCTCAAGCTGATCCCGGTGTCCCTGATGCCTCTGGGCAAGCAGATCGTGCCTTCCAACAGGCCGTTCGCCAGCAACTACCGCTAAGGATCAGTGCGCCGGCGGCAGGGGCCGGAACACCCCGTCCTGCAGGATGGCCACGGACCCGCTGTCGTCCAGTTCGGCCGCGATGTCCACGTCCTCCGCGTAGCCGGCGCCGGTCAGCTCGCGGCCGCTGGAGCACCGTAACAGCACCTCACGCAGGCGCGGCTCGGCGGCTTCGAAAACGGCCATCGCCGCCACGGCTTCCGGAGCATAGCCGTGCCTGCCGTCGCCGGCTTCGTAGCCGCCCTTCCCGGCGGCGGCCAACCCTGCGATGAAAGCTCCGGCCCCGATCTGGTCCTCCACGGCGGCCCGGAGGGTACGGTCCTGCCACCGCTCACCGGCCGCAACCACCGCCACCACCGCGTCGCCGGGAAGGTTGGCCGACACCCAGTCCGCCGTGGCCGCGGCGTTGCGGAGGCACACCGCGGCCACCAGTGGAACCTCGCCTGCCAGTTCATGGCACAGTTCAGAGCCGTTGGGGGACGGCAGGACGATCCGGTCCAGCGTTTCTGCGCTGCGCAGGCTTGCGGGGGAGAGGCTCAGCCCCCCGCCGTCGCGGGGGCCTGCCAGCTGCGCATGGTGGTGGGCGGCGAAGTCTTCGGCCCTGGTGTCGCGCCAAGGGAACGGGAAGACCTCCGCGTTCCGGTCCAGTGCCACGCTGACGCAGGTGCTGAAGGACAGGACGTCCACCACCACCGCGATATCCGCACCCGGGGCCACGGTCCTGGCGCCGTTCAGTCCCCAGTCAAGCCGCACCTCGAAAGGGAGCTGCCGGTGCGCGGCGTTCGCTGAGTGCGTATGCCTCGGCGTGGAGCGGGGAGCGTTCATGCCAGTTCGCCTTTCAGGTTGCGGTGCGCGGCGTCCAGCCACAGTTCCCTGGCGCGGCGGTGGCGGAAGAGCGGGTCCAGTTCCAGCAGGTGGCGCACGACGGCGGCCCGGCCGGCAGCGAAGTCGGCGTCGCCGACGTGCGCGTAGTCCTTCCTGACGGCCGCGACGTAACGGGCGTATTCCTCCGGTTCCCCGCCCAGGATGGACAGGTCCGCGTCACACAGGAGGGCGCCGTCGTCGTCTCCGGGTTCGGGACGGTGGTCCGATGTCAGCAGGACCAGCCGGACCACCTCCGCCACGTCCGCCTCAGGCAGGCCGGCGGCGGTGAGCCGGTCCTCGGCCAGCCGGGCGGATTCTTCCTCGTCCTGTCCCGCCGCGCCCCGGTACACGGCGTCGTGGAACCAGGCTGCCAGCAGTACGGTCCGCGGTGCCTCGGCCGGCTCGGTGAGCAGGTCCAGTGCCTCCAGGACGGAGAGCAGGTGGGTGCAGCCGTGGTAGTGGCGGTGGGGTTCGCTCCAGCGGTCCAGCAGGTCCAGGAAGAGGGCATCGTGCCCGGGCATGATGGCTTCCCAGCGGTTCAGCAGCGGTACTTTCAACGATTTGTTCCGCCGGCGTGCCGGTATCCGCAGTCCACTGGCGATCAGCTTGCGGACCAGGAGCCTGGCTTCCACAGGGACGGCCCCCGCCGCCACCAGCTCGTCGAAGCGGCGCTCCGGGACGTCGTAGTGGTCGCCGTCGAATGCCCGCTCGGGGATTCCCGCGGCAGCAGCGAACGCGTGAAGCTCGTCCAGCGACGTATCGGACACCAGGTGCGAGAAGTGCGTACCGTGTGCAGGCCACAATGGCGGGTCGATGTAGATGGCCATGGAAGGAGTCTAGTGCTGCCCCTGGGCGGTAGCCTGGCGGCCCTGCGCTCCAGTCATATTCCTCATTTGCGCAGATGAGACGACCTTACATTCGCATTTGCGGATTAGGATTGCCGCATGGCCCTTATCCGCGTTTCATAAGCTGCCCGTTTCCTGGGTGTGAGCGACGATACCGTCCGCCGATGGACCGATCATGGAACACTGACGCCGTTCCGCGACGAGTCCGGCCGGCTGGCCGTCGACGGGCTGGAGCTCGCCACGCATGCCCGGAAGCTGGCCCAGCTCCCGGATGATCCGCAACGCGGCGGCAGCTCGGCCCGAAACCGGTTCGTCGGCCTCGTCACGAACGTCATCGCCGACAAAGTCATGGCCCAGGTGGAGCTGCAGTGCGGGCCGTTCCGGGTGGTATCCCTCATGAGCAGCGAAGCCGTGCGCGATCTTGGGCTGGAGCCCGGTGCCGTCGCCACCGCAGTGGTCAAGGCAACAACAGTCATCATCGAATCCCCGAAAGGCCGGGCCACCGCATGAGCAAGCAATCTGTCCGCCCGGTTGCGTCCACCGTCCGGCCGGCCGTCCTCCCGCTGGCGGTACTTTTACTGGCCGTCCTCTCCGGCTGCGCGCCGGCAGGAGGGCCGGCCGCGGGCCCCACGTCCGCTGCGGCCGCCGGTTCCGGCGCGCCAACAGGAACCATCACGGTCTTCGCGGCAGCCTCCCTCAAGGCCACCTTCACCGAGCTGGCGCACACCTTCGAAACGGAAAACCCCGGAACGGCGGTCACGTTGAGCTTCGCGGGATCCTCGGACCTTGCCAGCCAGATTAACCAGGGCGCCCCCGCCGACGTCTTCGCCTCGGCTGACACGGCCAACATGAAGAAACTGCAGGACGCCGGCCTGGCTGACGGCACGCCCCGCAACTTCGCCACCAACACCCTGGCCATTGCGGTTCCGCCGGGTAATCCGGCCGGAATTTCGGCGCTGAAGGACCTGGCGCGGCCGGGGGTCAAGCTGGTGGTCTGCGCCAAGCAGGTCCCGTGCGGGGCAGCGGCGGCAAAGGTGGCGGGCACGGCAGGGATTACGCTGGCCCCCGTCAGTGAGGAAAATGCCGTCACCGACGTCCTGGGCAAGGTCACGTCGGGCGAGGCCGACGCGGGCTTGGTGTACGGCACGGATGTCCGGGCGGCCGGCGCAAAGGTGGCGGGCATCGAATTTCCTGAGTCGCAGGGCGCCGTTAATACCTACCCCATCGCGGGCGTGGCCAGTGGCCGGAACAAGGCGGCCGCGCAGGCCTTCATTGGCCTGGTGACCGGCGCGGAAGGGCAAAAGGTCCTGGCCGCGGCGGGATTCGGACCCGGGGTTCCATAATGCCGGGAAGTATCCCCGCGGCAGTAGTGTGGGGCCAGGCGCGCACCGTGGCTTGAGCCAGGGGCGCCTCTGGCAGACCCGTCCAGATACCCATTGTTCCAATCCACCATCCGGAGGAAACGCATGGCCCACGCGGAGAACAGCATCGTCATCGACCGGCCTGCCGGGGAGGTCTATGACTTCCTCGCCGATGGCCTGAACAACATCGCATGGCGGGAAGGCGTGAAATCCATCTCCCTCCGCGAGGGTGGGGCGGGTGAAGTGGGCGCCGTCTACAACCAGACCCTGTCCGGTCCCAAAGGCCGCCCCATCCGGGGTGACTACAGGATCACGGCGGCCCGGCCCGGGCGCCTGCTGGCCTTCGAAGTGGTGGCCGGCCCCGCCCGCCCCGCCGGCACGTACACCCTCGCTGGGGACGGCGGCAGGACGACGGTAACGTTCAGCCTTGAGGCCAAGCTGCCGTTCCTGATGCGGGTCCTGGATTCGATGGTCACCAGGACCATGGAATCCGAGGTCGCCCAATTGTCCAAGCTCAAGCAGGTACTCGAAAGCCGCTGAGCCAGGCAACACGAAAGGTACCAAAGTGGTCGGGCAAGGCTATTCCGGCGTTCCCGGCTGGGTCCGCGCACTGGCTGTTGTTGCCGCCGTCGTAGTGCTGCTCCCGCTGCTCGCCATGGTGCTGCGGGTGGACTGGACCCGGTTCATTCCACTCGTGACCTCGGACTCGTCCCTGACGGCGCTGGGACTGAGCCTGCGGACCTCCGCGGCCAGCACCTTGCTGTGCATTGTGCTTGGTGTCCCCCTGGCGCTGGTCCTCGCCCGGGATACTTTCCGGCTGCAGGGGCTGCTGCGTTCGCTGGTGCTCCTGCCGCTGGTGCTTCCCCCCGTGGTGGGCGGCATCGCGCTGCTTTACACGTTCGGCCGCCAGGGCCTGCTGGGGCAGGCCCTGGACGTGCTGGGCCTGCAGATTGCCTTCTCCACCACCGCGGTGGTGTTGGCGCAGACGTTCGTGGCGCTGCCCTTCCTGGTGGTCAGCCTGGAGGGTGCCGTGCGCACTTCAGGCTCCCGCTACGAGGCGGTGGCCGCTACTTTGGGCGCGCGCCCGGGCACCGTCTTCCGGCGGGTCACGCTTCCCCTGGTCCTGCCCGGACTCGCTTCGGGCGCTGTCCTCTCTTTCGCCCGCAGCCTGGGCGAGTTCGGTGCCACACTGACGTTTGCGGGCAGCCTTCAGGGGGTCACCCGCACCCTGCCGCTGGAAATCTACCTGCAGCGGGAAACCGACCCGGACGCGGCCGTCGCCCTGTCGCTGGTGCTGGTGGCCGTAGCCGTGGCGGTGGTGGCGCTCGCCTACCGCCGGCCCGCGGCGCGCTGGGGAGCAGGAAAACGGCCGACGACGCCGGTGCCGGCAGGAGGGAACGGCCAGTGACGTTGTCCTTCCAGGCAGCCGTGGCCGGGCGTGGATTCGACGTGTCCTTGACGGTGGGGCCCGGTGAAACCGTCGCCGTGATGGGGCCCAACGGCGCCGGGAAGTCCACCTTGCTGTCCAGTATCGCCGGGCTGCTGCGGCCGGACAGCGGCAGGGCGGAACTCAACGGAAAGACCCTGTTCGACCTCGACGGCGGCAACCGCACTTGGGTGCCGCCGCACCGTCGCGGGACCGCCCTGCTCGCCCAGGAACCCTTGCTCTTTCCGCACCTGTCCGCGGTGGACAATGTCTCTTTTGGCCCCCGCAGTGCCGGCATTCCCAAACGGGAAGCCCGGCAGCGTGCCCTGGGCTGGCTGGCTGACGTTGAAGTTGAAGGCCTGGCCGGTCGGCGCCCCGCCGAACTCTCCGGCGGCCAGGCCCAGCGCGTTGCCGTGGCACGCGCGCTGGCCGCGGATCCCGCGCTCCTCCTGCTGGACGAGCCCCTCGCGGCCCTCGACATCCACTCCGCCCCGCTGTTGCGCCGCCTGTTCAAGCGCGTCCTCGCGGAGCGGCAGGCCATCATCGTCACCCATGATGTCCTTGATGCGCTGATCCTCGCGGACAGGGTGGTCATCCTGGAAAACGGCAGGATTGCCGAGGACGGCCCAACCCGGGAGGTGCTGGAACGCCCGCGCAGTGCATTTGCGGCCGGCCTGGCCGGGCTGAACTTCGTCCCCGGAACGCTGGACGGGGCCGGGGTGCGCACCGAGGAAGGCCTGCGGATCGCCGGTCATGGCGAGGATCCGGAAATCGGCGGGCAGCCGGCGGCGCCCGGGCAGCCCGGCGGGTCCGGCGAACCTTCCCCGGTGGCCGGGGCCGGGAGCCCCGGGGTGGCGGTGTTCCCGCCGTCGGCCGTTTCCGTGTTCCTCGCCGACGCGCACGGCAGCCCCCGCAATTCCTTCGCGGTGACCATCAGCGACCTTGAGCCGCACGGCGACCAGATCCGTGTCCGGGCCGGAGGCCTGGCAGCCGACATTACGCCGGCCGCGTCAGCGGACCTCGGCCTGGTGCCGGGGATGACCGTGCACTTCGTGGTCAAGGCGGCCGCAGTTTCCGTCTACGGGACCTAGCGCGGCGTGGCGGGACCTCCGGCTCTGGACAGCAGTTTCGCCGTGGGCAAACATGGCTTGAGAGCCTCGTCCTGAAAAGTTGAGCGTAGTACACTCAACTTAGTTATCAAGCCCCCGAAAGGAGCCCTCTTTGGACGTCAAATTCACCACCAAGAGCCAGGAGGCTCTTTCCGCTGCGGCGATGAATGCCTCCACCGCCGGCAACCCGCAGGTGGAACCGGCCCACCTGCTCAAGGCTCTGATGGACCAGCGGGAGGGTGTCGCCGTCGCGCTCCTCCGCGCCACCGGTGCCGATCCCGACGCCGTCAGCGTGCATGCCAGCAGCGCCATCAAGTCCCTGCCCGCCACGTCGGGCGGCTCCAGCCAGCAGGCGCAGCTGAGCCGGCCCGCCCTGCAGGCCATCCAGAACGCGAAGGAAGAAGCGGACCGGCTGGGAGACAGCTTCGTGTCCACCGAGGTGCTGCTGCTGGGCCTCTCGGCCGGCAACGACGCCGCCGCACGGCTGCTCCGCGACGCCGGCGCCTCCCGTGAGGCTCTCCTTGCTGCCTTGCCCGGGGTCCGGGGGGACCGCAAAGTGGACAGTCCCGACCCCGAGAACACCTTCCAGGCACTCGAAAAATACGGCACCGACCTCACTGCCATGGCCCGGGCAGGGAAGCTTGACCCGGTGATTGGCCGCGACTCCGAGATCCGGCGCGTGGTCCAGGTCTTGTCCCGGCGGACCAAGAACAACCCGGTACTGATCGGTGAGCCCGGCGTCGGAAAGACTGCAGTGGTGGAAGGGCTGGCCCAGCGGATGGTGGCGGGCGATGTCCCCGAAAGCCTGCGCGGCAAGACGCTCATCTCCCTGGACCTCGGGTCCATGGTGGCCGGCGCGAAGTACCGTGGTGAGTTCGAGGAGCGGCTCAAGGCCGTCCTTGAGGAGATCAAGGGCTCCGAGGGCCAGATCGTCACCTTCATCGACGAGATCCATACGGTGGTGGGTGCCGGGGCCACCGGTGATTCCTCCATGGATGCGGGCAACATGCTCAAGCCCATGCTGGCCCGTGGCGAGCTGCGCCTGATCGGCGCCACGACTCTGGACGAATACCGCGAAAACATCGAAAAGGATGCCGCCCTGGAACGCCGCTTCCAGCAGGTCTACGTCGGCGAACCCAGCGTGGAGGACACCATCGGCATCCTCCGCGGCCTCAAGGAACGCTACGAGGCGCACCACAAGGTGTCCATCGCTGACTCCGCCCTGGTGGCCGCCGCCACCCTGTCCAACCGCTACATTTCAGGCCGCCAGCTGCCGGACAAGGCAATCGACCTGGTGGATGAAGCCGCGTCCCGGCTGCGCATGGAGATCGACTCCGCTCCGGAGGAAATCGACCAGCTGCGCCGCCAGGTGGACCGGCTCACCATGGAAGAGCTTGCGCTGGAGGGCGAGACCGACGCCGCTTCGGTGGAACGGCTCGCCGCGCTCCGTGCCGACAAGGCGGACAAGGAAGAGGAACTCTCGGCTCTGAACGCGCGGTGGGAGGCCGAGAAGGCCGGGCTCAACCGGGTGGGCGACCTGAAAGCCAAGCTGGACGAGTTGCGCTCCGCAGCGGACAAGGCCCAGCGCGAGGGCGACCTGGAGACCGCCTCGCGGATCCTGTACGGCGAAATCCCGGCCCTTGAACGCGAGCTGACCGCCGCTGCCGAGGCGGAGGCAGCCGTGACGGACAAGCCGGCCCAGATGGTGGCTGAGGAAGTGACGGCGGAGGACATCGCCGAAGTCATCTCGGCCTGGACCGGCATTCCCGCCGGCAGGATGCTGCAGGGCGAAAGCCAGAAGCTGCTCCACATGGAGCAGGAGCTGGGCAGGCGGCTGATCGGCCAGTCCAAAGCCGTGGCTGCCGTCTCCGACGCCGTCCGCCGCGCCCGCGCTGGAATCAGCGACCCCAACCGCCCCACCGGCTCCTTCCTGTTCCTCGGCCCCACCGGCGTGGGCAAGACCGAACTGGCCAAGGCCCTGGCGGACTTCCTGTTCGACGACGAACGCGCCATGGTGCGCATCGACATGTCCGAGTACGGCGAGAAGCACAGCGTGGCCCGGCTGGTCGGGGCGCCTCCGGGCTACGTCGGCTACGAGGAAGGCGGACAGCTCACCGAGGCGGTCCGCCGCCGCCCGTACTCCGTGGTGCTGCTGGATGAGGTGGAGAAGGCGCACCCCGAGGTGTTCGATATCCTCCTGCAGGTGCTCGACGACGGCCGCCTCACCGACGGCCAGGGCCGCACCGTGGACTTCCGCAACGTCATCCTGGTGCTGACCTCCAACCTGGGCAGCCAGTTCCTGGTGGACCAGACCCTGGACCCCGAAGCCAAGCGCAATGCCGTCATGGCCACCGTCAACGCGTCCTTCAAGCCCGAGTTCCTAAACCGGCTCGACGAAGTGGTTCTGTTCGATGCCCTCACGGTGGAGGAGTTGGCGCACATCGTGGAGTTGCACGTGGCCGAACTGGGCCGCCGCCTCTACGATCGCCGGCTCACCCTCGAGGTCACCGACGGCGCCAAGGCGTGGCTGGCCCTGTCCGGCTACGATCCGGCGTACGGTGCCCGCCCGCTGCGCCGCCTGGTGCAACGCGAGATCGGCGACCGGCTGGCAAAAGCCATCCTGGCCGGGGATATCAGTGATGGCGATACCGTCCTGGTGGACACCGCGGCGGACCTTGGCGAACTTACCGAGGGCACCGTGGACACGCTGACAGGCGCCCCCAGCTCGGGTTTGTCCGTCCGGCGGAAAGACTAGCCGGCAGGGTCACGCCCAGGCGTGCTGCCCGGACGGATGGACCGTCAGGGCAGCACGCTGGCGGTGATCACGTTGCCGGAGTCGGCCGTGACGTAGCAGTCCACCCGGCGGTCGCCCGAATCCCAGCTGGTGCTGCTTGGGAAGCTGCGCTGGTAGTTGAGGTGGAACTGGCTGGCTGCCGGGCCGAGAGTAGCCGCCTGGCATGCTTCCAGGGCCTTGGCTTTTAGCGGATCAGTCCCCGGGTAGGCGGCTGCTGCGGGGTAGCGGTAGGTTGCCACCAGCTGCGCCGAATGACCGGTATCGCAGGCGACGACGGTGGACGCCAAGGCTTCCGGATCGAAGTCCTTGAAGCAGTCGCCCACCGCGTACGCGGCAGGTGCCACCCCGTTGCGTGGAAGCGGCTGGGGGGTGGCCGGCGCGGTGGCGGTGGTCTGCAGCACTCCGGGCGCGTCGGCGGCGGACTTCTCCGTACCGGAGGATGAGTTCAACCACACGGCAAGCCATGTGAGCGAGCCGGCGACGGCTGCGATTACGACGATGAGGAACACCTTCCAGGAGGTGGCCCTGTTGGCTGCGCGGCGCTGCGGGGGGTCCGGGACCCGGTGGGACCAGGTCACAGCTTCCGGGGCGGGCGCCGAACCCTTGCCCCCGCCTGGGACCGCCGGCAGGCTGCCGGTGTGCGGCGGCGAGGCAGGCTTGGGCGGGATGTCCTGGTGGTTCACGGGTGCGCATCCTCCTGGGTTTATGTTCCGCGGCTCGCCAACGGGCGGGCAAAACAGCCACTTCTTAAGTGACTCTATCGAAGAAAAATCCCGTGTTCCTGCGGGTCGAAGTGCATCATGGTACCCCACGCCCCGTCCCGGGGCCCTGCGCGGCAAGCAGGGGCAGCCGAAAGCATGTAATCTAGGTGTACGACAAATTGACCAAACATTCCGGGGCCTCACCGATCGCCAAGGTGACCACCTCCGGTCCAAGTACAAAAGGGGGTCACGCCATGGGGCGCGGCCGTCAAAAGGCAAAAGCTACCAAGCAGGCTCGGGACATCAAGTACTACTCCCCGAACACTGACTACTCGGCACTTCAGCGTGAGCTGACGGGCCCGGGCAGTCGTTCAACGAGCCATTACTCGAATGAACCGGTCGAGCCGGACTATTCGGCTTATGTGGATAAGTACGCGGATGATTTGGATGACGATGACGACGAGGTTGACAGCCGTCGCATCGGCTAGTTGTCGTAAAGCCGCCGTGGCCCCCGGTTTTCCAGGCCGTGCCGCAGCTACGCGCTAACAAGCTCCGCAGGTGCTTTCCCGCAGCGTTGGGATGGCACAGGACCTCCTTTTTAGTACCCGTTTTCGGGTGACCGCTGACATGAGGAAGCCCGCTGCTTTCCGGGATACCCGGTGGCAGCGGGCTTTCCCGCGTTGGTACCCTGACCGGATGACTGTTCGGACAACCTACGCCGATGGCGAGCCCTGCTGGGCGGATTTGCAGACCCCCGATGTCGCTGCCGCCAAGGACTTCTACGCCAAGTTGTTCGGCTGGACCTTTCAGGACTTTCCCACCCCTGACGGCCGCAGTTACGCGCAGGCCTTCTTGAATGGCCGGTTGGTCGCCACCATCGCGCCGCAGGGCCCCCTGCAGCCGTCGGGCACGCCGGCCCGGTGGAACATCTATTTCGCGGCGTCGGACGCCGCAACGCTCCTTGACGACGCCGCCTTTGCCGGCGGGACCGTCCAGTTCGGGCCTGAGCAGGTGGGCGCCACCGGCGTGCTGGCTTTCCTCGCCCCGCCCGGCGGCGGCACCACCGGGATCTGGCAGGCCGGCACCCACTATGGGAGCCATCTCGTCAACGAACCGGGGGCGCTGGCCTGGGCCGAACTCTCCACGCCCGGGCCGCAGGCCGCGGTCGGCTTCTTCCAGCAGCTGTTCGGGCACGAGGTCACCGAATATCCCCAGGACGACGGCGGCACCTACAGCACGCTGCTTGTCGACGGCGCCGAGGTGGCCGGCGTCGTTCCTGCCGAAGAAGGCGAGGAAGCGGCCTGGCAGGTCTACTTTGGCGCCGCGGACGTCCGTGCTGCTGCGGTAGCAACGGTCCAGGGCGGAGGAGAAATCGTCGTGGAGCCGGACGAGCATCCCGCTGACGGTTCACTGACTACCCTCCGGGACCCGCAGGGCGGCATCCTGAGCCTGATCCAGGTCAATTAACGCCATTTGGGGTTCCCCACCGTACGGTGGGGAACCCCAAATGGTTATTGGCTTTAGGCGTAGGCGTTGACCATGCGGACGGCGCCGCCGTCCACGCCCTTGGCGCCCTGGACGTAGTCGGGGCCGGTCTTGGAAATGGAATCCGAGTCCTCCGTGACCGTGCCCATGACCCAGGACGGCAGGCCGCGGTCGTTCAGGCGCGCCACTGCGGCGTCAGCGGCGTCGGGGGACACGATAGCCACCATTCCCACACCGAGGTTCAGGGTGCGCTCGAGGTCGGGCAGCGGGACATTTCCCAGTTCGGACACGAGCTTGAAGATAGCGGGCAGTTCCCAGGTGGCGCGGTCCACCGTGGCCACCAGGCCCTGCGGGAGGACCCGGGCCAGGTTGGCGGCCAGGCCGCCGCCGGTGACGTGGCTGAAACCGTGGACGGCGGCGCCGGCGCTGACCGGGAAGGTGCGGGCCAGGTCCAGGCAGTCGGCTGCGTAGACGCGTGTGGGTTCAAGGAGTTCCTCGCCCAGCGTGCGTCCCAGTTCGGATACCTGGCGGTCCAGTGCCCAGCCGGCGTGGTTGATGACGCGGCGGACCAGCGAGTAGCCGTTGGAGTGCAGGCCGGAGGAGGCCATGCCGATCACCACGTCGCCGGCGCGGACGCGGTCCGGGCCAAGGAGGGCGTCGGCTTCCACGACGCCGGTGGCGGCGCCGGCGACGTCATATTCATGTTCGCCCAGCAGGCCCGGGTGCTCGGCGGTCTCGCCGCCCACCAGGGCAGTGCCGGCCACGGAGCAGGCCGCCGCGATGCCGCGCACGATGTCCGCGATGCGTTCGGGGACCACCTTGCCGCAGGCGATGTAGTCGGTCATGTACAGCGGCTCGGCGCCTACCACCACAATGTCGTCCACCACCATGCCCACCAGGTCGAAGCCGATGGTGTCATGGATGTCCATGGCCTGGGCGATGGCCACCTTGGTGCCTACGCCGTCCGTGGATGTGGCCAGCAGGGGCTTCTTGTAAGTCAGGAGCCTGGAGACGTCATAGAGGCCGGCGAAGCCGCCCACCCCGCCGATCACCGAGGAGTTGTGGGTTGCCTTGACGGCGTCCTTCATGAGCTCGACGGCGCGGTCCCCGGCTTCAACGTCCACGCCGGCGGAGGCGTAGGTGATGCCGGAGTTCTCTGCGGCGGTGTTGGCGGAAGTCATACGGAGTCCTTCTTGTCGGCGCTGGTGGCGGCGTGTACGTCGGGCACGAGGTCGGCTTCGGTCAGCAGGTTTTCGAATTCGGCGTCCGGCCCGGGATCGCAGCCGGTGGCGCCGGCCTTCTCTGCCGGGTCTTCCGCGGCGTCAACGGCCAGGGCGGCCGTCTCGCCGGGAAGAGCGGCTGGGGACGGCTTGAGGCCGCCAAGGTCGGTGCGCTCCAGCAGGTTCTTGCCCAGCTTGTCGGCGTCCGGCAGCTTGATGGGGTATTTGCCGGTGAAGCAGGCGGTGCAGAGCCGTTCGCGGGGCTGCCGGGTGGCTCCGATCATGCCGTCCTCGGAGATGTAGGCCAGTGAGTCCGCACCGATGGCCTGGGAGATTTCCTCGATGGTGGCGCCGTTGGCGATGAGCTCCGCGCGGGAAGCAAAGTCGATGCCGTAGAAGCAGGGCCACTGCACCGGCGGGGAGGAGATCTTGACGTGGACGGCTGCGGCGCCGGCTTCCCGAAGCATCCGGACAATGGCGCGCTGGGTGTTGCCGCGGACGATCGAGTCATCCACCACCACAACCCGCTTGCCGCGGATCACGGACTCGAGGGCGTTGAGCTTGAGGCGGATGCCGAGCTGGCGCAGCGTCTGCGAAGGCTGGATGAACGTGCGGCCCACGTAGGAGTTCTTCACGAAACCGTGTGCAAAGGGGATGCCGGATTCCTCGGCGTAGCCGACGGCGGCGGGGGTGCCGGATTCCGGCACGGGGATGACGATGTCCGCCTGCTGCGTGTTTTCGCGGGCCAACTGACGGCCCATCTCCACGCGGGATTCGTAGACGGAGCGGCCGGCGATGGCGGCGTCCGGGCGGGCAAGGTAGACGTACTCGAAGACGCAACCGGCCGGCGTCGGCTCCGCGAACCGCTTGGACCGCACGCCGTCCTCGTCGATGGCAATGAACTCGCCGGGCTCAATCTCGCGGATGAAGCTGGCACCGACAGTGGCCAGGGCGGACTGCTCGGACGCCACCACCCAGCCGCGTTCCAGCCGGCCGAGGACCAGCGGGCGGATCCCATAGGTGTCGCGTGCGGCGTAGAGGGTGCCCTCGTCCATGAAGACGAAGCAGAAGCCGCCCTTGATCTTGGGCAGGAGTTCCGTGGCGGTGTCTTCCAGGGTCTTCCCCGGCTCGCCTTCCAGCAGGGCGGTGACCAGCGCGGTGTCCGAGGTGTTGCCCTGCTTCATTTCGCCGGTGAGCTGGCCGCCGTTGCGCTCGTTGATCATGGCGTTGAGTTCGGCGGTGTTGGTCAGGTTGCCGTTGTGTGCCAGGGCAACTGTGCCGGTGGAGGTGGCGCCCAGGGTGGGCTGCGCGTTGGCCCAGTGGCTGGCGCCGGTGGTGGAGTAGCGGCAGTGGCCCACGGCCAGGTGCCCGGTCAGGGTGTTCAGGGTGGTCTCGTCGAAGACTTGGGAGACAAGTCCCATGTCCTTGTAGACGTTGATCCGTTTGCCGTCGCTGGTGGCTATGCCAGCCGACTCCTGACCGCGGTGCTGCAGTGCATACAGCCCGTAATAGGTAAGTTTTGCTACTTCTTCGCCTGGTGCCCAAACGCCGAAGACGCCGCAAGCGTCCTGCGGGCCTTTTTCGCCGGGGAGAAGATCATGGGAAAGTTTTCCATCGCCGCGTGCCACTGATCGATTATCGCACGATATGGGGTAGGACTTTTCCGGCTGCCCGATTGTGACCTGCTAGGCCTGGGGGTCGGTATCCGGTTCGGAATCCGGCACGGCTTCCACCACTGCCCGCTGCTGGCGCTTCACGCTGCGGCGGTCCAGCACGAGCGCCAGCCCGGCGCCCAGGATGGCCCCTGCTGCCGCGAACATCACCAGGAAGAAACCGAACACGGCCCCTGGGTCGAAGGTGGTGTCCCCCGGTACTCCGTACGCCACCACCGCGGCCGCGAGGGCTCCGAGCAGCGCTCCGACCACCAGGAAGGGAACGTACTTGGGCGCCCGGCGGACGGTAACCTCGCGCCGCTCGGCAGGGGTTTCTTCAAAAGACATGCCATCCAGCCTACTGCCCACTGTTTTGCTCCAGGTAACGGGGGCGGAGGAGGTCAGGCGCTCCCGGCCCGGGGAAACGGCGAGTGGCGCCCTGGCAGGTGACTGGTCGGAGACTGATATATCTATTGACACAGGAAGCTGCCGCTGCCATATTCTGCTGTGAGCACTATGTGCATTCTGTTGTTTATTATGCAACTCGCTGCGCCTCGAAGGCTGAGGCGCCGTGGTCTCCGGGCCTGGCCTGTCAGCTAGATTGGCACTTGGTGCCGACTCACGGATCCGGCCGGATCCAGGAAAGGAACACAAGAACCATGGTCCACAAAGTTCAAGCAGTCGTTGTCCGGGAGAAGAACGCCCCCGTGTCGTTGGAGACCATCCTGGTCCCGGATCCGGGGCCGGGGGAGGCGCTGGTGGACATCCTGACCTGCGGTGTCTGCCACACGGATCTTCACTACAAGCAGGGCGGTATCGGTGATGACTTCCCTTACCTGCTCGGGCACGAGGCCACGGGGGTTGTCAGTGCCGTTGGCCCCGATGTGACCCAGGTGGCCCCCGGGGACCGCGTCATTCTGAACTGGCGCGCCGTCTGCGGCGAGTGCCGGGCCTGCGCCAAGGGTCAGCCGCAGTACTGCTTCAATACGCACAATGCCACGCAGAAGATGACCCTCGAGGACGGCACGGTGCTTTCGCCTGCCCTGGGCATCGGTGCTTTCGCTGAGAAGACCCTGGTGGCGGCCGGGCAGTGCACCAAGGTGGACCCGGAGGCTGATGCTGCCGCGGTGGGCCTGCTGGGTTGCGGCATCATGGCCGGCATCGGCGCTGCGATCAACACCGGCGAGGTCAAGCGTGGCGAATCCGTGGCCGTCATTGGCTGCGGCGGTGTGGGGATTGCCGCGATCGCCGGCGCCAGGCTGGCCGGTGCGACGACGATCATCGCCGTGGACATCGACGACAACAAGATCGGCATGGCCAGGTCCCTCGGCGCCACCCATGGCGTGAACTCGCGCCAAGAGGACGCCGTGGAAGCCATCCGTGCACTGACCGGAGGCAACGGGGCGGACGTGGTGATTGACGCCGTCGGCCGCCCTGAAACGTACAAGCAGGCGTTCTACGCCCGCGACCTTGCCGGCCGCGTGGTGCTGGTGGGTGTTCCGACGCCGGAGATGACGCTTGAGCTGCCGCTGCTGGACGTCTTTGGCCGCGGCGGGTCGCTGAAGTCCTCCTGGTACGGCGACTGCCTGCCCTCCCGCGACTTCCCCATGCTCGTCTCGCACTACAAGCAGGGCAACCTGGACCTGGACGCGTTCGTGTCCGAGCGCATCACGATCGACCAGGTGGAAGAGGCCTTCGAACGGATGCATGAGGGCAAGGTGCTGCGCTCCGTCGTCGAGGTCCAGCCTGCTGGAGCGTCCGCATGAGCGTCATCGTCGAGAACCTGGTCACCTCCGGCACGTTCTCGCTCGACGGCGGCACCTGGGACGTGGACAACAACGTCTGGATCGTGGGCAATGACGAGGAGTGCATCATCATCGATGCGCCGCATGACGCCGCGGCGATCATCAACCAGGTCCGCAGCCGGAAGGTGAAGGCCATCCTGCTCACGCACGCGCACAACGACCACATCGGCGCCGCGCGTAAGGTCGCGGACGCACTGGGGGCACCGATCCTGCTGAACCAGGAAGACCTGGTGCTCTGGGAGCAGGTCTACCCGGACGCCGCACCGGACCGCTACCACTCCGACGGTGACGTGTTCGAAGTTGGCGGGGCGACCCTGCAGGCGATCCACACACCCGGCCATTCGCCCGGGTCCACGTGCTTCTACCTTGAAAGCGAAGGGACGGTGTTCACCGGCGACACCCTGTTCAACGGCGGCCCGGGCGCCACCGGACGGTCCTACAGCGACTACCCCACCATCCTGGCGTCCATCCGCGAACGGCTGCTGACACTGCCCGCCGGCACCGTGGTCCGCACCGGCCACGGCGAGGACACCACCATCGCCGCCGAGCAGGAAACGCTGGCGAAGGTTCCCCAGTAACCAGAAGTCAAGAAAGCGCCCGGCGGAGGCGCCGGGAGGACCCGGCGCGCCTCCGCCGGCGGTCCATCAGCACAATCCGGTAAGGACGTTGGAACGATGAAGTTCGGTAAGCAGCCCGCCCCCGTTGCGGACATCAATGAGGACGATCTTTCGGTCCACAAGCCAAAAACGGAGGCGGCCGGGGTCAAGGCCGTCATGGTTGCGCTCGAGCGTGCGGTGGCGCAGGCGGGCGTAACCCGGACAGCGCAGTCCCTGCTGCGGTTGAACCAGCGGGGCGGTTTCGACTGCCCCGGCTGCGCGTGGCCCGAATCGGACAAGAAGCGCAAGGCTGCCGAGTTCTGCGAGAACGGCGCCAAGGCCGTGGCCGAGGAGAACACCCTCCGCACCGTCGGGGCGGAGTTCTGGGCCCAACACTCCATCGCCGAGCTCTCGGAGAAGACCGAGTACTGGCTGGGGAACCAGGGCCGGCTGAGCGAGCCGGTGGTGATCCGCGAAGGGGAGACGCATTACTCGCCGATCTCGTGGGCCGACGCGTTCGAGCTGATCGGCGAACACCTGCGGGCGTCCACCCCGGAGCGCAGCGTTTTCTACACCTCCGGCCGCACCGCGAATGAGACCGCCTTCCTGTACCAGCTGTTCGCACGGTCCCTGGGCACCAACAACCTTCCCGACTGCTCCAACATGTGCCACGAGTCCTCCGGCTCGGCTTTGAACCCGACCATCGGCATCGGCAAGGGCACGGTCTCCCTGGATGACATCCACGACGCCGAACTGATCTTCGTGGTGGGCCAGAACCCGGGCACCAACCATCCACGGATGCTGTCCGCGTTGAAGGAATGCAAGGACAAGGGCGGCAAGGTGGTGGCCGTGAACCCGCTGCCCGAAGCGGGCCTGTTCAACTTCAAGGACCCGCAGACCGTTTCCGGAGTGGTGGGCGGCGGGACGCCGCTGGCCGATGAATACCTGCAGATCAAGGTGGGCGGGGACCTGGCGCTGTTCCAGGCGCTCGGCCACCTGCTGCTGGAGGCCGAGGCCGCCAACCCGGGGACCGTCGTCGACCAGTCCTTCATCGCCGCCCAGACGGACGGGTTCGCTGCCTATCGCGAAGCCCGGCGCACCCTGGACTGGGGCGAAACCGAGAAGGCCACCGGCCTCACCCGGGGCCAGATCGAAAAGGTCGCGGCGATGCTGGTGGCGTCCAAGGCCTCGATCTTCTGCTGGGCGCTGGGCGTGACGCAGCAGCCGCACTCGGTGGACACCATCAAGGAAATGGTCAACGTCCTGCTGCTGCAGGGCAACTTCGGCAAGCCCGGCGCCGGCGCCTGCCCGGTCCGCGGGCACTCGAACGTCCAAGGCGACCGGACCATGGGCATCTGGGAGAAACCCAAGGAGTGGCTCCTGCAGGCCTTGGACGCCGAGTTCGGCATCACCTCCCCGCGGCACCACGGCTACGACGCCGTGGAGTCGATGGAGGCCTTTGAACGGGACGAGGTGGACGTCTTCGTATCCATGGGCGGGAACTTCTCGCTCGCCTGCTCGGACACCGAAGCCCTGGAAGCGGGCATGCAGCGGATCGGGCTGACCGTACACATCAGCACCAAACCCAACCGCTCCCACGTGGTCCATGGCCGCACCTCGCTGATCCTGCCCACCCTGGGCCGCACCGACAAGGACGACAAGCATCCCAACGGCGCACAGTTCCTCTCCGTGGAGGACTCGATGTCCGTGGTCCACTCGACCCAGGGCCGCCTCACCCCGGTCTCCGAGCACCTGCTGGCCGAGCCCGTCATCGTGGCGCGGATGGCGGAGGCCACCTTTGGCCCGGACCACCCCGTGGACTGGAAGGCAATGGCGGAGGACTACGACGTGGTCCGCGACCACATCGCCCGCGTCCTGCCCGGCTTTGAGGACTTCAACGCCAGGGTCCGGACCAGGAACGGGTTCGTGCTCCCCAACCCGCCGCGCGACACCCGTTCCTTCGCCACCGACATCGGCAGGGGCCGCTTCACCGTCAGCCCGCTGGAGTACCTCACCCCGCCCGCGGGGCACCTGGTGCTGCAGACCATCCGCAGCCACGACCAGTACAACACCACGTTCTACGGCCTGGACGACCGCTACCGCGGCATCTCCGGCGGCCGCCGCGTCATTCTGATCCACCCCGAGGACCTCGCCGAGCAGGGATTCCAGGACCGCGAGCTCGTGGACGTCGTCAGCACCTTCCAGGGCGTGGACCGCAGGGCGGACAAGTTCCGGCTGGTGGCCTATCCCACCGTGAAGGGCTGTGCCGCGGCGTACTTCCCAGAAGCCAACGCCTTGGTCCACAAGGAAAACGTGGCCCGCGTATCCAACACCCCCGGCTTCAAGGCCATGTTCGTCCGCTTTGAACCGCACCAGGGCGGGGCGGCAGCAGCCGAGGACTCTGCAGGGGAGCTGGCCGGCACGCACGCCTAGCCCCACCGGGTGGGGAAGCTGCGCCGGTGCGGGCAATGTCGACGGCGGCAGTCCGGCAGGTGCCGGGTGCCGCCGTCGCTGTTCCCCCGCACAGGTTCTTATGCCGGGTGGTTCCCGTCGGGACCGGCCTCCGGGTACAGGTCCTTGCCATAGCGGAGGACGACGCCTGGCGGGACCGCAACATACTTACCGTGTCAGGCGGAGGGCGCGTGCAGGACCAGCTCCAGCCAATCTTCGGCTGGGGATACCTGGATCTGCACCAGGTCCGGAACGGTGCAATGCGAGCTGCCCTCCTCGGGAACCCGGACGCGGCGTTGGGTGTCCGGCCACCGCGGTGGTTCCCAGTCTTGATGCTCGCTTTGATAAAGGCGGCCGGTGGGTGAGGTCCAGCCGGGTGGTTCGTTCTTGCTTGCCAGGGTGGGTTTCCAGCCGGTGGCGTGTCGGAGTTTGTGGTGTTTGGGGCAGGGCTGTCCCAGGTTGCTGATTCCGGTGGTGCCGCCCTTGGCCCAGGCGAGGATGTGATCGGCATCGTTGTCCAGGGAGTTGTTGCTGCACCCCGGGAACGGACACTTCCCGTCCCGCATCCGCAACCAAGCCCGCATCGGACCTGTGACCCGGTAACTCGTCCGGCCGATCTCCAACGGGGCCCCGTCCCGCGGGTCCACGAACACCCGGTAAAAGGACCCCGCCCCGTTTGCGACAAGTTGACGGGCCATGGACGGCGGAATGGGACCGTACCCGTCCAGCACCGCCGGTTCGTCCGTCAGGCCGATCAGCGAGAACACCGGAACCGTGACCAGCACCTGCGCCCGGATTGGCGACAGCACACGGTCCCGGACAGCACCCGCACCGCCGCTGGAGCTGCCGCCAGCGCCCGCACCCCCGATGAAGCTGCCACTCGCACCCTCGCTCAAACCGCCACTGCCGCTGCCACCGATGTAGCGGACTCCGGTGCCGTTGGTGAGGATCGCGTCGGCGAAGGCGTCGGCCCGGAGCTGGGTCAGGGTCCTGCCCTCGCCGGGGCCCTGCAGGCTACGGGCGGTCGCGGTGAGCCGATTCCACCCCGCCAGGGCCTGGTCCGCAGGCAGGCATGCGGACAGCCAGGCCATTCCGTCCTGGTCTGCCCGGAACTCTACCCGCCGATCAGACACCCCCTTGACGTGGCGTTTCTCGATGCTCTCGGCGTGGTGGCGTTCCCGCCAGGTCCGGGCCTTGGCCTTGAACCGGTGCGCCGGCAACGCACCCACCGGGCAGCCCCGTGCTGGGTCCGGGGCGTCCGGGGTCCGCGGCGCCCGGGTCCAAAAAATGGGCTTCCAACGCGGCCGCCCCCGCGGCATTAAGGCACGCCGTTTCATCCGCCATCACCACCGCATGCTGCCAAGACAGGGTCCCGGCCTGCAGCCCCTCCAATGTCCTCGGCAATGAGGTAACTACGGCGTGCGAGGCTGTCAGGAACGACGACGCGGCGCGCGGACCCAGGGCCAACACACACCCGATCTCCGCCGCGACCGCCATCTCCTGCGCCTGCACCGGCACATCCGGCCCCGCAACCACGTCGGCGATCTCCGCGTACGCCACCGCAGCCCTCGCCTTCAGGCCAGCGAACCCGGCCTCGACCTCCCGGGCACCGGCAAGAATGTCCAGGCACCCAGCTGCCACCGCAGCCAACGGATCGGCCACCGAAAACGGCTCGGAACCGCACCCATCGACCTCGGCATTCAGCACAGCCAGGGCAGCCCGGATGTCCTCATAAGCCGTAGCCACCGCTGCCCTCCCCATAAACCAAGCATGACGAGGGGGTACGACATTCAGAGGACTGCCGGGCTTGTCCGCGGCAGTGGGGGTCAGCTAAACATGGGTTCCGGTCCCGGATTCTTTACGTTCAGGGATGGCAGCCCTCCGTGCCACCGACCATGCTTTTTCGTCATATCCGGAATTGATTGACAGTGAGCGTGGCTGGAGTCACACTGTTGCATATGGTGATTGGTGTTGCGTTAGGTGCTTCCAGATTCTTCCGGTGTCATCGCTTCTTTTGCTGATGGACCTCCCCGCATTCGCGAACAGGACGTCTTGGCACACCCTGTTGCCCCGTCTGCTCCGTAATCACCGCAAATCGCTTATTACACAGCCCTATCGGGAGGAAACACATGACTACCTCAGTGAACGCGCCCCTCAGCGCACGCGGAAAGCTCGCCTCAGCATTGCCTGCCGAGCAGCTGGCTGAAATTACCGAGTTGTTCGCCCTGCGGCGCACCGGCTACTCCCTTGACGCCCCGTTCTACACTGACCCCACAATCTTCAAGCTCGACATGGAGGCCATTTTCGGCCAGCACTGGATCTTTGCCGGCAGCGTTGCCGAGCTGCCGGAGCCGGGCGACTACATCACGGTCGACTACGGCCCCTACTCCCTGATCGTGCTGCGAACCGACGAGGGCGCCGTCAATGTCCTGCACAACGTCTGCCGCCACCGCGGTGCACGCGTCCTGACCGAAGCTGCCGGTTCCACCGGAAACCTGGTCTGCGGCTACCACTCCTGGACGTACTCCCCCGAGGGCAATCTGATCCACGCATCCGCCCCCGGCGAAGCCAAGTTCGACAAGAACTGCTTTGCCCTCAAGCGCGCCCACAGCCGCGAGGTTGCCGGGCTCATCTTCGTCTGCATTGCTGACGAACCGCCCGCAGACTTCGACGAAACCGCCAAGATTTTCGAGCCCTACCTCGCGCCCCACGACCTGTCCAAGACGAAGATTGCCTACCAGCAGAACATCATCGAAGAGGGCAACTGGAAGCTCGTCATGGAGAACAACCGTGAGTGCTACCACTGCGACGGCCACCCGGAACTCGCCTGCTCGCTCTTCCCCACGTGGGGCCTGACCGAGGGACTGATCCCGGCCCACCTTGAAGAGGTCTGGGACCGCAACAAGGAAGCCCAGTCCTCCCTCGAGGAGCGGTGCCGCCGCTATGGCCTGCCCTACGAGGTGGTGGAGGAACTCGACACCCGCATTGCCGGTATCCGCATCTCGCGCGAATCCCTGGACGGCGAGGGCGAATCGTTCTCCGCCGACGGCCGCAGGCTCTCCAAGAAGCTGCTCGGCGACCTTCGGGACTTCCGCCTGGGCCGCTGCTCGATGCACCTGCAGCCCAACAGCTGGTTCCACTTCCTGGGTGACCACGTCATCACGTTCGGGGTTTTCCCCATCAACGAGCACCAGTCCTTGGTCCGCACCACCTGGCTGGTGGCTGACGACGCCGAGGAAGGCGTTGACTACGACCTCGAAAAGCTCACCTACACCTGGAAGCAGACCAACCTGCAGGACAAGGCGTTCGTCGAGCTGTGCCAGCAGGGTGCTGCCAGCCCCGCGTACGAGCCCGGCCCTTACATGAAGAGCGAATACCAGGTGGAGGCCTTCATCAATTGGTACGTCCAGCGCGTGCAGGAGCACTTGGCATGATTGACGTCCTCACTCAGGCGCCGGTCCGGGAACCACAGCGCATCCGCGGCCTTGAAATGCCGTGGAACCGGGTGATGGGCAGCATGGAAGGACCGGCCAGCGCAGCCAAGGCGCTGGGCCCGTGGCATCCGCAGGAGTTCATGGCCGAATGCGTCGAAACCGTTCCCGAAGCCGGCGGCATGATGACCTTCGTCTTCCGCCGCTGCGACGGCGCGCCCCTGGCGTTCCGCGCGGGCCAGTACGTGAATATCGCTTTCCCCGTGAACGGCGAGGACCAGGAACCGGTGGACCGCAGCTACTCGCTGTCCAGTTCACCCACGGAACCGTGGACCTTCAGCGTCACCGTCAAGCGCGACCCGGGCGGACTGGTTTCCCCGTGGGTGCACGGGAACGTCAGGCCCGGAACTGTCCTGGACATGCTGGGACCTGTCGGGGCCTTCCACCTGCCTGACGCCGATCGGCGGGCACGGTACCTCTTCCTGGCTGCGGGCGCAGGCATCACACCCATCATGTCGATGCTGCGGACCATCCACTCGTTGCCCGGAACCGCCGATGTGGTGGTGCTTTACCACGGCGCGGAAGCCGGCGGCTTCGCCTTCCACCGGGAATTGGCCTACATCGCGTCGGTGGACTCGCGCGTCAAGGTCTTCTACGCCCTTGGCGACCGCGGCAGGCCCGAGGACTGGGAGGGCTTCACCGGAAGGCTGACGGCGGCCATGATCGACGAGGTGGCACCCGACGCCAACGGCCGGCAGGTGTACGCCTGTGGACCCGAGGGGTATTTGAACACCGCCACCGAACTGCTCAAGAACGTGGGCGTCGACGATACGTCCATCTACATGGAGTTCTTCTCCGGCGACCGGCAGACCCTCCTCGAATACCAGGCCGAGCTCGCCCTGGCGGCGGACATCGCCGAGGAAATCGCGGACGAGATCGCCGAGTCCGCCGGGGACTATTTCGAGAGCCAGCCGGCGGCGTTCGGGATCTATGAACCCGGCTACGACGATGACGGAACCCTCCAGGCCACGGGACTGGCGCTGGAAGCTGCAGCCCCGGCCTCCGCGGAGGCCGCCTCCGTGGACGCCGCAGGAGCCGCAACCGAAGCCGCCACCCCGGATGCGTCCAGCTTCGACACCGTGGGAACCGGAAGCCTCACCCTGTCTTTCATGCGCACCGGAATCAATGTGCGGATCGACCCGGAGGAACCCATCCTTGGGGTGGCCCAGCGGGCGGGTGTCCGGATCGGCGCCAACTGCAAGGAGGGCATGTGCGGCTCCTGCAAGGTGGTCAAGCTGTCCGGGGAGATCGACATGAACCACCAGGGTGGAATCCGCAAACGGGAAATCGATGCCGGCAAGTTCCTTCCCTGCTGCTCCACCGCGCGCACCGACATGGTGATCGACGCCTAACCGCTTCCCTGAGCCGCCGGCGCCCCGCGCCGTCCCAAGTTTCACGCAAGTGAAAGTCATAACCACACGGAAGGTCTGATGCAGCCGGCGTCAGGCCTTCCGTGGCAATTGAACCCTAACCATAGGAGCCACGCCCATGTCAGGTAACAAAGCCGTTGCATACAAGGAGCCCGGGGTCGTCGAGGTCATCGATACCCCGTATCCGTCGTTTGAACTGAAGGCCGGCCCCGGTGTCAATCCCGCCAACGTGGGCCGGAAGGTGCCGCACGGGGTCATCGTGCGCACCGTGAGCACCAACATCTGCGGCTCGGACCAGCATATGGTCCGCGGCCGGACGACGGCCCCGGCCGGCCTCGTCCTGGGCCACGAGATCACCGGCGAAGTCATTGAGACCGGACCCGACGTCGAATTCATCAAGGTCGGGGACATCGTCTCCGTCCCGTTCAACATCTCCTGCGGGCGCTGCCGGAACTGCTAGGAGCGCAAGACCGGGATCTGCCTGAACGTGAACCCGGACCGCCCCGGCTCTGCCTACGGCTATGTCGATATGGGCGGTTGGGTGGGTGGACAGGCGGAATACGTCCTGGTTCCCTACGCGGACTGGAACCTGTTGCGGTTCCCGGACCGGGACCAGGCCCTGGAAAAGATCATGGACCTGACCATGCTTTCCGACATCCTCCCCACCGGCTTCCACGGTGCGGTCACGGCAGGCGTCGGCGTCGGGTCCACCGTCTACGTCGCCGGTGCCGGCCCCGTCGGGCTTGCCGCTGCCGCCAGCGCCCAACTGCTGGGAGCTGCGGTGGTGATCGTGGGCGACCTCAACGAAGACCGCTTGGCCCAGGCCCGCTCCTTTGGCTGCGAAACCGTCAATGTGGCCAACGGCGACCCTGCCGACCAGATCGAGCAGATCCTTGGCGTCCGGGAGGTCGATTCCGGCATCGACGCCGTCGGCTTCGAGGCGCGCGGACACGGCCACGGCGCCCAGGAGGCGCCCGCCACCGTGCTGAACTCGCTGATGGACCTCACCACCGCCGGCGGCTCCGTGGGTATCCCCGGCCTCTACGTCACGGGGGACCCGGGAGCCGCGGATGAAGCCGCACGGAAGGGCAGCCTGTCCCTGTCCCTGGGCACCGGTTGGGCGAAGTCCCTGTCCTTCACCACCGGCCAATGCCCCGTGATGAAGTACAACCGGCAGCTGATGATGGCCATCCTCCATGACCGGATCCAGATCGCCAAGGCAGTCAACGCCAAGGCCATTTCGCTCGACGACGCCCCGCGCGGGTACGCGGAGTTCGATGCCGGCGCGGCAACGAAGTACGTCCTGGACCCGAACGGCTACCTCAACAACTGATGCCCGGTTCCCGTTTGTAAGAACGGCAAGGTTCCAACGGCGGCGCCCCGCTCAGCAGCAGGGGTGCCGCCGTTGGCATGCCGGGGTGGAACAGCGCGCGCTCCGCGGGCAACAAAAGAGGTGGTTGGGCCTGCCGGTCTCAAGCAGGCCCAACCACCTCGTGGGGGATGGGGCAGATCAGCCGCGGAGGCGCTCCATGCCGGGGTCGAAGAGCGGCTCGGCGCTGACCGTGGCGGCTACGCGACGGCCGAAGTACTCGATCTCCACGGGGTCCCCCTCGGACACCGATGAGGGCAGCCAGGCGTAGGCAAGGGGCTTACCGATGGTGAAGCCATACGCCGCGCTCGTGACGTAACCAACGGCTTCCCCGGCAACGTACACCGGTTCCTTGCCCAGCACTACCGACGTGCCGTCGTCGACCGTCAGGCAGCGCAGAATCTTCGCCGCCGGCTGCTCGCGGAGCGACGCCAGTGCCTCTGCACCCACGAATCCGGTCTTGTCCTTGGCCACGGAGAAACCGAGGCCCGCCTGGTACGGGTGGTGCTCTGACGTCATGTCCGCGCCCCACAGCCGGTAGCCCTTCTCAAGGCGCATGCTGTTGAAGGCGCCGCGGCCGGCAGCGATGATGCCGTGCTCCCGGCCCGCCTCGAACAGCAGGTCCCAGAGCTTCAAACCGTACTCGGCGGTGGTGTAGAGCTCCCAGCCGAGTTCGCCGACGTAGGAGAGCCGCATGGCCGTGACGGGGATGCCGCCCACCGAGATTTCCTTGGTCCGGAAATACTTCAGGCCGTCATTGGTCAGGTCGTCCGTGCTGACCTTGCCAATCACTTCGCGGGCCAGGGGACCCCACAGGCCGATGCAGCAGGTGCTGCCGGTGATGTCGGTGACGTGGACCCACTGGCCGGGGTCGGCGGCGGACTGCCGGCGGGCTTCGACCCGGAGGTAGTCGAAGTCAACGTTGCTGTTGACGCCCAACTGGAACTCTTCCTCCGCCAGCCTGGCCACGGTCACGTCACTGCGGATGCCGCCGTCGTCCGCCAGCAACAGGCAATAGGTCACGGCACCCGGCTTCTTGGCGATGTTGCCCGTGCTGAGCCGGTGCAGGAGTGCCTGCGCGCCCGGGCCGGCGACGGAAAGGCGCTTCAGCGGCGTCATGTCGTAAAGTCCGACGGCGGTCCGCGTCTTCCACGCTTCGGCTGCGGAGATGGGGGAGTGGAACATTGCGGACCAGAAGTCCCGCTCCGGGGTCTGCCATTCGGCCGGAAGTTCTTCGAGGAGCGCGCGGTTGGCTTCGAACCAGTGCGGGCGTTCCCAGCCGGCGGATTCCAGGAAGAACGCGCCCAGCTCCTTTTGGCGGACGTTGAAGGGGCTGACCCGCAGGTCGCGCGGGGATTCACGCGGCTGCAGCGGGTGCATGACATCGTAGATTTCCACGAAGTTCTGTTGCGAGGTTTCGCTGACGTAGGCGTCCGAGGTCTGCACCTTCTCGAAACGGGTCAGTTCGCAGCCGTGCAGGTCTGTCTGCGGCTGGCCGTCGATGATCAGTTCTGCCATGGCCTTGGCAACGCCGGCCGAGTGCGTGACCCACACGGCTTCGGCCACGAAGAAGCCCTCGAGGTCAGGCGCCTCGCCCATGAGCGGGCCGCCGTCGGGGGTGAAGGAGAAGATGCCGTTGAAGCCATCCTGGATTTCGGTGCTGCGCAGTGCCGGCAGCAGGTCCTGGCTGTCCTCCCACGCGGGAACGAAGTCTTCCAGGGTGAAGTCCAGCCGGGAGGGCATGCGGTGGTCGGACATCTCCCCGGCCGGGACCTTCGGCAGTGCAGACATGTCCACCGGCATCGGGCGGTGCGCGTAGCTGCCGATGCCGATGCGGTCGCCCCACTCGCGGTAGTACAGGTCCTTGTCCTGGTAGCGCAGGATGGGCTTGCTGGCACCCTTCGGCAGCTCGTTGACGCCCTCAAGTTCGGCGAGGGGCGTGGTGACCACGTACTGGTGGGCCAGCGGCAGCAGCGGTACCTCCAGGCCCACCATCTTGCCGAGCTCACGGCCCCAGAAGCCTGCGCAGGACACCACGATATCGGCAGGGATGAGACCGGCCGAGGTTTCGACGCCGGTGACCTTGCCGCCCTCACGGGCGATGCCGGTGACGGTGGTGGACCCACGGTAGGTGACGCCGTGTTCGCGCGTGCGCTCGATCAGCAGCTGGACGGCGCGGGCCGCTAGGGCGAGGCCGTCGGTGGGGATGAGCAGGCCGCCCAGGACTTCCCGGCCGCCGCTGAGCTTCCCCGTGTTCAGCAGGGGGTAGATCTTTTCGCATTCGTCGGCGTCCACGATCCGGCTTTCGACGCCCCAGGAGGTCATCACGCCCATCTTGCGTTTGAGGTCCGCCAGGCGCTCCGGAGTCGTTGCCAGTTCAAGGCCGCCCACCTGGTTGAAGCAGGACTGGCCATCCTTGCCCAGGGCGAGCAGCTTGTTGACGGTGTAGGTCGCGAATTCCGTCATGGTCCTGGACGGGTTGTTCTGGAACACGAGGCCCGGAGCGTGCGACGTGGAGCCGCCGGCCAGCTCCAGCGGGCCCTGTTCGACGACGGTGATGTCGTTCCAGCCGCGGCTTGCCAGCTCGTCGGCGATGTTGGTGCCGACGATGCCGGCTCCGATGATGACGACGCGGGGTGATGCGCTCATAGTTCGTGGTTCTCCTGGTTGGTGCGTGGCTCCGCGCTTCGCTATAAGCAACGCGCATCACTATATGCAACACGGTGGCGCAGCTCACAGGGAATGTCAAGGGTTTAAGGCTTTGTTGCGTCGGCTGCCGTCACTGTTTCAGCGGTGTTTCGCCGGCTTCAGGGCAGGCGCGCTGGATGCAGAACGGAGGCCTCCGCCGCTGGTGCGGCGAAGGCCTCCTGTGTGTTGCGGCGGGTTGCCCGGTGTCAGTGCGAGAAGTTGGTTGAGATCTCGGCGAGGGTGCGCCCCTTCGTCTCAGGCGCGAGCCATTGCGAGAGTATTGCGCCGAGTAATGCGACCGCCGCGGCCACGACCATGCTTGGACCCATGCCGATGTTGCTGATCGCCCACGGCAGGGCGAAGGTGCCGAGTGCGGCTCCAATACGGCTGAAGGCTGCGGCGAAGCCCATGCCGATGCCGCGCAGGTCGCCGGGGAATACCTCGGCCGGATAGACCTGGGTCAATGTGGTGTAGCCGGCATTGAAGAAGGAGAAGGCGAGGAACAGGGCGAGCACCAGGATCGCCGGTGCGTCCGCCCAGACCCCAATGACCAGCAGGATGCCTGCGCAGAGCCACTGCCCGGGCACGGTGAGGATCCGGCGGCCGAGCCTGTCGATCAGAAGCACGCTGGTGACGACACCTGCGGCCGCAAGGGCGGACAGCCCCACTCCACCGGCCCAGCCGCCGCCGAAGCCGAACTGGGTGAGCACGTCGTCGGCGAAGGTCGCGATCGCGAAGTACGGAGTGACCGCGCAGAACCAAAAACCCGAGGTGAAGACGGTGGCGCGCCAGTGTTCCTTCGAGAACAGCATTCCGAAGGAGGCGTTTTTGATTTTGGTCCTGCCCTTTGCGGCCTGGGCCTCCTGGATCATCCGCAGGTCGATCTCCTCGGTGATGCTGTCGTGCATCTGCGGCGATTCGACATATTTGTGGGCGATTGCGAGTGCTTCGTCACGCCGTCCCTTGGTGATGAGCCAGCTCGGCGATTCGGGGAGGCCGATGCGGGCGAGGAACAGGACGAACGCGAGGATGGTGCTCGTCCCGATGACGACGCGCCAGGGGGTGCCGGCCTCGTGCAGGAGCGTGCCGATGATGAATGCCATCATGAAACCGACATACCAGGCGATCAGGGTCAGCCCGAGCAACCGCCCGCGGAGCTTCGGAGGGGAGAACTCGGACAGCAAGGGCCCGCCGATCGAGTACTCGCCGCCGATCGCGACACCCATCATGAACCGGATAATGGCCAGCTGGATCACGGCACCGTCTCCGGAGGTTACGAAGAACTGGGCCGCTGAGGCAACCAGGAACAGGCCCATGTCCACCAGGAACATGGGCTTGCGTCCGAACTTGTCAGTAGCCCAGCCGGCCAGCGGGGAGCCTACGAAGATCCCGGCCAGCGGGCCCGCGGCGATCATGCCCAGGGACAGTGCGTCGAGCTGGAGGTCTGACCGCATGGGGCCGGTGACGGGTCCGATGATTCCGAGGATGTAGCCGTCGAGGAACATCCCGCCGATAAAGACAGCGACGAGCCGCACCATGAAGCGGCGTTTGAATTTGGAGCTGGTCCCTTCGGCACTGCTTTGATCGATGGTGCTGGCACCTTTGAAAGTCATAAACAGTTTCCTTTAGTGATCTGGCGCTGCGGCATGGATGCGGACAGCGTGTGCGGCCGATGCGCGGGCCGGGCTCCCCTTCGGATCGGCCTTCATAAGTTTGTCCGTCTGCTTCCAGGGCCATCGCGGATGGCGTCGGAAGGGCGGGAGGAGCATATCCAGGTGAGCTACGTTCCGTGATAATCAACAACGTTCGCTGTATGCAACAAGATCGTGCGCTAGCTCACACTCAATGTCAAGAGTGTGTCCTGTGGAAGACGAAGCACGTAAGCGTTCCTGCCGCGTGCTCCGGGGGCACGCCCGTGGCGGGGTCCCGTTTTCCGAAAACGGTGCTTCGATGAGGAATACCTCCCCAGGTCTTAGGCCCATCGAAGCACCTTTCACGGAGAACGGGACGCCCGTTGCCAACGCCGTGGCGTTCTTAGCCCGCGGCTTCCAGGACCCGCGGCTCCAGGGCCTTGGGCGCCGGCGGCGCGGATGACACTTGCCTGCGTGCGGCCTCCACAGTGTGAAGGAGCAGCAACGCCGTGGTCACTGAGCCCACGCCGCCGGGAACCGGAGTGAGCGCCGCTGCCGTCCCGGTGACGCTGGCTTCGTGCACGTCACCCACCAGCGAGCCGTCGGGAAGGACGTTCGTGCCGACGTCGACCACCACCGTCCGAGAGGAGACGTCGCTGCCTCCCAGCAGTCCAGCGCGGCCGGCGGCCACCACCACCACATCGGCATCCTTCGTGTAGCGGGCCAGCGGGCCCGACCTGGAATGGCAGACCGTCACGGCGGCGTCGCGTGCCAGCAGCAGGAGGGACAAGGGTTTGCCCACTACGGCGGACCGGCCCACCACCACAACGCCCTTGCCCGCCAGCGGAATCCGGTAATGCTCCAGGATTTCGACGACGGAGCGCGCGGTAGCGGGTGCAAAGGCCGGCTGACCGACGGCAAGGCGTCCCAAGCTCAGTGGATTGGCGCCGTCAATGTCCTTTTCCGGGGCGATGAGGCCCACCAGGTTGTCGGTCCGGACACCGGGAGGCAGCGGTGTTTGCAGGATGATGCCGTTGACGGAAGGTTCGGCGCTGAGGTCCCGCAGGACGCTTGCCAGCACCGGCTCCGTTGCGTCGTGTCCCAGGTCGATGATCCGGCAGCCGACGCCGGCGCGCTCTGCTGCCCGCTCGATGGAACGGACGTACCAGTGCGTTGATTCGTCGCCGGTTGCCATGACCACTGCCACGACCGGTCGGACGCCCTCACGTTGCAGCGACCGGACCTCTTCCTGGACCTCCTGCTGGAATAGACCGGCCAACGTCTTCCCCGAAAGTACTGTTGTGCTCAACCAAGGATCCTTTCGCGCACGCGGGCCGAGAGGGCATCTGCCGCCAAGACCACCTTTTCCTCAATGCCGTCCGTCTGCCGCGCAAGCCGGGCGCGTGCCTCCGGGTCCTTGACCGCCACGACATTGATGTCGATGTTCACGCGTGCAGTAGTGGCGGCTGCCCTGGCGGCATCGGCGGCCGCCGCCACGTCGCTGATGACGTTGGCGTTGGCGACCTCGAACAGCTCCGTGGCCAGGTCCACGATGTCGCCGGACACCTTGACCAGCCGGGCGGGTGTTTCTGCCGCCTGGATGAGTGCGGACTGGATCCCGGCTGCACGTGCGGCCTTGAGCTCAGCCGTCTCGGACGGGAGTTGGTAGGAGTCGATGACTGCCTGGAACGCCGCCTCGTCCGCCTCGGCCAGCTGCAGCGCCTCCTCGATAAGGCCGTCGGCTTCCGCCGTGATGCGCTGCACCAGGGGCGCGTGCTGCTCGTACTTGGCGCCGGTGGTGTACCGCGCCACCATGGCCACCAACGCTGCACCCTGTGCGGCGTGCAGCGCCGCGGCAGCACCGCCGCCAGGCGTCGGCTGCTTGGCGGCCAGCCGGGCGAGGTAGCTGCCGATTGACTCTGAGCTGATCATGGCCCTACCCGCGGAGCCGGGTCATGGTCGGGTCGTACAGCGGGTCCTGGGTGACCGTGGCGACGATCCTGCGCCCGAAGTACTCGATCTCCACGGAGTCGCCGATCGAAACTTCGGCGGGCAGGTAGGAGTAGGCGATCGGTTTCCTGACCGAGTAGCCGTAGGCGGCGCTGGTCACGTAGCCAACTGCCTGGTCCTTGTAGAACACCGGTTCCTTGCCGAGCACCAGGCTGCGGCCGTCGTCGACCGTGAGGCAGCGCAGACGACGCGCGGAGTTCTCCTCGGTGCGGCCTTCCAGGGCCGCCTTCCCGACGAAGTTGTCCTTGGCCATCTTCACCGCGAAGCCCAGTCCGGCTTCGAAAGGATCGTGCTCGGTGGTCATGTCCGTGCCCCAGGAGCGGTAGCCCTTTTCCAAACGAAGCGAGCTGAATGCGGCCCGCCCGGCCGCGATGACGCCGAACGGCTGGCCGGCCTTCCAAAGTGCATCCCAGAGGCGCTGGCCGTTGTCGGCGCTGGTGTACAGTTCCCAGCCAAGCTCACCGACGTAGGACAGTCGCATGGCGGTGACCGGGACGCCGCCGATGACCACCTGCTTGGACCGGAAATACTTCAGGCCGTCGTTGGAGAAGTCGTCGCTGCTGACCGCACCGACCACCTCCCGGGCCAGCGGACCCCAGAGGCCGATGCAGCAGGTGCCGCCGGTGGTGTCGCGGACCTGGACCCAGTCTTCGGCGCTGCCGCTTGCTGTCTGGTGCCGGGCTGCCCGGTCGAAGTAGGCGGTGTCGATGTTGCCGTTGGCGCCAAGCTGGAAGGTCTGCTCGTCCAGGCGGGCCACGGTGATGTCGCTTCGGACCCCGCCCTGCCCGTCCAGCAGCAGCGTGTAGGTGACGGCTCCGGGCTTCTTGTCCATTTCTGCGGTGGTCAGTTCCTGCAGCAGCTTCAAGGCGCCGGGCCCGGAAATTTCGAGGCGCTTCAGCGGGGTCATGTCGTACATGGCGACGGCGGTGCGCGTCTTCCAAGCCTCAGCCGCGGCAATGGGCGAGCTGAACATGCCGGACCAGGAGTCGCGGGCCGGCGGCTGCCAGTCGGCGGGCATTTCCTTGAGGAGTTCGGCGTTGGCCTCGAACCAGTAGGGCCGCTCCCAGCCGGCACCTTCCAGGAAGAAGCCGCCCAGCTGCTTGTGCCGGGCGTGGAAGGGGCTGACGCGCAGATTCCGCGGCGAGAGCTTGGGCTGCAGCGGGTGCAGGACGTCGTAGATCTCCACGAAGTTCTGCTGCGAGGTTTCGCTGACGTATTCCGGGGTCAGCTGGACGTCCTCGAAGCGGTGGATGTCGCAGTCGCCCAGGTCGATGGAGGACTTGCCGTCCACCAGGAGCTCGGCCACGGCGCGGGCAATGCCTGCCGAGTGGGTGACCCACACGGCTTCGGCCACGAAGAAGCCGTCCAGTTCCTTGGACTCACCCACCAGCGAGCCGCCGTCCGGGGTGAAGGAGAAGATGCCGTTGAAACCGTCCTCGATTTCGCTTTCGCGCAGGGCAGGCAGAATCTGCTTGGTGGCCTCCCACGCCGGGAGGAAGTCTTCCACGGTGAAGTCCAGGCGGGAGGGCATGTGGTGTTCGCTGATCTCGTCCGGCTTGAAGCTGCCGAGTTCGTCCAGGTCCACGGGCATGGGCTTGTGGGCGTAGGAGCCAATGCCGTACCGGTCGCCGTGTTCGCGGTAGTAGAGGTCCTGGTCCTGGTGGCGGAGGATGGGGAGCTGTGCACCGTTGGGCAGCTCGTTCTTCCCCTTCAGGGCCGGCACCGGCGTGGTCTTGACGTACTGGTGTGCCAGCGGCAGCAGCGGCACGGACATGCCGATCAGCTCTCCCACCTTTGCGCCCCAGAACCCGGCGCAGGAGACCACGATGTCTGCCGGGATCACGCCGTCGGGCGTCTGGACTCCGGTGACGCGGCGGCCTGACTGTTCGAGGCCGGTGACTTCGGTGTTTCCGATGTACTTAACGCCGGCTGCCTCGGTGCGCTTAATCAGCAACTGGACCGCGCGGGCGGCGCTGGCCAGGCCGTCGCTGGGAACGTGGAGGCCGCCCAGGATGTCCTCGTCGTTGATGAGCGGGTAGAGCGCCTTGCATTCTGCCGGGGAGAGGATGGAGCCCTCGATGCCCCAAGCCTGCGCGTAGCCGAGCTTGCGCTTCAGGTCCGCGAGCCGGGTTTCGGTGGTGGCGACTTCCAGGCCACCCACCTGGTTGAAGCAGCTGACACCGTCTTCGGTGAGGGACAGCAGTTTCTCCACGGTGTACTTGGCGAACAGGGCCATGGACTTGGAAGGGTTGGTCTGGAAGACCAGTCCCGGAGCGTGCGAGGTCGAACCGCCGGGCATGTTGAGGGGCCCCTGGTCCAGGACGGTGATGTTGTTCCAGCCCCGCGTGACGAGTTCATCCGCGAGGTTGGTGCCGACGATGCCGGCTCCGATAATGACAATGCGTGGCGACGATTCCAAAGTGGTTTCTCCTGCTGCTTTACGGATTGTGCCTGGGTAAGGGCCGGTGCTCACCGGAACACCACGGTGCTGGTCTGGTCCAGCAGCACCCGGTGCTGGCAGTGCCAGCGGACGGCGCGGGAGAGGGCCAGCGCCTCAGCGTCCTGGCCCACGGTGGACAGTTGCGCCGGGCCATAGGTGTGGTCCACGCGGATCACTTCCTGCTCGATGATTGGACCCTCATCCAGGTCCGCCGTGACGTAGTGGGCGGTGGCACCCACCAGTTTTACGCCGCGGTCGTAGGCCTGGTGGTAGGGGCGCGCGCCCTTGAAACCCGGGAGGAACGAGTGGTGGATGTTGATGGCTCGGCCCTCCAGGGCGCGGCACAGGTCATTTGAGAGCACCTGCATGTAGCGGGCCAGGACCACGAGGTCGGCGTTGAACTCATCCACCAGCTCCAGGAGCCGGCGCTCGGCGTCGGCCTTCGTGTCCGGGGTGACGGGGACGTAAATGAAAGGCAGCCCTGCGGCTTCCGCCATGGCGCGGTGGGTTTCGTGGTTGGAAACCACCGCTACCAGCTCTGCGCCGAGGCTGCCGCCGCGCCACCGGAAGATGAGGTCGTTCAGGCAGTGGCCGAACTTGGACACCATGACCAGGACGCGCTTGGGGGTCTGGCCGTGGAAGCTGGCCTTCATGTCGAAGCGGCTGGCGATGCCGGCGAACTCTTCTTCGAGCATCGCCGGCGTGTAGCTGGGGGAGCCGGAGAACGCTGTGCGCAGGTGGAGCGTCTCGCGCAGGCTGTCGTCGAACTGCTGGTGTTCGTCGATGTTGAAGCCACGTTCGAAGAGGAATGTGGTCACGGCCTGCACAATTCCGGCCTGCTCACGGCAGGACAGGGTCAGCACGAACTTCTGCGTCTGCTCTTCCTTGAGCGCCGGCAGGGTGGCGGTTGCTGAAGCTGTTTCGATGAGGGTCATGTCCCTCCTCCTTCTTCTAGATATATTCAAAAGCTGCGGACTGATATATTAGATTGGATGCCAGCGTATACTGGTCCACAAGCGAGGTCAATAGTTTTTTCCAGGTTGCGAAGAAGGGGCTCAGCATGGCAATCGAAGCTTTGGCGGCGGCGGACGATGCCGGCAGGAAATCGCTGGCGGATGTCGCCTATGAGAGCATCCGCGACTGGTTGCTGATGTTGGAAATCAAGCCGGGCGAACTGCTCAACGACGAGCTCCTTGCCAAGAATCTGGGCATGGGGCGGACTCCGGTGCGCGAAGCCCTGAAGCGGCTGGAGCTGGACCGGCTGGTGAAGACCTACCCGCGGCGCGGTACTTTCGCCACCCGGGTGGACGTGACGGACCTTTCCTTCATCTCGGAGATCCGGGCCCAGCTTGAGCCCCTTGCGGCCGCCCGGGCCGCCCGGGTGGCCTCCCCTGCGGTCCGGGACGGGTTGCGGGCCACGCTCGAGAGGGTCGAGGCATTCGACGTTGCCGCGGCAACCGTGACCGAGACGCTGCAACTGGATGCCCGGGTGCACCGGGGTATCTATGCCGCCGCCGCCAACCCGCACCTGGAGGACATCCTGATCCGGTACGACAATCTGGCAACGCGGATCTGGTGCATGGTGATCGACCGCCTGCCGGACCTGTCGCACCACGTGCGCGAACACCTCGATCTGCTCCGGGCCGTCATTGACGGCAACGAGGAGCGGGCTTCCGAGCTTGCCAAGGTCCACGTGAGTGGCTTCGAGCATGCGGTGCGCGAGGCGCTCTTTAGCGCCTAGGTCCGCTGCGTCACCCGGCTGTTGACAAGCAATGTGACCTGCACCATACTCTGACTCCAGATTGATATATCAATCAAATATTAGTGTTGGATATTTGCGAGCGGCGATGGCGCCGGCGAACGGAGCGACCAGTGAATTCCCAGGCAACCCTCGAAGCCCCATTTCGCGCCTCAAGCCTCGACCTCCAGCAGGGTGGTCCGGACGGCGGCATGTCGAAGAAGCCCCTCGGACTGCGGACGGACTGGGCCCGGCTGCCCGGCCGCAGCGTCGAAGTATGGCTGCTCGGTGAGCTTGTGGCCAGTGGCGTGGTGGACCAGGCCGCGGAGGACGGCTCGGTGCTCTGGATAGCCGCCGAAGGCATCAGCACGCGACGGATCTTCGACAAGTCATCGGGCTACCAGGTCTGGGTGTGACCCTGCGCTGCGGCCGGCCCATGTTCGCGGCGCCAGCCAAGAGCCCCGCCCGTCGTCCCGGCGGTTGATCAGCGGGTTCCTGAAGCCTGGGCCGCATCGCGTGCGCGGCTGGAAGAACCAGGGGAAGCAGTCCGGCGCTGAAATCCTCCGGGCTGCTTCCCCTGGTATGGCCCTGGGAACGCGTGTCAGCTAAGCCAACCATCCACCACGCTCTGGTGGGCATCCACCCACTTCTTTGCCGCCGCTTCAGGCGTCATGCCGCCTTGGATATCCGTAGCAACCGAGTTCTGGTCCTCGTTGGTCCAGGTGAATGCCTTGGCCAGCTTGGCAGCCGGCGAGCCGCTGTCCGCCAGCTTTTTCGACATGACTTTGTTGAGCTTGTAGGTCGGGTAGTCGCACGCAACCTTCTCGGGGTTGGAGTCGCAGCCCTCGGTCCACGCCGGCAGGTTCACCTTCTTCAACGGAACCTCGGAAAGGAACCACTGCGGCTCGTAGAAATAGCCGAGAAGGGGTGTCTTGTTCTGCTGCGCGGTCCGGAATGACTGGATGAGTGCCGCCTCCGACCCGGCGAAGACCACCTTGTAGTCAAGATTCAGGTTCTTCACCAGTGCCTCGTCGTTGGTGACGAAGGCGGGGTCGCCGTCAAGGACCTGCCCTTTACCGCCGGACTCCGACGTCGTGAACATCGACGCGTATTTGTTGAGGTTCTGGCCGTCGGTGATGTCCGGGTACTTCTCTGCCATCCATGGCGGAACGTACCAGCCGATGTGCCCTTCGTTGCCGGTTGGGCCGGCATCAACGGCCACCTTCTGGTCGGTGATGTACTGCTTCGCCAGGTCGGCGTGCCCCCAGTTTTCGATAATGAGGTCCACTTCCCCTGAGGCGAAGCCCTGCCAGGAGACCTGCTCATTGAGGTCCTTCTGGACGACGCTGCATCCGAGCTTGTTCTTCGCCACGTAGCTGTAGACGGCCGCGTCAGCGGTGTAACCCACCCACGCGTTCATGGCGACGTTCACATTGCCGCAGGGCGTTCCCGTGGCACCGCCGGCCGCAGCGGCCTGGTTTACCGATGCACCGCCACAGCCTGCGAGGAACAGTGCGGCGGCAGCAGCTCCGGCCATTGCCGGCAAGGTGCGTTTTATCAGCCTTTCAGCTTTCTTCATGGTGGGTCTCCTTGTTAGGGCATACGGGACTTCTCGCCTGGGAGCAGGCAAGTTTTCAGGGGGCATTTCGGGGCGTAAGCGGGGCTGGGACGCTTACGTGGCGGACGTGGACACCGGGATTCTGCGCGTCGGAGCGGCGGCGGCGGCCTGCGTCATCCTGTCCATCATGATTCCAAGGAACACGATGGCCAGGCCGGCCGCGAGGCCCTTGCCGAAGATGGAGCTTTGGACGAAGCCTGCCACCACGTCGTAACCGAGGCCGCCGGCGCCCACCAAGGCTCCCACCACCACCATGGCCAACACATAGATCAGCCCCTGGTTGGCAGCGAGCGCCAGTGATTGCCTGGCCATGGGCAGCTGCACCTTGGTGATCACCTGCCACGGCGTCGACCCACTGGCGATTGCCGACTCGACGACCGTTGGGGAGATCGCCGCGATTCCATCAGCGGTGATCTTGATGGCGACCGGGGCGGCGTAGATGATGCCCGCGATGATCGCAGTGAAGCGGGTGGCTCCGAAGAGGCCAAGGAAGGGCACCAGGTAAACGAAGGAGGGCATGGTCTGGCCGGCGTCGAGCAGGGGCCGCATGAGCTGGTCGACGCGGCTGGACCGGCCCATGGCCACGCCAAAGACAATTCCCAAAACCATCACCACGGCGGTGGCAACGAGGGTTCCGGCGAGGGTGACCATGGCGTCACTCCAAAGCCCGAGGTAGATGATGACTCCCAGGCAGGCGGTGGTTACGGCAGCGAGTTTCCAGCCGCCCAGTGCGTAGGCCACGACGGCGACCACTGCGACGAGGATGAAGAAGGGCGTCTCGGTCAGCAGCGACTGGAACGGGTTGAGGATTGTTCCGGTAACACCTTCACGCAGGGATACCGTGAACAGTGACACGTTCGATTGCAACCAGTGGCTGGCGGTGTTCACGGCCTGCACGATGGCCGGCCCCACGTTCAGGTCCTGGGGAAAGGCTGCCGCCCACAGCATGGTCCTGGACAACTGAACCATGACCAGGACCACTGCCAGCGCTATCCCGAGGAGTCCGGCGCGGGCCTTGCGGCCCAGGCGGCGTTTGGCGGCTGCGCCGGGTTCCGCTCGGCGGCTGGCTGCTGTGGTTACCCGGTCCAGCACGATGGCCAACAGGACGATGGAGAGGCCGGCGTTGACTGCAGTACCGACGTCCAGGGACTGCAGGGCCCGGACCACCGTCTGGCCAAGGCCCGGAGCGGCGATCAGGGCGGCGATGGTCACCATTGACAGGGCGGCCATGGTCCCCTGGTTGATGCCCATCACGATGGTCCGGCGCGCCATGGGCAGCTGCAGTGTCAGCAGCCGTTGCAGGCCGGTGGTGCCGAGCGAGTCGGACGCTTCGCGGGTGTTCTCTGGAATGCGGCGGATACCGTGGGCCGTAAGGCGTATGACGGGTGGAGCAGCGTAGATCACCGTGGCGATCACCGCCGACGCCGGCCCGATCAGGAAGACCAGGGCAAGCGGGGCGAGGTAGACGAAGGTGGGCAGCGTCTGCATGAAGTCCAGCACGGGGGTGATGACCCGGGCTACCCTGCCGTAGATGCCGGACAGTACGCCAAGCGGGATGCCCACCAGCAGGGTCAGCAGCACGGACGTCAGAACCAGGGCGAACGTGTAGGTGGCTTCCACGAACAGCCCTTGAAATCCGAAGAAGGCAAACACCACGGCCGTCAGCAGGGCTACCCGGACATTGCCGACTGCAAGTGCGATCCAGGTGAGCAGGCCTACCGTTCCCAGCCAGCCGATTTCCGGAAGGCGCAGGCCGGTGGAGGTTGCTGCGAAGGTGGTGGTAAACAGGTTAGCCACCGCGTCCACGGCCGTCCGAAGCGGCGTGAAAAAGTAGAGGAAGACCGGGTTGTCAGCCCGGTTTGCTGCCACCCAGGCGTTGAATTGATTCAGCGAGCGGTGCAGGTCAGTCAGTTCCGAGGCCGGCAACGCCAGGGTTGCCGTGCCGTTGAGGAGCAGGAATCCCAGGATCCAGAGTGCGCCGGCGGCCAGCAGGAGGACTGCCTTTCTGCTCGGCCTGCGGCGTGCTTCAAGGATGATGGGGGCAGCCTGGACGGTGTTCTGTTTTTCGAGGAGGGCAGACATCAGGCCGCCGCTTCTGCCGGTTGCAGCACCGAAAGAATGCTGTCGCGGTCGATCTGTCCGGTGATCCTGCCGCCCTCTTCGACAAGGACCGGGCAGGCGGAGTGCATGACGGCCGGGATGGCGTCCCGGATGATCATCCTGGAGTTGAGCACTGCGGCATCCCTGGGCGTGCTGTCGGCCAGCGGTCGCGTGATCCATTTGAGGGTCAAGACGTCGGCGCGCGGAACTTCGGAGACGAAGTCCGCGATGTACTTGTCCGCCGGGGATCCTACAAGGTCGTCACCGGTGCCGCACTGGACAGGCTCACCGTTGCGCATGATCAGGATCCGGTCTCCGAGTTTCAGCGCTTCGGCGAGGTCGTGGGTCACGAACACCATGGTCTTGCCCATTTCCTTGTGGAGCCGGATGACTTCCGCCTGCATGTCACGCCGGATGAGCGGATCCAAGGCCGAAAAGGGCTCATCGAAGAGAATGGTGTCGGGGTCTCCGGCCAATGCCCGGCCCAAGCCGACCCGCTGCTGCATACCGCCGGACAGTTGGTCCGGGTAGTGCTGTTCGTAGCCTTTGAGCCCAACCAGTTCGATGATTTCCCGGGCCTTGGTGTGGCGTTCGTTCTTCGCCGTTCCGCGTATCTGCAGCCCGTACGAGACGTTGTCCAGGACCGTGCGGTGCGGCAGCAGCCCGAAGTGCTGGAAAACCATCGACACTTTCCGCCGGCGGAGCTCCCGAAGTTCAGCCACGCCTGCCTGCAGGACATCGTTGCCGTCCACCAGGACCTGTCCGGACGTGGGCTCGATGAGCCTGGTGAGACAACGGATCAGGGTGGATTTGCCTGATCCGGACAATCCCATGACCACGAAGACTTCGCCTTTTGCGACGTCGAAACTCAGGTTGCGGACCGCCGCAACGCAGCTGGTGCGTTCAAGCAGTTCTGCAGAGCCAAGGGCGGACAGTTCCGGGTTTCCCGGGATCTTCTCTCCCCCTGGTCCGAAGACCTTCCAAAGGTCGCGAACTGAGATGGCGGGGTTGTTCATGGCTGTACTCCTGCTTGGGTGGAGGCTGGAACCGCATGCTTTGGGTGGGGTAGAGATTTTGCCGCGCGCCGGCGCAGGGAGAATCCGTTCCGGCTCCGGGCCCAACATCGGGGACGTCTCGAATTGTGCTCGCTGCACGGCGTCGAAACGGGGGGTAGGGCAGCCAGGCTGCGATCGACTCTTCTGCAATTCGGGTGACTCGGTGAGTTGTGTTAGCAGCAACGCACTTCGTCTTACGCAACAGAGTGATTTACGCCACTCCCTTTGTCAAGGGTTCTTTCTTGAAATCCGGATGTTACGGGGCTGCCGGCCGCGTCCCCGGATAACTATTGACAGCGCCGCATTCCAGGGGCTAGACGTTGCGCAATGCGCTATTAGTTGCGCAAGAAAGGTCAGTTTGAGGCTCAATGAGCCAGCCGCGGGCGCGGCAGAGGCGCGGGGTGTGGCGGCGGAATAAGCCCGCGCTGATCACGGAACGGGCCGTTAAATGCAGCCGGTGGACGGGCTCGCCGGAACCGGATTCCGACAAGCCCATCCACCGGTAGGGCGTTTAGTGGCCGTGGTAGCCCATGTTGGCGCTGACCTTCAGGCCTGCTTCCTTCAATGTATCCAGCAGGCCTGGGATTCCTTCGGGGTCGAAGCGGAATGCCGGCCCCGAAATACTGATGGAGCCAATCACGGTTCCCTGGTGGTTGCGCACGGGAACGGCAACGGCATTCAAGCCGATCTCGAACTCCTCGCGCACCACGGCATACCCGTCGGCCGCTGCCTTGAGCAACTGCGCGTCCAGTTCCTTGCGGCTGGTGATGGTCCGGGCGGTCCGGGCAGCCAGGCCGGTCTCCTTCAGGATGCGGTCCCGGTCGTCGGCCTCCAGCGCGGCCAGGAGGACCTTGCCGCTGGACGTGGCGTGCAGCGGCGTCAGGCTCCCCACCCAGTCGTGGGTGGCCAGTGTTGAGGGTCCCATGGCCTGGTCAACGTTAACGGCGTAATTCGAACGCAGCACCGCCAGGTTGACGGTCTCCTTGAATTCGTCCGCGAGGCTTTCCAGGACCGGCCTTGCCTCGTGGACCAGGCTGAGCCGCCCGGGAATGGAACTGGCCAGCCGGAGGATCCCGAAGCCAAGCTGGTACTTGCCCCGTTCGCTGTTCTGGTGGACCATTTGGCGGGTCACGAGCGAACCCATGAGTCGCGAGACGGTGGACTTGTGGATCCCCATTTCCTCGGCGATCTCGCTCACGCCCGCATGGCCGTCCCGGGCCAGGATTTCCAGGACGGTCAGGGCGCGCTCCACGGATTGCACCCCGCCGGACTGGCCGCCCTCGGCGTCGGTATCAGATTCAGGGTCTCTATTCGAAGCCATACTTCCAGATCCTATGCCGGAACTGTGACCGCCGTGACATTCGGTTTACGTGCTTGACACGCCGGCCCTGGCGGCCGGGCTAGCTCCCGCGGTACGTCGAGTAGGCAAACGGGCTCAGTAGCAGGGGGACGTGGTAGTGCTCAGGGCCGGTCACTTCGAAGACCAGGTCCACCTCGGGGAAGAAGGTGGCTGTACGCAGCCCGGCGTAGTACTTTCCGGTGGCGAAGTTCAGTTTGTACTGCCCGGGTTCCAGCTGCTCGGGCCCCAGGTCCTTTGCCCGGCCGTCGGCGTCGGTACTGGAGGCGGCCAGCTCGTGCCAGGTGCCGGCGTCGTTCTTTGAAAGGACGACGGCGACCCCCGCGGCCGGGCGCCCTGCGCCGGTATCAAGGATGTGGGTGGTGACGTGGGAAACGCTCATTCGCTGATCAGTCCTTCAAGCCGCAGCACGGCAATTTCGCGCAGCTGCTGGGCCACGATGGTGTCTTCTTCTTCGGGGGAGTTGGCGAGCCGCTGGTTCAGGGCCTGCAGGATTTCCGGCGCGGTGCGTCCGGCGGCGCGGATGAGGAAGACCCGGCCGAATTTTCCCTCGTATTCCCGGTTCCCCCTGGCGAGGGCCTCTGCGGCTTCAATATCCGCGGGGTCAACCCCGGCCTGCTCGGAACGGGACATGGACGCCTCGGTGCCGGCCGTCGTCGGGCGTTCCCCGATCCGCGGGTGGTGGGCCATGGCGGCCTCGACTTCGGCGGGAGTGAACGGCTTGGCTGCGTCCGCGGCGAAGGCCAGGAGCCCGTCCCGGCTGGCGAACGGCCTGGCTCCAGCCACTGCCTCCACCCAGCGGGTGACGTCGATGCAGGGCCGGAGGGTGGCTTGGGCCGCGGCGGGCTCCGCGGTGTTGAATTCGGCAAGCTTCATGCTGGCGTATTCCTTGGTGGTCATGCTGGCATCCATGGTGACGGCTATGCGGGTGCCGGGTGACCCGGCGCCGATCATCCGAGCGGCTTCCGCATCATGGAACTGTTATTTCAGCATACGTAATATCTAAGGACAGGCTGGCGCCCGTGTCAAGAGCGTACATCAGCCGTTTGGGCCAGCCGGTAGGATCACGGAAGGGCCACGTGCCGACGCTGATGATACTGGGGGCATAAGGGAATTATGGACGGGGCGGCTATGCAGATGCTGACCGATCAGGATGCAGGACGCGACGCGGGCCTGCGGGCGTACGGGCTGGTGCCATTGGTGGCGGGAGACACGCCGGGTCTTTTTGATGACGGGGCGCAGGAGGCGCTCGACAACCTGGTGCGCCTCGCCGCCTCGCTGTGCGGGGTGCCGTACAGCGTGGTCAACATCATCACGTCAAGTGAACAGGTCCAGATCGCTGCGCATGGCATCGACCCCGGGGTCTGCGCCCGCGAGGACTCCATGTGCGCCGTGGTCTTCCTCGACCACAGCACCACGGTGGTCCGGGACGCCTCCCAGGATCCCCGGTTCGCCGCCAACCCGTTCGTCACCGGCCGCATCGCCGACGTCCGCTTCTACGCATCCGTGCCGTTGGAGACATCCTCTGGACTGGTCCTTGGGTCGCTGTGCGTGTTCTCCGATGAGGCGAAACTCCCCGCGCCGGAGCAGATCGAACTGCTGGAGGTGCTGGCACACCAGGTAGTCGAACTCCTGGAACTGCAGCACCGCACCCTCCAGCTCAACGACGCCCTGGCCGAACTGCGGCGCAGCAACGACCTGCTCTCCGAATTCGCCGGGCGGGTCAGCCATGACCTTCGCACTCCACTGACCACCATCCTGGGCTATGTGGAGCTGGCACAGGACGATCCCGGAATCACGCCGTCAGACCCATCCGCGGAATACCTGGACCTGATTGGCAACGGCGGCCGGCGCATGCTGGGCATGCTGGAAGAAGTCCTATCCTATGCCCGGGCCGACGGCGAAATCCGGCCTGAACGGGTATCCCTGCTGGCCATCACCGCCGAGGCCGCGCAGGACCTGGGGTTGGACCTGGGCTACGGCAGCGGCATCTCGTGCGAGGACGCGGAAATCTTCGCTGACCGGGCCCAGTTGCGGACGCTTGTGCAGAACCTGTTGGCGAATTCCTTGAACTACGGCCGCGCCGACCGTGCGCTGCAAATAACCGTCAGCGCCAGCGAAGGACCCCAAGGTGCCACCCTTACCGTGGCCGACAACGGCAAGGGGATCCTGCCCGCTGACCGGGAACGGGCAGTACAGCCGTTGGTCCGCCTGAACCGGCCCGGCGACGGGCCTGGGACCGGGCTGGGACTGGCGACATCGCGCCGCATCGCCCAAGCGCACGGCGGCGAACTGGCCATCGGCGACACGCCGGGCGGTGGCGCAGCGGTATCGGTGCTGTTCCCCGCCCGACCGTAGCCGTCCGGGACCCTGGTCCTGGGAGGACGGTCCGGGACCCTAGTCCTGGGAGGACGTCCGGGACAGCACCCACGTGTTGGTGCCGTCCTGGCGTTCAAACGTCACAGTGGTCACCAACGCCTCGATCAGCGCCAGGCCCCGCCCTGATTCGGCGTCCTCGTCCGGGGTGGAAGCCTCCATCGGACCGAACGGCGGCTTGGCGTAGTAGGCACTGACGCGGGCCTGCAGCAGCGCGGGCTGCACGGTGGTTTCCACGCCCAGCTCCACGTCCCGTTCCCCGGCCGGCTCGGCATGTTGGACGATGTTGGACGCGGACTCGATCACCGCGGTGGTGAACGTCATCTGGTCCATGTCGTTGACGAATGGAACATCCAGCCACAGGCTGTCGAGGTCGTTGTGGACTGCTTCGATGGCATCCTCGGCGGCCGCTCCCCGGAAGCTGCGCGAGGCCAGGATCTCAGTCATTGCCGAACGCCTCTTCGGCCGTGGCGTACGCCGTGAGGACCTTGTCCATACTGGTCAGCTTCAGGACCATGTTCACCTGCGGCTGCACCGCGGCGATCCGGAGGTCACCGCCAGCCTGCCGCGCCGCCTTCAGGCACCCGATCAGCGCGCCAAGGCCCGAGGAGTCCATAAATGCGGTGTTTTCCAGGTTGACCACGATCCGGTTCGATCCGCCGGCGATCACATCGGTGACGAACTCGCGCAGCTTTGGCGCGGAGACCATGTTCAGCCGTCCGTCCGCCTTGACCTCCGCGTATGAGTCTTTGACCTCATAACTGAACTCCATCAGGATTCCTCTCTTGTTTCAGGTTCTGCGGCCGGTTGGTACCCCTTGTAGAGCACGGCGCGGACCAGGATGCTCATGACCACCAGGTCAAAGACCACCCAGATGACATTGACCAGGGTGCCCAGCGGTTCCGCCAGCCCGGTGGCCAGGCGGATGATGCCGACGACGGCGGCGACGGCCAGCAGGATGGACACCACGATCTGGGGCCGGATCAGGCTCCAGCTGGGTCCGCCGCTTTGGCGCGCCTTGGGGGTGACCGCAAACCCGAGGGGACGGCCGAACCATACGTTGCGGGCCGCCGTCGTGCATGCCTTGATCCACGTGGGGAACAGGGCAAGGCTGTACTGCTGGCCGCGCCAGGTGGGGATGCCGCGGCCGGCCACGGCGAACAGCAGCTGGTTGACCACCATGAACGGGATAAACCGGATGAAGAAGTCCCAGCTCAGGCTGCTCACCGGCAGGATGCCCAGCAGCAGGTAGATGATGGGGGCGGCAAAGTAGATGACGGCAGCGAACCCGCTCAGGTACGTCCACATGGTGGCGAAGTACATCAGGCGCTGGCCCAGTTTCAGCCCCTTCTGGACCAGCGGGTTTTCGCGGAGCAGCACTTGGATGGTTCCCTGCGCCCAGCGCAGCCGCTGGGTGAGCATGGTCTTCAGGTCCTCCGGCGCCAGGCCATAGGCCAGGATTTCGTGGTGGTAGACGCTCTCCCAGCCCATCGCGTGCATGCGCATGGCGGTGGCCATGTCCTCGGTCACGGAAATGGTGGCCAGCGGCATCACCGGCTGGGCCTCGCCGGTCCGCTCCACGGTCAGGGCGTCCAGCACGGCCTGGACGGACTCCAGCGCGCCCAGCGGCGACCAATCGCGGGCGGACATGCGCTGGACGGCGTCGTCCGCCACCATGGGCACGCCGGACTCACCCACGTGCGCCAACTCCATGGCGGCGATCTCTTCGAGGTCTGCCTGCAGCGCTGCGACGTCGGCCTGGACCAGGGTCTGCACCGCGGCGTCCACGCGGCGGCGTACCCGGTAGGTGACCTCGGCAAGGGGCCGGCCGGCATCCACTTCCTGCTGGGCTTCACGGGTGGCGGCCTCCACCTCGTCCAGCACTTCGGCCACCAATGTTGATTCGATGTCAGTGGACTTGCGGGCCTGCCGGATGGCTGCGCGCGACGCGGCCAGGGCACGCCGGATGCTCTTTTCGGTTTCCTTGACGTAGCCCACCAAGCCCAGCTGCATCAGGGCCTCCCGGCGGAGGATCGCGTTGGAGCCGCAGAAGAACGCGGCGTTCCAGCCGTCCTTGCCCTGCTGGATGGGGCCGTAGAACAGGGGCGCCTGGCTGCCCAGGGGGTCGCTGGCCGGGACGTTGCTGAAGTACTGGGGAGTCTGGACCAGGGCCACCCGGCGGTTGTTGAAATAGCCCAGGGTCTTTTCCAGGATGTCGGGTTCGGGGATCTGGTCCGCATCCAGGATCAGGAGGAACTCGCCGTGGGTGACCATCAGCGCGTTGTTGAGGTTTCCTGCCTTTGCGTGCCGGGGGAGGTCCTTGGTCCAGTCCTCGCTGCGGGTGACGTAGCCCAGGCCGTGCTGTTCGCACAGGGCCTGGAGTTCGGGCCGGGCACCGTCGTCAAGGATCCAGGTGCTGTGCGGGTGCCGGATCCTCTGGGCCGCCAGCGCCGTGGTCAGGACCATGTCCAGGTCCTCGTTGTACGTGGTGATGAAGACGTCCACAGTGGCGTCATGGGGCGGATCGGGGGCGCCCTTGCGGATCTTCAGGTTCCACACGGTCATCCCGAAGAGCATGACGTCGATGAGGCTGTAGGTTTCCGCGGCCACCAGCGGCAGCGCGATCCACCACGCGTCCCAGTTCAGGGAGGACATCCAGCGCCAGGCAATGTAGTTCAGGCCCGTCAGGACGGTGAGGACCACCACCAGGCGGGTCCAGAAACGGGTCATGCGGCCGCGTCCTCAGCGGGCAGCCGGCGGACCACGACCACGGTGACGTCGTCCTCCGCCGTGTCGGCCGGAGCCAAGGCCAGGATGGCGCCGCTGGCCTCTTGCGCGGAGCCCGCGGACTGCGTGGCCGTCCGGACGGCGTCGGTGAAGTCCTCCACCGATGCGAAGACGTCCAGGACGCCGTCGCTGACCACCACCAGGGTGTCCCCCGGGGCCAGTTCCAGTTCCGCATGCGGCCATTGTGTCCCGGGCCAGGCGCCTATCGGTGGTCCGCCGGAGGGAAGGCGTTCGGCCGGCCCGACGGGCTGGATATGCAGCGCCAGGCCGTGGCCGGCGTCGACGTAGCTGACCTTTCCAGAAGCTGCATCGAGCCGGGCATGGAACAGGGTCACGAAGGAGTTGGAGGAATCCAGGTCCGTGGCGATCGCCTTGCTGGCGGAGGCGAAACCGGCGTCGAGGTCCTGCCGCTGGCCGGTGGAGCGCATGACGGCCCGGACGGTGGCCGCGATCAGTGCCGCGCCCATGCCCTTGCCCATGGCGTCTGCGAACGTCAGGTGGAGGCCTTCCGGCGTCTGGTACCAGTCGTAAAAGTCGCCGCCCACGTTACGGGAGGGGCGGAAGATTCCGGCCACGTCATAGCCGTCCACCCGGATGTCCTCCTTGGGCAGCAGGCTCTGCTGTACCTCGGTGGCGCGTTCCAGCTCGCCCCGGGCCGCGGATTCGGCGGCGGCGGAGGGCCGGCGCCGGAACAGTGCGTTGATGCGGGACTGCAGTTCCCGCGGGCTGAACGGCTTGCTGATGTATTCGTCGGCGCCGTTGTCCAAGCCTGTCAGCTTGTCCAGTTCGTCGGCCCGTGCCGTGAGCATCACGATGAAGGCGTCAGAGAATTCGCGCAGGAGTTTGCACACCTCCAGACCGTCGAGGTCGGGCAGGTTCAGGTCCAGGGTCACCAGATCTGGCTTGCGGAGGCGGACTTCCTCCACCCCGGGCAGGCCGGCGCCGGCGTGGGTGACATCGAAGCCCTGCTTCGCCAGGACACGGACCAGCAGGCCGCGGATGTCCGGGTCATCTTCGATGACCACCGCACGGCGGGATTCGGAGGGAGAGACCATAGCTCTACTTAACCGTATTAAGCCGCACGGGGCATGTCTTATGCTTCACAGTTTCCGGTGACTTGCCTGACAGGACGGTTTCCTGTGCCTCTGCCCCGCCAGGGCACCCAGCAGATCTTGCGGAAATCTTGGCACCTGCTTGCCGCGACGTTGAGGAACCCCGCGCACACTCGAAGGAACGCAGCAGCTTCCGGGCATCAGGATACGACGACGACCGCGCGGAGGCTGTACAGCTTGCGGAAGGCGGGGAAGCCCATGGAAGAAGTCAGGATCAGAGGGGCGGACAAGGCCAGGGCCCTGGTCCGCCTGTACTTCCACTCACGGAAAGTGCGGGCCGCGGCCAAGGACCTGGAGCAGGCGCTCGCCGAATCGCGGGAGGTTTCGAGCTGGCCCGGCGACCGACTCCCCGTGGGGGAGGAAATGTCCCGGCTCGTGGAGAAGCTGACCCTGCGGCTCAAGGTGGAGACCGAGGCGCACAGCAGGTTCGCGAATCTCTTGAAGACTGCGGGAAGTGGGCATTCCTTAGCGGCACTGTAGGTGCCAGACTTAGCAGCAATCGATTGGCTGGGGATAGTCAGGAGATTGCAGTGGGCTTGTTGGCAGGCTGGGCGTACCTTTTGGCGGGACTCATGACCATGGACGCGCTGTTGTTGGCGCTGTGGGCCATGCAGGTTGACTGGGGGAAGTACTGGCGCCGCAAGTAGCACCTGCCACGTCCGGGTCCCGGGCCGGGAAGGTTCAGGCCAGCTCCAGCCTCATCAGCACACGGGGGAAGCCATTGAGCACCGACCCCGTGTCCGCGGCCTTGGCGAACCCGGCGTCTTCGAAGAGCTTGCGGGTGCCCACGAAGGCCATGGTGAGGTCCACTTTCCTGCCGTCGTTATCCACCGGATACCCTTCGATTGCTGGCGCCCCGTAGGAGCGGGCCATCTCCACCGCACCGGCCAGGAGGACGTTCGAGATGCCCTTGCCGCGGTGTCCGGGACGGACGCGCAGGCACCACACGGACCAGGCGTCCAGTCCGTCCACGTGCGGGATATTCCGGTTCCGGGCGAAGCTGGTGTCCGCACGGGGGTGGACCGCTGCCCACCCAACCACCTCGCCACCGTCGTACGCCAGGACACCCGGCGGAGGGTCCTGGGCCACCAGCTCCTTGACCAGCGCGCCACGATCCTCAGCGCGCAGCGCGACGTTCTGCCTGGACGGTATCCGGTAGCTCAGGCACCAGCAGACCGTCGCGTCCGGGCGCTTGGGCCCCACCATGGTCCTGACGTCCTCGAATACAGTTGCCGGGCGTACCTCGATGGCCATCCCGCCATCCTTTCACCGGCTCCTGGCCGCACGCAACGCACGCGGAAGTGCCGCCCCGGGAACGCCGAACGCCCTTGCACCAAGTGCAAGGGCGTTCGGGAAAAGCTCCGGGAAGCGGTGGCGGGCCTAGATGCCGAGGGCTTCCTTCAGGCGGGCGACGTGCCCGTCGGCCTGCACCTGGTACTGGGCCAGCGTGACCTTGCCTTCGGGGTCCACCACAACGGTGGAGCGGACGATTCCTTCGTGGATTTCGCCGTTGACCAGCTTCTCGCCCCAGGCTCCGTAGGCCAGGGCGACAGCGTGGTCGGGGTCCGAAAGCAGGGGGAAGGTCAGGGAGAAATCACCGGTGAAGCCGGCCAGGGCCTCCTGGGCGTCGGGGGAGACGCCGACAACCTCGTAGCCCTTGCCCTGCAGGGAGGACAGGCTGTCGCGGAAGTCGCAGGCCTCCGTGGTGCAGCCGGGAGTGGCGGCTTTCGGGTAGAAGTACACGATGACGTTCTTGCCACGGTAATCGGCCAACGAGGTCTCGCGGCCCTGGGCGTCCCGGAGGGTGAACTCAGGAGCCGGCGTACCGGGCTGAAGCTTGGTGGTCAGGGTGGGGCTCATGGCGTTCCTTTGTAAGACTCGGTCAGTGATGGCCAAACATCCAGTGAAGCGGTTTGCCGCTTGGTGATACAACTCCTGCGTCATATGCAGTATTCCGCCGGACCCCGAACGGTTGCGTGCGGACCGGGAACGAACTGGTAGCCGCCGCCGCGGACGGTGGCCACGGCGTGGCGGGCATTGCCCAGTTTCCTGCGGATCCTTCCCACGTACACGTCGATGGACCGTGCGGTGGCTCCGGGAAACGCCAGGGATTCCAGGAACTGTTGCAGTTCCTCCCGGCCTACCGTGCGGGACAGGTGGGTCACCAGGTAGTGCAGCACCTTGTATTCGACGCCGGTGAGGGCCACCGGCGTCCCGTCCAGCAGGACGGCATCGGCCGCGAGGTCCACGGCCACCCGGCTGACGGGACCGGCCGACGGCGGGAGCAGGGTGCCGTCGTCGTCCCCCGGCTGTGCCGGGCACGGAGCCTCCGCCGCGGAGGGAGTGCGGGAGGAGTGGTTTGCGGCTCCCTCCGCGGCGGACGTGGGGGCTCCGGCGGCAGGCCAATGGACTTCCGCCTCCGGAGCAGTCTGCAGGGCTTTGGCGAGGACCATACGGGCGGCGTGGCGCAGGAGTTCCGGGCTCGCGCCTTCAGCCGGAACCACCCACAGGGCCAGCCCGTAGGCGGTGGCCCGCCTGGCTGGAACCTGGTGCGCGGCCGCCGGCCGCGGATGATGGGCTTCCACTGCCATGGCCGGTCCTTATACGCCGCCGCGGCGGATCAGCTTGCCCGTGGGGGTTTGGCCGTCCACCACGGCGCCGCGGAGGAAGGTCTTGCGGACCACGCCGGACAGGGCCTTGCCGTCGTAGGGAGTGATGGGGTTTTTGTGCTTGAGCTTGGAGACGTCCACCACGAAGGCCTCGTCCGGGGCGAAGACGGCGAAGTCTGCGTCGTAGCCAAGGGCCAGCTGGCCCTTGTTGCCGAGCCGGGCCAGGTTGGCGGGCTTTTCGGCCATCCAGGACACTACCTGCTCCAGCGGGATGCCGCGCTGCCGCGCCTCGGTCCAGATCAGGGACAGGCCCAGCTGCAGCGAGGAGACGCCGCCCCAGGCCACGGCGAAGTCGCCGTTCTCCAGGTCCTTCAGGTCCAGGGTGGACGGGGAGTGGTCGGAGACGATGCAGTCGATGGTGCCGTCCTGCAGCCCCTCCCAGAGGAGCTCCCGGTTGGAGGCCTCGCGGATGGGCGGGCAGCACTTGTAGGCGGTGGCGCCGTCCGGGATTTCCTCCGCCATCAGGGTCAGGTAGTGCGGGCACGTCTCCACGGTGAGCTTGACGCCGTCGCGCTTGGCGCTGGCGATCATGGGCAGGGCGTCCGACGACGACAGGTGCAGGATGTGCGCCCGCGCACCGGTCCAGCGAGCTCGTTCAATCACCTCGGCGATGGCCTTGTTCTCGGCGCCGCGGGGGCGGGAGGCCAGGAACGTGGAGTAGTGGTCGCCGCCGGGGTGCGGTGCGCGGTCGATCGCGTGCGAGTCCTCGGCGTGGACGATCATGAGCGAGTCGAAGGACTTGAGTTCGGCCATGTCCTCCTCCATCTCGTCCGCGTCCAGGTGCGGGAACTCGTCCACGCCGGAGTGCAGGAGGAAGCACTTGAAGCCGAAGACGCCCTCGTCGTGCAGGGGGCGCAGGTCGGCCTTGTTGCCGGGGATGGCGCCACCCCAGAATCCGACGTCGATGAACGCCTGGTCCTCGGCCACCTCGCGCTTGAGCTTGAGGTTTTCCACGGTGGTGGTGGGCGGGACGGAATTCAGCGGCATGTCGATGATGGTGGTCACCCCGCCGGCTGCCGCGGCCCGGGTGGCGGACGCGAAGCCCTCCCATTCGGTGCGGCCGGGCTCGTTGACGTGGACGTGCGTGTCCACCAGGCCCGGGAGCAGCGTCTCGTCGTCAGCGAGTTCGATGATTTCGGCGCCGGCAAGGCCGTTGCCGAGCGGTTCGAGGGCCACGATCCTGCCGTTGCGGACGCCCACCTCGCGTGGGGCGATACCGGCGGTGGTCAGGATGCGCCGGCCCCGGATGACGAGGTCAAAACGTTCTTCAGACACGGAGGTCCTCCTTGGTACTTGCGGTGGCAGGACTGTTGGCCGCCAGCCCCGCACTGATTTGGGTGCCCAGCTGCTCCAGCAGCGGCCCTGCCTCTGCTATGCACCTGTTTACATCTGATTCGAGCGCCGTCAAAGCGTAAACATCGTCGAATCCTGCGGCTGTCGCCTGCCCGTGGTCCAGGGTGGTCCGGCCGCAGACGGCGATGACCGGAACGCCCTGCGCCGCCGCAGCCCGGGCAACACCCATGGGGGTTTTGCCGAGCAGGCTTTGTTCGTCCAGGCTGCCCTCGCCGGTAATGACCAGGTCGGCGCCTGCCAGGCGGTCCGCCAGTCCCGTGAATTCAAGCACGACGTCGATGCCCGGCCGCCGCGTTGCGGCCAGGACGGCGATGGCGGCGTAGCCCACGCCGCCGGCCGCCCCGGCTCCGGGAGCCTCTGCGGCCTTGACGGCGCGGAATCCGATTTCCCTGGCCAGGACTTCGACAAACCTGGCCAGGGCGGCGTCGAGCATGCCGACGTCTTGTGGTGTGGCACCCTTTTGCGGGCCGAAAACCGCCGCGGCGCCCTGGGCGCCCAGCAGGGGGTTATCGACGTCGGATGCCAGCACGAAGCGGGTGTCCACCAATCGCGGTTCAAAGTGGGTGAAATCGACGCTGTGCAGGTTGGCGAGCGCCGCACCGCCGGGTGGGAGTTCGTTGTTCCTGCTGTCCAGGAACCGGGCGCCGAGCCCCTGCAGGAGTCCCGCGCCGCCGTCGGTATTCGCGCTGCCCCCAACGCCCAGTACGATGCGGCGGCAGCCGGCGTCCAAGGCTGCCCGGATCAGCTGCCCGGTTCCCAGGGACGTCGCCGCGGTGGCTGCTGCCGAGTCCGGCCTGCCGCCCTTGCTGGTCCGCGGCACCAGGGCGAGTCCGGATGCGGTGGCCATTTCGATGACCGCTTCGTGCCCGCGGACGGCGAAGTCCGCGTCCACCTGCTGGCCGGTGGGGCCGGTGACCGTTGCCGTGCGGCGGGTGAAGCCGGAGCCGACGGCGGCGTCGAGGGTGCCCTCGCCGCCGTCGGCAACCGGAATCCGGACCACGTCAAGGTTGCCGCCCGCGCCTCGCTGCAGGCCCTTCTCAAGGTGGGCACACACGTCCGGGGCGGAGAGGGATCCCTTGAACTTGTCCGGGGCAATAACCACGCGCATGGTTATGCCTGCAAGGCCAGGATGGCGGTGGGGGCGTCGGCGCTGCTCTCTGCCAGTTCCTCGAACTCGTTCACGGCGTTGATTTCCACGCCCATGGAGATGTTGGTGACCTTCTCCAGGATCACTTCCACCACCACGGGAACCTGGAACTCGCCCATCAGGGCCTTGGCCTTGTCGAAGGCGGCGGCGAGGTCGCTGGGGTCCTCCACGCGGACGGCCTTGCAACCCAGTCCTTCGGCCACCTTGAGGTGGTCCACGCCGTAGCCGCGGGTGTCCTCGGAAAGGTGCGCGCTGTTGATGTTCTCGAACGCCAGGGAAACGTTCTGCTCCATGTTGAAACCGCGCTGGGACTGGCGGATCAAGCCCAGGTAGGAGTTGTTCACCACCACGTGGATGTACGGGAGGTTGAACTGCGCGCCCACGGCCAGTTCCTCGATCATGAACTGGAAGTCGTAGTCGCCCGAGAGGGCCACCACAGTCTGGTCCGGGTTGGAGCGGGCGACGCCGAGGGCGGCCGGGGCGGTCCAGCCCAGGGGGCCTGCCTGGCCGGCGTTGATCCACTTGCGCGGGCCGAACACGTGCAGCATCTGCGCGCCGGCGATCTGCGACAGCCCGATGGTGGACACGTAGGTGGTGTCGCGGCCGAAGGACTTGTTCATCTCCTCGTACACGCGCTGCGGCTTGATGGGGATGTTCTCGAAGTGGGTCTTGCGGTGCAGCGATGCCTTCCGGTCCTGGCATTCGGCAACCCAGGCGCTGTAGTCCGGCAGGGAACCGGCAGCTTTGCGCTCCTTGGCGAGCTCAACCAGCCCGGCCAGCGCCGCGCCGGCGTCGGACGCGATGCCCAGGTCAGGGGAGAACACGCGGCCGATCTGGGTGGGTTCAATGTCGATGTGCACGAACGTGCGGCCGGCGGTGTAGGTTTCCAGGCCGCCGGTGTGGCGGTTGGCCCAGCGGTTGCCGATGCCGATCACGAAGTCGCTCTGCAGGTAGTTCTCGTTGCCGTAGCGGTGCGAGGTCTGCAGGCCCACCATGCCGGCCATCAGCTGGTGGTCATCCGGAATGGTGCCCCAGCCCATCAGGGTGGGGATGACCGGCACGTTCAGGGTTTCCGCCAGCTCCACCAGCTGCGCGGAGGCGCCGGCGTTGATGATGCCTCCGCCGGCCACGATCAGCGGGTGCTTGGCGGCGAGGAGCATGTCCAGGGCCTTTTCCAGCTGTTTGCGGGATGCCTTGGGCTTCTCGACGGGAAGGGGCTCGTAGGTGTCGATGTCGAATTCGATCTCGGCCATCTGCACGTCGATGGGGAGGTCCAGGAGAACCGGGCCGGGACGGCCGGACCGCATCAGCTGGAACGCTTTCTGGAAGGCGCCCGGAACCTGGCCCGGCTCCAAGATGGTCATGGCCATCTTGGTCACGGGCTTGGCGATGGACTCGATGTCCACGGCCTGGAAATCTTCCTTGTGCAGCTTCGCCACCGGCGCCTGGCCGGTGATGCAGAGCATGGGGATGGAGTCGGCCCAGGCCGCGTAGAGGCCGGTGACCATGTCGGTGCCGGCGGGGCCGGAGGTGCCGATGCAGATGCCGATGTTGCCGTCCTTGGCGCGGCTGAAGCCGTCGGCCATGTGGCTGGCGCCTTCGACGTGGCGGGCCAGGGTGTGGCGGATGCCGCCGTGGGCGCGCATTGCGGAATAGAAGGGGTTGATGGCGGCGCCTGGCAGGCCGAACGCCTCGATGGCGCCTTCCTTTTCCAGGATGGCCACCGCTGCATCAACGGTACGCATCTTGCTCATGGGGTGCTCCTTGAAAGCTTGTGGTCGGGCCCGGTGGTTGAGCCCGTCGAAACCTGTTTTTGGGTGTGGTGGTGGGACCGCCGTCGTAATCCACGACGGCGGGCTCCCTGCTTTGGTGCTTGTTTCCGCGCTTTTTGTCCCGGCTGCGCGGGGGAGTGGTTACTTCCTGCCGCTGAGCTGGAGGACCTGCTTGAAGAGTCCGGAGTGGTCCAGTGCGCCGTCGCCCTGGTTGACGGTGGCGGCGACGAGCTGGGCGGCGATGGCGCCGAGCGGGATGGCCACGTTGGCTTCGCGGGCGGCGGAGGTGACGATGCCCAGGTCCTTGTGGTGCAGGGCAAGGCGGAAGCCGGGGTCGAAGTTGCGGTCCAGCATCTTCTGGCCCTTCTGCTCCAGTACCTTGGAGCCGGCCAGGCCGCCGCCGAGGACTTTGAGGGCGGCGTCGGTGTCCACGCCGTAGGCCTCGAGGAAGGCGATGGCTTCGCCGAGGACTTCGATGTTGACCGCGACGATCAGCTGGTTGGCTGCCTTGACGGTCTGGCCGGAGCCGGAGGGGCCCACGTGCACGATGGTCTTGCCGACGGCGTTCAGGACGTCCTGGGCGTCGTCGAAGTCTGCCTTGTCGCCGCCCACCATGATGGAGAGGACGGCGTCGATGGCGCCCTGTTCGCCGCCGGAGACCGGGGCGTCGAGGGGGCGGATGCCGGCTTCCTTGGCGTCTGCGGCGAGGCGGACGGCGACGTCGGGGCGGATGCTGGAGGCGTCGATCCACAGGGCGCCCTGCTTGGCGTTGGCGAAGACGCCGTCCTTGCCGCTGACCACACCTTCAACGTCGGGGGAGTCCGGCACCATGGTGATGACGACGTCGGCATCCTTGACGGCGTCCGCGATGCTCGTGGCGCCCTGGCCGCCTTCGGAGACAAGCTTCTCGATCTTGTCCGTGCTGCGGTTGAAACCGGTGACGGTGTGGCCGGCCTTGACCAGGTTGATGGCCATGGGCAGGCCCATGATTCCGAGTCCAATGACTGCAACGTTGCTCATGATGGTTCTCTTTCTGAAAGTCTGGAGGGTCTTGCGTGTGCGGCGGTGGTTACCGGGCTACGTGTTCGCGGATGGCCCAGCTGAAGGCGGTTTCCTGCGGTTCCTTGTACTCGAGGCCGATGTAGCCCTGGTATCCGAGTTCGCGGCTGCGGGCGATCCATTCGCCCAGGGGGAGGGTGCCCGTGCCCGGGGCGCCACGGCCGGGGTTGTCAGCGATTTGGATGTGGCCGAAGTCCTTGGCGTGCTTTTCGATGACGGATTCGACGTCGTCGCCGTTGACGGCCAGGTGGTAGAAGTCGGCGAGGAGCTTGATGTTCCCGGCACCGGTCTCTTCCTTGACGCGGGAGATGACGTTGAGTGCGTCGTTGGCGGTCAGGAGCGGGTACTTGGGTGCGCCGCTGACCGGTTCGAGGAGGACGGTGCCACCGATGCGGGCGACCCCCTGGGCTGCCGCCGCCAGGTTCTTGACGGCGAGCTCGTCCTGCTCTTCGGGGGTGAAGTCGTCCTGCCGGTTGCCGTAGAGGGCGTTGAAGGCCTTGCAGCCCAGGCGCTCGCCGATGCCGGCCACCACGTCGATGTTGTCCTTGAACTCCGAGCAGCGTCCCTTCCAAGAGACCAGGCCGCGGTCACCGCCGGGCATGTTGCCGGCGTTGAAGTTCAGGCCGGTGAGCTGGACGCCGGCGTCCGTGATGGCGTTCTCGAACTTCGTGATCTCGCTGTCGGCCGGGACGGAGGTTTCGAAGGGCCACCAGAATTCGACGGCGTCGAAGCCGGCTGCCTTGGCGGCCGCCGGGCGCTCAAGCAGGGGCAGCTCCGTGAGGAGGATGGAGCAGTTCACTGTGTACGTCATCGTAGGTCCTTCCGAGGAGGGGCTTTGATCTATCTTCCCTTGCTTCCCGGCCTTTACCGTTTCCGCTTTGTGGAATTTAGATTCTGCTTTATGAAAAGTGTAGGGATCGCAGGGTGGGGTAGTCAAGGGGGCGCCGGGGGCAGGACACTGGAAGGAGGTAAGCCCGCTCGTCAGGAATGGAGTCAATCGACCATGGCCGGTGCCCGCCTGCGTGTTCTGGCTTGGGTGGTCGCCCTGGCCGGATTCCTCGCGGCCTGCACGCCGACGGCGGCCGTTCCCCGGACAACTGGCGAGCCTGCGGCCGCATCCGCATCCGCATCCGCGACTGCGGTTGCGTCCGGAACGGCGCCTGCCGGTCCGGTGGTGGCCGAAGCTGGCGGCGCCCCGACTCTGCCGCCTGCGCCAACGACGGCATCGGCCCCTGGTTCCTCGCCGGCTGCGGAGCCGCCCCCGGCTCCGCCTGCACCGGCTCCGCAGCCTTTCGCCCTGAACCTGTACCGGGAAGGTGACTTCGTTCCCCAGTACACCTTCGACTGGTGTGTGGCCGCGAGCATCCAGATGGCCCACAACCTCGTCGACGACACCGGGGGAGGCGCCTGGGCTGACCGGGCTCAACAGGGCGATTTGTGGGAGATGGCCCGCGCCCGCTCGTCCGACTCGTTCAATGGCGCCAATCCTTACGGCTGGGCCCAGGTGCTTTCCGAATCGGGAATGGGCCCCTACCGGGTGGTCAGCATCTCCGACTACGGCGAGGCGCTCCGCGCGGCCTCACGCGCCATTACCCAAACGGGCAGGCCGGTGGGGCTGGTCATGTGGAGCGGCCGCCATGCTTGGGTGATGAGCGGCTTCGAGTCGCTGGGCGATCCCCGGCAATTCCCCGACTTCTCCGTGACGGGCATTCACGTCCTGGATCCCCTGTATCCCTACGGCAGCACGCAGTGGGGGCCATCGCCGGCGCCCAACAGCCTGCTCAGCCCCGAGCAGCTGGCGACGCAGTTCGTGATCCGCGAGCCGCGGCGCTGGAGCAGCGGACTGCCGGCCGGGTACCTCCTCGTGTTGCCGGTGGCTGCCTGACGGGGTTTCCATGTGGACCCGCCACTTTTAGTTGACGCTCGGAGCGGGCGACGTGCCAACCTAAGCCAAAACGATTCTTCTCTGCAACGGGAACCACGCTAGGTCCGCATCCCTCGCTGCGTCAATGGCCGAATTTCCAGCCGGTGTGACACTTGACACTCCGCGGAATGGAGTCCTACAGTGGTGCCAAGTCGTTTTGGCAAAACGATTTTTCACCCCAAGCTCATTCTCACCATTCCGTTCGAGAGAAAGTGAGTCGACAGCGATGTCCACTCGTAAATTCATCAACAGGCTTGCCATCGGCGGCATCTGCACCGCTGTCGCCCTGGTCGCCTCCGGGTGCGGCGCAGGGGGCCCGGCCGCCACGTCGGGAAGTGCCGGCACCAACACGGTCAACGTCCTGGTCGAGGCCGGCGGCCACGCAGAGCTGACCGGCGTCGCCGAACAGTGCAAGAAGGAAGCCGGCGTCGACGTCAACTTCGTCGAACTGCCCTATGACGGCATGTTCAACCGGCTCTCCAGCGAATTTTCCTCCGGCAACGTCTCCTTCGACGTCGCCGCCCTGGACTCAGTCTGGCTCCCCAGCTTCAAGGACGCGGTCCAGCCCATCGACGAACTCTTTACCGATGAAGCCAAGAAGGATATTTTCCCGGCGTTGGTGAAGGAAGCCAACGTTGACGGCCACTTCATCGGCATGCCCGCCTGGACGAACGCCGAGATCATCCTTTACCGCAAGGATCTTTTCGAAGATGCCAAGAACAAGGCCGATTTCAAGGCGAAGTACGGTTACGACCTGGCAGCTCCCACCACATGGAAGCAGTACCAGGACATTTCCGCGTTCCTCACCAAGGACGGCATGTACGGCACCGACGTCAAGGGCGGTGTGGAAACCGAGTGGCTGGCCCACGTAGCGCAGGCGGGCTCACCCATGGTGCTGGACGCTAACAACAAGGTGGTCATCGACAACCCCGCCCACAAGGAAGCCCTGGACTTCTACACCAGCCTGGTCAAGGACGCCCCCTCGGGTGCAGCCCAGGTGGACTGGGCCGCGGCACAAAACCTGTTCAACCAGGGCAAGACGGCGATGACCCGGTTCTGGGCCCACGCCTACCGGCAGATCCCCAAGGACTCCCCGGTGGCCGGCAAGGTCGGTGCCGCTCCCATGATCGCCGGGTCCGCCGGCGTCGGCGGCGTTCCCGGGCCTTGGTACCTGACCGTTCCGAAGGCGACCAAGAACACCGAGGCGGCCAAGAAGTTCGTCAAGTGCGCCTACGACTACAACGACAAAGGCATTGAATCCACCCTCGGCCTCGCCGCCCGCATCTCCGCGTACCAGAAGTACCAGGACCAGCCGGGCTACGAGAGCTTTAAGCCGCTGATCCAGACGCTCAACGGTAAGGCAACCGAAACGCGACCTGCTACCGAGAAGTGGCAGCAGATCGTGGACTCCGTTCTGGTTCCCATGCTTCAGAAGGCTGTTGCCGGTGGTGACTCCGCAACCCTCCTCGCCGATGCCAAGAAGCAGATCGAGGATCTACTTAAGTAAGACCCCCGCGGCCGGCGCCTGAACTACCGGCGCCGGCCGCGGCCCCAACCAGCGGAAGAGAAAACCGTGCGTATCTCCGATCGCCGCTTCGCATTGTTCCTGATGACACCAGCGGCGCTGTTCCTGGCAGTTTTTGTTGCCTTCCCGCTGTTCCGCCTTGTCGCGGACAGCTTCTTCAAGATCTCCCCGATCGCCGGCGGCCCCCGCGAATTTGTGGGCCTGGACAACTACGTCCGGGCCTTCGCCTCCGAGGCCTTTACCGGCGCCGGATGGCGGACGCTGGCCTACACACTGGTTGTGGTCACGCTCGAATTCGCACTTGGCCTTGGCATGGCACTGCTGTTCACCATGCTGGGCAGGAGCTCCCAGATTTGGCGGACCGTATTCATGTATCCGCTCATGATTGCCCCGATCGTGGCCGGCCTGCTGTGGAAGTTCCTGATGATCGACAACTTCGGGCTCATTGGCACCCTCCTGCACCAAGCCGGCATCCTCTCCGACCCCAACCAGATCGGCTGGCTGTCGGACCCAAACATCGTGCTCTTTTCGGTGGCGATCCCGGACATCTGGCTCACCACGTCGTTCATGTGCTTGGTGCTCTTCGCCGGACTGCAGAACATTCCCGGGGATCTCATCGAGGCGGCCCGGCTGGACGGTGCCCGCGCCCCCGCGCTCCTGTTCCGGATCATCCTTCCTCTCCTCCGGCCGGTCATCGCCGTGGCTCTCGTGGTCCGGGGCATTGACGCTGCCCGGGCCTTCGACACCATCCTCATCCAGACCAACGGCGGCCCGCAGTCGGCCTCCGAGACCATGAGCCTGTTGATCTACCGCACCATGATCCGCTTTGGCGATCCGGGCCTGGCCAGTGCCATGGGCACCATCTACCTGCTGGCGATGCTCGCCGTCGCATTCTTCGCGGTGGCCACCATCTGGCGGCCCGGAAAGGACACCTGATGAGCACCGCAGAACGAACCACGTACGACGGCGGAACGCGGCACAAGGCGGCGCCGGCACCTTCGGCGCAGACCGGCACCGTCCAGCCCCGCAAGCGCCGCGGCGTCAACCGGGAAGGACTGGAAGCCGGCAGGCGAGGGACCCGCACCCTGCTCTGGATCCTGCTGGCGGCGGCCATGGTGCTGTACGGCTTCCCCTTCCTGTATTTGCTGTTCACGTCGTTCAAGACCCCGATCGACACCATTGCGGTTCCACCCACCATCCTCCCCAGGGAGTGGACCCTGGAGAACTACGCCAATGCCCTGGGCCGGAACGGAGTCCTGGCCTCGTTCATCAACAGCATCCAGACCGCAGTGATCAGCACGCTGCTTTCCCTTGTGCTGGCGGTACCGGCGGCCTATGGCATCACCCGGTACAAGACCCTTAGCGGCCGGATCTTCATCATGGCCGCGCTGGTGACCCGCATGGTGCCCCCGGTGGCCATCGGCATCCCGCTGGCGTCCATGATGGCGTCAATGGGCCTTTCCGATACCCCGATCGCCCTGTCCATCGCGCATACCACCATCTCGCTGCCGCTCTCGATCTGGCTCATGTCCAGCTTCTTCGAGGCGGTGCCGAAAGACCTTGAAGAAGCTGCCACGGTTGATGGCTGCAGCCGGCTGGGCGCGTTGTGGCGGGTGGTGATCCCCGTGGTGTCCGGCGGTGTCGCCGTCACCGCGATCTTCGCCTTCCTGGCGTCCTGGAACGAGTTCCTTTTCGCCCTGTTGATGACGGCCATCCGTTCCCAGACAACGCCCGTGGTCATAGCCAACTTCCAGACCCAATTTGGCCTGGACTGGGGTTCCATGACGGCGTTGGCCGCCGTCTACTCCATCCCGGTCATCCTTTTGACCCTGCTGCTGCAGCGCAAGATCGTGGCGGGCATGACGCTCGGCGCCGTCAAGGGTTAGACCCCCAGCAACGAGTAGCCTACTGGTAACCCCCAGGGGCATCACCAACCATAAGGACGTGGGACGCAGATGAGTAACAGGAACATCGGGATCAAGGACGTGGCCGTAGCCGCCGGCGTGTCCGTGACGACTGTTTCCCACGTCCTCAACGAGGTTTCCTATGCCCGGATCAGCCCCGAAACCAGGGACAAGGTCCGGTCCGCCGCCGAGCAGCTGGGTTATGGCCCCAACCGGCTTGCGCAGGCCCTCCGGACCCAGCGGACCGGGATGCTGGGGCTGGTGAGCGAGGATATCGCCACCACGCCCCACGCCGGCCGGATCATCCTGGGTGCCGATGAGGCGGCGAAGGCCCGGGGGTACAACCTCATGATCATCAACACCTCCGGTTCCGCCAGCCTCGAATCGAGGCAGGCGGATGTTGAGGCCCTCCTGGAGCGCCGGGTGGACGGGATCCTCTACGCCACCATGTACCACCGCACCGTGAAGCTGCCGGCGAACCTGGGCACCGTGCCCTCCATCCTGGTTGACTCGGTGGCCACGGACGGCAACATCACAGCCGTGATTCCGGACGAAGAAGGTGGCGCACGCGCGGCTGTGGGTGCGCTCCTCGAGGCCGGCCACACGCGCGTGGGCTACCTCAACAACACCGACGATGTCCCGGCGACACGGCAACGGCTCCACGCCTTCCGGGCCGCACTGGATGAGGCAGGGCTCGATGGCGGCACGGCGCCCGTGGAGGCGGCGGCCTCGGAGGTCCAGGGCGGTTACGAGGCGGCCCTGCGCATCCTGGCCCACGACGACCGCCCCACCGGGCTCTTCTGCTACAACGACCGCATGGCGATGGGCGCCTACCGGGCCGCCGCGGAGCTGGGACTTTCCATCCCGTCCGACCTCTCCGTGGTGGGCTTTGATGACCAGGAACTCATCGCCGCCAACCTCTACCCGGGCCTCAGCACCGTCGCACTGCCCCATTACGAGATGGGCGCCTGGGCAACCGAACACCTGATTGACGCCGTCGAGGGGAAGACGGACCTGTCCCTCATGGCACTGCATCCGACCATCCTGGGCTGCCCGCTGGTACGCCGCGATTCCATCGCGGCCCCACGCCACTGAGCAGCCAACCCTTCCACGTCCCGGAGGACCGCACCAACATGTCCACCTTCCTTGATGCCGCACGCCCGGAAACACCGGCCGGAACCGCCAGGTTCCGTCCAGCCATCCATTTCACGGCGAGGGACACTTGGCTGAACGATCCCAACGGCCTGGTGTTCCACGACGGCAAGTACCATCTCTTCTTCCAAAACAATCCGTTCGGCAACGTCTGGGGCAACATGTCCTGGGGCCACGCCACCTCGACCGACCTGCTGCACTGGACTGAACACCCGGTTGCCATCGCCTGCGACGACGAGGAGGACATTTTCTCCGGCAGCGTCGTGGTGGACGACGGCAACACGGCCGGCTTTGGCTCTGCGGAGCAGCCCGCACTCGTGGCCATCTACACCAGTGCCTTCAAAGCCGCCTCAAAACTGAACGGCACGCAGGCCCAGTCCCTTGCGTACAGCACCGACGGCGGCATGACGTGGCAGAAATACGACGGAAACCCTGTCCTCACCAGGAATTCGGCGAACTTCAGGGATCCCAAGGTGTTCCGCTACCAAGGGGACCAGGGCGCGTACTGGGTCATGGTCGCGGTCGAAGCGCATCACCAGCAGGTGGTCTTCTACCGTTCGGACGACCTCAAGTCGTGGGATTTCCTGAGCGATTTCGGCCCGGCCAACGCCGACGCCGGTGACTGGGAGTGCCCCGATCTCTTTCCCCTCGCAGTGGACGGGGATCCGGGCAACACCAAATGGGTCCTGATCGTCAACGTCAACCCCGGCGCAGTGGCAGGGGGGTCCGGCGGCCAGTACTTCGTGGGCCAGTTCGACGGCGCCCGGTTCGTTCCGGACGCGGGTTCCCTCGTGGCTCCGGCCGGGCTGCGTACCGTCCCGGACCCTTCGGAGGCTGCGGCGGCGCTGCGGGAATGCCTCTGGCTTGACTGGGGACGCGACTGCTACGCCTCTGTCTCCTTCAGCAACGCCCCGGACGGCCGCCGCATCGTCATCGGCTGGATGAACAACTGGGATTACGCCAACGAACTGCCCACCGCACCCTGGCGGTCGTCCATGACCCTGGCCCGCGAATTGCGGCTCGCCACGGTCAACGGCTCCGCCCGCCTGGTCCAGCAACCAGTCCTGGCAGGGCGAGGCCAGGAGGGAAGGCTCCCGCGTGCCACAGAGCTGACGGACGCGGGATTGCGTGAGCTGAACGCCGCAGGCCTGCGGCTGCCGGACGCAATCCCCGGCGCCGCCCAGATCATCGAGGCCGAGCTTGCTCCTGGCGGTGCTGACCGGATCGAGGTGCGGATCTTCGGCAGCAGTGACCGGACAACGGGCGCTGTCCTGAGCTACGACACAGCCAGCGCCCGGCTCAGCCTTGACCGCCGCCACTCAGGCGACACCGGCTTCCATGCCAAGTTCGCCTCCGTCGAATCAGCCCCGCTGGTCCTGGAAGACGGTGTCCTCAAGCTGCAGATCGTCGTCGACCACTGCTCCGTGGAGGTCTTTGCACAGGGGGGCAAGGTGGTGATGACCGACCTCGTCTTCCCTGGCGCCGGGCACCTGCAGACCTGGCTCTCGGCCGACGGGGGCCAGGCAACCGTGCTGCACCTCGCGGTTTCATCACTTACCTAAGGAAGGGTCCAGAATGTCAACAGCCCCGCACCTCCACGGTGGTTCCGGTCCGGACGTGATCGTGGTCGGTGAAGCCTTGGTGGACATTGTCGCCTCACCCCACGGCACGGCTGAACATCCGGGTGGATCACCGGCAAACGTCGCCTACGGACTCGGCCGCCTGGGCGTCGATACCGCACTCCTCACCTCGATCGGCGTGGACCGCCATGCAACAGCCATCGAAGAACACCTTCGAAGCGCCGGCGTACGCCTCCTGCCCGGTTCCAGGCGGCCGGGCAGGAGCGCTACCGCCACCGCCGTCCTGGCTGCGGATGGATCAGCCCGGTATAACTTCGACATCCACTGGGACCTGCCACAAACGGCGCCTGCCACGCTGCCCAAAATCCTGCACACCGGTTCCATTGCCTCCTTCCTGGCACCGGGAGCGGCAGCGGTCCGGGACCTCCTTGAGCAATCACACCGGCGCTGCGTTGTGACCTACGACCCCAACATCCGCCCCGCGCTGCTCGGCAGCCACGTCCAGGCGAAGACCACCTTCGAGGAACTCATCCCGTTCACCGACGTGGTCAAGCTCAGCGACGAGGACGCCCACTGGCTCTATCCGCGGCGGCCACTGGAGGAAGTGTCACGCCATCTCCTGGCCTTGGGCGCCGGGCTTGTCGCCATCACCAAGGGATCGGACGGCTCCATGCTGGCAACACGGGACGCCCAAGTGCTGGTTCCCCCGGTCACCGCCGCGGTGGCTGACACCATCGGGGCCGGCGACTCCTATATGTCCGCCCTGATCTACGGGCTCCTGATGCGCGGCGCAGACGGACTGGCGCCGTCAGTCCTCGAAGCGCTGGGAGGGATGGCGTCAAAGGCCGCCGCCATCACGGTTGGCCGCCCCGGTGCCCAACCGCCAACATTGGATGAACTGCAGTCAGACGCGCCTCAATACCAGCCGGCGAACCAGTGAGAACACCAAGGAAAGAAGCTATGTCCAGCAGCAACTACTACGACGTGACGGCGTGGCCCATCGGAAACCCGGCCCAGGACGTCGGGGAAGTCATCAACAGCATCATCGCGGACGTCAAGGAACGGCAGACCGCCACCGATGTGGACCACGGCGGAAAGCCGGGGGCGGTGATCTACCTGCCCCCCGGAGACTACCGGCTCCGTACCCAAGTGGTGATCGACGTCAGCTTCCTCAAGATCCAAGGTTCGGGACACGGCTTCACGTCATCGAGCATCCGATTCAATGTTCCCGAAGACGAATGGCCCGACCTGCACGAACTGTGGCCGGGAGGCAGCCGGATCCTCGTGGACCTCGTTTCCGGTGATAAAGCAGGGGACGCGGCGGGAGCCGCCTTCCTCATAAAGCGGGACGGCAGCCCTCGGATCAGCTCCGTGGAGTTCTCCAATTTCTGCATCGACGGCCTGCACTTCGTTCAGGACGGTTCGGGCCTTCACCCAGAGAACACCTACGTCAACGGCAAAACCGGCATCTATGTGGCGACCGCCAACGATTCGTTCCGCATCAACGGCATGGGGTTCGTCTATCTCGAGAACGCCTTGACCATCCACAACGCGGACGCACTGTCCATCCACGACAACTTCATCGCTGAATGCGGAAGCTGCATCGAACTGCGCGGCTGGGGACAGGCATCGAAGATCACGGACAACCTGGTGGGAGCCGGCTTCAAAGGCTATTCAATCTATGCCGAGAACCACGGCGGACTGTTTGTCACTGCCAACAACGTCTTTCCCCGGGGTGCGAGCAGCGTCCACCTCAGGGCGGTCACGCGGTCAAGCGTGAGCAACAACCGGCTGCATTCCTTCTACCCGGGGATGGTGGTCCTGGCGGAAGGCAGTTCCGAGAACCTTGTGGCCACCAACCATTTCCTGCGCGACCATGAGCCCTGGACGCCTTTCCTGGGAATCGGCAACGGGCTCGATGACCTCCACGGGCTGCTGTCCGTCAGTGGCAACAACAATTCGATTATCGGCAACCACTTCTCCGAAGTCATCGATTCGCAGGCCATCCGGCCGGAGGGCGCCACACCGGTGATCATTCGGCTGGTGGAAGGGTCAGCCAACTTCGTCTCCAACAACCATGTGGTTGCCCTCGACGTCAATGCCACCTCGAGCGACTCCTGCTTTGAGGCGCAGGTGGACGCCCTCCTGGCCACAGACGCTGCCGACGGGCTCGCCGTCACGGCCGTACAGGTCGATGCCGGATCCACCCGCAATACGATCCTTGACTCCGGAACCGAAGCCCAGGTGGCCGCCGACAGGGCAGCCAACGCTGTCAGGGCAACCCCGTCAGTAGGTGTCCGGGCTGTTACGGGGCCGGCGGGCCAGTAGGGAAACGACCGGTGCAGCACAAGGTCCCCGGTGCCGGTACCGGCGACCGGGGACCTTCTGCGGAGGGGCAACCTAGTGCGTCAGGTCCTTGCCCTTGGTTTCCGGGATGGTGAACACGACGGCCGCACTGATCACCAGCAGGAGCACCGCATAGACGTTGAACACCTGCGGTGCGCCCAGCGTGGACCCCAGCCACTGCTGCAGGTAGGGGGCCGTGCCGCCGAAGACCGCCACGCAGATCGAGTAGGGGACGCCAACGCCCACGGTGCGGATCGACGTCGGGAACAGCTCTGCGTAGACCGCCGGGACGATTGCTGCGCTCGCCGCCACGAAAATCAACATCACGGACATGCTCACCGCCAGCTGCCAGGCGGAGTCCTTCAACAGCCAGGTCATGGGGAAGTGCAGCACGGCGGAGCCGATTGCGCCGGCCCAGAGGACTTTCTTGCGGCCGATCCGGTCTGAGAGCTTGCCCCAGACCGGCAGCGCCGCGATGAAGACGATGTTGGCGACCACGCCTGCCCAAAGTGCCTCGCCGCGGTCGATCTTCAGCGCCGTGGTCGCATAGCTTGGGGCCACCACACCCCAGATGTAGTAGATCACCGTGAGGCCAACCGTCAGGCCGATCACCTGCAGCGCCTGCTTGCGGTAGCGGACAATCTGCGGCCAGATCGCCGCACGCCTGGCCGTGGTTGCTTCACCCTCAAACGCTTCGGTTTCATGCAGCCGTGACCGCATGATCAAGGCATACAGGCCCATGGCTGCGCCGATCAGGAACGGGATCCGCCAGCCCCAGGCGTTCATTGCCTCGGTGGTCAGCGCCATGTTCAGGACAGCCCCCAGGAGGGTGCCGAACAGGATCCCCACGGTTCCCGACGTATAGATCAGCGTGGCCCAGAATCCGCGGTGCTCCTTGGGCGCCATTTCGGACAGGTACGTCTGCGACGACGGCAACTCCCCGCCGTGCGCCAAGCCCTGGACCAGCCGGGCCACCAGGAGCATGAGGGACGCGAACGCGCCCACGCTGGCGAAGGCGGGCGCAACACCGATCATCAGGCTGCCCAGCGAGGCGAGGCCCACGGCGAGCGTCATGGAAGTCTTCCGGCCCACCCGGTCGCCGATCCAGCCGAACAGGAACCCGCCGAACGGCCGGGCCACGAAACCGACGGCGAAGATCGCCAGCGTGGACAATACGGCCGATGCCGGGTCTTCCTTGCTGAACAGCTGGCTGGCAATGAAAGGGGTGAACGTGGCATAGATTGCCCAGTCGTACCACTCAACGGCGTTTCCGATGCCGGTGCCGACGATGGTTTTCGCGGTGGACATGCGTCCAGTCTGGGGCTTGCTTACTGCGACGGACATGGTGTTCTTCCTGGTCGGTTGGGTCGGGGGGAGGCAGGTTGCGCTGGTTCCGGAGGCTAGGAGGCCGGGGCGAGGGCGCCCAGCCGTGACATGGCGAGTTCCGCGTACAGCGCGGCCCCGTCAGCCAGCACGCCGTCGTCGAACGTTGCGTACGGTGAGTGGTTGAACGGTGAGGTGGCCGGATCGCCGCCGGGGGCCACGGCGCTGAGGCCTACGAAGGTGCCGGGCACCTCGGCCAGCACCCTGGAGAAGTCCTCGGAGCCGCTGAGCGGGGTTGCCCAGCGTGAGAGCCGGCGCTCGCCGAACAGTTCGGTGATCACCTTTTCGGCCGTGTGTGTTTCGTCCTCGCTGGTGATGGTGAGGGGGTATTCCTGCAGGTAGTCGACGGCCACCTCCACCCCGTGCGCTGCGGCGATCCCTTTCAGCAGGCGCGGGACGGCGTCCATCATCTTGTGGCGTGACGCCTCGGAAAAGGTCCGGATGGTGGCCTCGATGCGGGCGGATTCGGGGATGACGTTCCGTTTGGTGCCGGCATGCAGCACGCCCACTGACAGGACCACGGGATCGAACATGTTGAACTGCCGTGTGACCATCACCTGCAGGGCGGTCACCATCTCCGCGGCAACGGTGACCGGGTCCTTCGCCGAATGCGGGGCGGAACCGTGGCCGCCTGCGCCGAGCACTGTGACTTCCAGCCCGTCCGAGGCGCTGAGCATGACGCCGGGCTTGGTGCAGAAGGTGCCGTGCGGCTCCAGCGAGGAGAACACGTGCATTCCGTAGGCTGCCTGGACTCGGGTTCCGGCGGCGTCCAAGACGCCTTCGCGGATCATGTAGCTTGCGCCGTCGAACCCTTCCTCGCCTGGCTGGAACATGAGGACGACGTCGCCGCCAAGCAGGTGCTTCTTGTCGGCCAGGAGCGTGGCGGCTCCCACGAGCATGGAAGTGTGCAGGTCGTGGCCGCAGGCGTGCATGGCCCCGTCCGCCTGCGACGTAAAGTCGACGCCGGTCTTCTCCTGCACGGGCAGCCCGTCCATGTCGGCGCGCAGCAGGACCGCGGGGCGGGGGCCGGCGGCTTCCCTTCCGGCGGCCTCCCCGCCGGGGTGCCCTCCGCGCAGGACTGCGGTGACCGACGTCGTGTCCTTGCCCAGCGTGATCTCAAAGGGGAGTCCGTCCAGTGACTGGAGGACCTTCTCCTGGGTGCGGGGGAGGTGGAGCCCGATTTCCGGTTGGCGGTGAAGGTCGTGGCGCAGGCGGATGAGGTCTTCCTGCAGGTCCTTGGCGTCGGCGGTCATGGGCACGTGGCACTCCTTGGCAATTGGCGTTCGGGCTTGGAGACTATTCTGGAGTGGCATGGTTCACACTCGGCCAAACCGCTGGAATTATGCTTCAAACCGCGCCTTGGAACAGGATTCACGCAATGGGAGAGTTGTGTCAGAAGAGCTGAGCGAAGACGATTTTGCCCTGATCCAGGTCCTGCAGTCCTCCCCGCGGCTGGGCTGGGCGGATGCCGCCAAGGTCCTCGGCGTACATCCCACCACGTTGGCCGCCCGCTGGGAGCGGCTGACCTCAAGCGGCGCATCGTGGGTTACCGCCCACCTTGCCGGGGATCCGAAGCAGATGCTCCTTGCCTACGTTGCGGTGGACTGCGAGATGACCCGGCGCGAAAGCGTCACGGCCCAGCTGGCAGCCGTCCCCGAGATCGTCACCGTGGAAGAGGCGGCCAGCAACCGGGACCTGATGCTGACCGTCATCACCCGCTCGCTGGAGGAATTCAGCGCCAAGATCATCTCCAGGCTCAAGGCCATTGAGGGCCTGACCAAGTACCAGGTGGCCCTTTGCACGCGGCTGCACAGCAGCGGGGACGACTGGCGGCTGAACGTCCTGAGCCGGTCCCAGCTGGCTGCGCTCCGGGCGCTCGGCACCCAGCCCGGGACCGAACCGGGGCCGGCTGCGGGCCGGCTGCCTGAGAGCCACCTCGACCTCCTGCCGTTCCTGGCGCGGGACGGCCGTGCCACCGCCGCGGACATTGCGCGCGCGCTGGGCCGCCACCCGGCCACGACGCAACGCCAGCTGAACCGGGTGCTGTCCAGCGGCATCCTGTCCTTCCGCTGCGAAATCGCCCAGCGCTATTCGTCGTTTCCGGTGACGTGCCAATGGTTTGTCAACGTACCGGCAGGCGGGCACGAGGCCGCGGCGGCGGAAATACGGGCTATCAGCAATGTCAGGCTGAGTGCCTCAACAACCGGACCCACCAACTTCGTGATCATCATGTGGCTGCATTCGCTCGCCGACATCATGTCTGCCGAGTTGGCGTTGCAGCAGAAGGTGCCCGGCATCGAGATCGTCGAAAGCGCAGTGATGCTGCGGACAGTCAAGCGGGTGGGCTGGATGCTGAGGGAAGATACGACGGCGACCGGCGCCGTGGTGCATGAAGCGAGCCTGGGCGCAGCAGAGTGAGGGAGCTGTGCGCTACAGAGTGCGGGAGCTGTGCGCTACGGCGACCGGCGCCGTGGTGCATGAAGCGAGCCTGGGTGCTGCAGAGTGAGTCCGCGGTGCGCTACGCCGTGCGACCGGCGTCGGCCTCGATGCTTGCCTGCCGCATATTCTTCCTGTCCCGGATGCTGAAGAGCCCTGCTCCCGCGGTCCCAATGCCCAGGGCCACGAGGATGCTGGGCCCTGCTCCGCCCGCCGGCCCGAGGGTGGCCGCCAGGATCTGGCGCGACAGCACGGCCATCTCCTGGAAGTCGCCAAGGTAGACGCGGGTCCCGAGGACGTAGTTCACGCTGGTGAAGAGCGCTGGAACAAGCCAGAGCAGGGCCACGTCGGCTGCCCACACCAGGAGCCGGACGAGCGGCCTGAATCCACACCACGCCAGGGCCAGGCCAATCAGGACCGCCGGAAGCCAGCGCCAGGCCATGCTGATCGGGGCGGGGACGGCGTCCGCGCCCGCCATGAAGGTGGTGGCTGCGGCCAGCCAGGAAGCGAAGGGCACCGCCATGAAGCCGACGCCCAACGCGGCCACGGCGCGCGACCTTGCAGCGAGCATCAGCAGCGCCAAGGCGCCGGCAGCTGTGGCCGCGATGGTGCCGCCCAGCAGGCCGGCGAAATACAGGGCTGAACTGGATCCGGGCGCCAATCCGTCGTTGAGTGCGGTGAACGATTGGACGGTGGCACCTATATGGACCAGCAGCACACCAAACAGGGCGCCCGCCGTGGCAAGGCCGCGGCGGCCCGGTTTCCATACGCGGAGGGCCAGGCCCGCGGCCGCTGCGCCAACGGTCAACAACGCCACAATGGTCGTACCCCGGTATTGGCTCAGCGGCAGGAACGTGAGGGGCATGTCCGCCGGAAGGGCGTCGCTGGCCCATAGATTTTGCAGCGGGAGCCGGGCTCCTGTAACCAGCCACGGGGCGAGTCCCACGAAGGCGGCAGCGATGCCGAGCAGGACGGCGGTGCCGGTTTCCGCGGCCGGAGTCCGGCCCGCGGGTGTGCGGGGGGTCCGGCCGGGGCGCCGGGAAGCTGGGTCCGAGACGGATGTTCCGGTGTCCTGGTGTGGGCCGGTCTTGTCCTGCGCGGGGTCTTCCATGGGGGTCCCTTTGTTCGCCGACGTTGCTGGTTCGCCGAGGTTGTTGGTTCGCCGGTGCGGCCTGAGCTGGATGGACTATAGCCGCAGCAATAATACAGCGTTTGGAATAAATACTTTAATACTTCCGCATTACGGATTTATCTTTCCGGAAACATGCATTCCCTAGTTTTGGGATGACCCTGCGGCGTTCCGGCGCCGCCATCCGAAGCAGACGCCGCTCCCGTGCGGTGTCCCTCCCAACGAACAGGCACACAGCATGAAGATCACCGCCTCCGCCACCACGCGGCCGCCGGCCCAGGATGCACGCAGGAAACCGTTGTACAGGTCCCTTTTCGTCCAGATCCTCGTGGCGGTGGTGGCAGGCGTCCTCATCGGCCACTTCTGGCCGGACCTCGGCGCAGGACTCCGCCCGCTCGGCGACGGCTTCATCCAGCTGATCAAGATGATCATTGCGCCGCTGATCTTCCTGGTGATCGTCACCGGGATCGCTGCGGTCAGCGACGTCAAGGCCGTGGGCCGGGTGGGCGTCAAAGCCCTGGCCTACTTCACCGGCGCCACGCTGTTTGCCCTGGTCTTCGGGCTCGTCGTCGCCAACCTGGTGCAGCCCGGCGCCGGCCTCAACATCGATCCCGCCACCCTGTCCCAGGACGCACTCAACGCCAAAACCTCCACCGCCCCGCCCAAGGATGCCGGTGCTTTCCTGCTCGGCATCATCCCCACCAGCGTTGTAGGCGCCTTCGCCGGCAACAACCTCCTCCAGGTCCTCTGTTTCTCCGTCTTCTTCGGCGTGGCGATCGTCGTCGTCGGCCGTGACCGCTGCCTGCCGGTGATCACCCTGATGGAAACCGTGCTCGAACTGTTCTTCAAGATCATGGGCTGGGTGATGCGTGCCGCGCCGGTGGGAGCGTTTGGCGCCATGGCCTTCATCATCGGCCAGTATGGCCTCGATTCCCTCGGGACCTACGCGGTGCTGATCGCCGCCTGCTACGGCGCCGCAGTGGTGTTCATCGGACTCCTCTTCGTGGTGGCATGGGCCTACCCCCGGGTGCCGTTGTGGCAGTTCCTCAAGTACACCCGCGAGGAATTCCTGCTGGCCTTGGGTACGGCATCCACCGAGTCCGTCCTGCCGCGGATCATGACAAAACTGACCAACGCGGGCTGCTCCCGTGCCACCACGGGCCTGGTGGTTCCCACCGGCTACTCGTTCAACCTCGACGGCGCAGCCATCTACCTCTCCATCTCCCTGCTCTTCCTGGCCCAGGCCTTTGGCTACAACCTTGACCTGGGCCAGCAGCTCGCGGCCCTGGGCATCCTGATGCTGACGTCCAAAGGCATGGCTGGAGTTCCCGGATCTGCTTTCCTTGCCCTGTCCGCCACCGCTGGTGCGCTGGGCATCTTCCCGGTAGCCGGCGTCGCGCTCCTCCTCGGCGCCGACCGCCTCATGGACTCCATGCGGGTGGTGGTGAACCTGCTGGGGAACTGCGTGGCAACGTTCGTAGTGGCCAAATGGGAAGGACAGTTCGATCGCGAGGCCATGGTCCGGGCGTTCGCCGGTGGGGACGCGGCGACGGAATCCGCCGGTGCAAGCACGACGACGGCAGTGGCCGGACAGCCGCACGTTGCCACGGTGCCGCACGGGGAAGCGGCGGGAACCGGCGCCGAGATCACGCACCCGGGCGCAGTCTCTGCGCAGCCGGCAACCGCTTCGCCGGCGGCAGTCCGGTAGGTACGCGCGCCCCGCTTTCCTGGGCTGCCTTCCGCACCCGCGCTGTCGCCCCGGCCCGGCCCGACCGACCGTCCCCGGAGACTGTTGTCCGGCCCGTGTTGCACACTGTCCCTATGACTTTTGCCAATGTGGGAATGCTCGGAACCAAGCCCGGCCAGCGCGATGCCCTGGTGGCCATACTGCTCCGGCCCAAGCCCGGGATGAGGGAAGCCGGCTGTCTGCTGTACGAGGTGGGGATCAATGACGACGTTCCGGACACGGTGTTCGTCTCCGAACTCTGGGAATCCGCGGAGGCGCACCAGGCATCACTGCAATTGGACAGCACGCGCGCAGCCATTGCCGAGGCCATGCCGCTGCTGTCCGGGGAAATGGCCGGCCACCGGTTCACGGTGCTGGGCTCGCCGCTGCAGTAGGGGCTGGTGTGCCACCGCTGCAGTAGGGCCGGTGTGCCACCGCTGCAGTAGGGCCGGTGGCGCCACTCCGTAGGGCCGGTGGCGCCACTCGTCGCAGTGCCCGGAAGCCCGAGGCCGGAAATTAGGTTCAGCTTTCGGGTACCGGGCCAGCCTGAGTGGACTACGGTAAGCGGGGTAAGGAGGACACATGAAACCGCTGCCCGCGCTTGAACTTGTCACCCGCCTCGAGGATGCCGACTGGCTTGATCCCCTGGCCAAGAGTGTCCGGAAAGCCGTAAAGAAGGCCATCCCGGCCCGTTGGGCCCGCGATGTCCTGCACGGCGTCCCTGTCGGCCACCCGGTCCATCCCCTCGCCGTCCAGGTGCCAATTGGCGCTTGGCTTTCGGCCGGCGTGCTTGATGCCGTTCCGGGAGGCGAGAAGGCCGCCAGGCTCCTGATTGGAGTCGGCGCGGCCAGCGTGGTTCCGTCCGCCCTGGCGGGGTTCACCGACTGGTCGCAGCTGCACCCGCAGCAGCAACGGGTGGGGCTGGTGCATGCGGCGGCCAACGTCACGGCTACCGGCCTCTACCTTGCCTCGCTGGTCCAGCGGGCAAGGGGCAGCCAAGGCAGCGGCAAGGTCCTGGCTTACCTGGGGCTGGCCACGGTGAGCGCCGGTGGCTTCCTGGGTGGCCACCTCACCTACCGGCAAGCCGCCGGTGTGAACCACAGCGAGGAAATCCCGCACCGTTTCCCGTCCGGCTGGCATCCCCTGGCGCCGCTGGTTGACCTCCCCGAAGGCGGCCTCCACAAGCGCGACGTGGCCGGGATCCCGCTGCTGGTCCACCGCGAGGGTGACACCGTCAACGTCCTGTCCGACGTTTGCAGCCACCTTTCCGGACCGCTTCATGAAGGCAAGGTCAAGGACGACGGCGGGGACCCGTGCGTCGTCTGCCCCTGGCACCGGAGCACTTTTTCGCTGCGGACCGGCGAGGTCAAGGCCGGGCCTGCCACTGCCCGCCAGCCGGTCTTCGAAACGCGCACCAACGGCGGCCTCGTGGAGGTGTGCCTGCCCGGGGCTGACTGAGCGGGCAGCCTCGGCCCGCGAGCCAAGGCCGTTCGGCCCTACTGCGCGGTACGGAACGGCGAAAGAATTGGCTTATGGCGGGTGCCGGCGGAGTGGAACCATGAGTCAACGCCGCAGCGTCAACATGGAGCTGCGCTCGGTGATTCGCCACGCGGGGGTGCGACTGGACGATGCGTGTTTCTGAACCCCGGGAGATCGCTTCCGGCCTCCTGCTCCTGACCTCCGGCAGCGGGCCGATGGCTTCGAACTTCTACCTTGTCCGGTCCGGGCCGGCCTGGGCGCTCGTCGACTGCGGTTGGGGAGGCAGCGCGGGACCAGCACGCATTGCCGTTGAGCGCGTCCTCGGGCCGGGGGCGAAACCTGACGCGATCTTCCTGACCCACATCCACCCGGACCATTCCGGCGCCGCAGGTCCGTTGGCCCGGGCGTGGGAGGTGCCGGTGTACGCCCACCAGGCCGAGTTGCCCATGGCTGCCGGAAGATATGTCCCCGCGCGGTCCATGCCGCTGGACCGGTGGATCACAGCCCCGCTGATGTGGTCGCTGCCGGCCCGTGCGCGTCGCAGGATTGAGGCCGCGGGTGACATTTCGGACCGCGTGCGGCCCCTTCCCCGCAGCGGCGAAGTGCCGGGCCTGCCCGGGTGGGTGGCGGTGCCCACGCCGGGCCATACCGCCGGGCATGTTGCCTACTGGCGCGGCGGCGACGGCGTCCTCATCACCGGCGACGCAGTCGTCACGGTGAATCTGAACTCCGTCCGTGGGATCCTGCTGGGATTGCCCGACCTGTCCGGGCCGCCGTGGTACACCACATGGAATATGGACATGGCAAAGGACTCCGTTGCGCGGCTCGCTGGACTGGGACCCCGCCTGCTGGCACCCGGGCACGGGCAGCCCTTGGCTTTTGGGATCGTTCCCCGGTTGAGGGCCCTGGCCGCGAAGGAGCCAAGGCGGCGGACCGCAATTCGCCGGCGCGCCGCGGGAGCACCCGGGGCTGTCTAATGCGCGGAGATCGAAGCGTCGCCGCTTTGCGGCTGCGGCTCCTCCGGGGCTGTCAGGCCTAAAGTTCTCAGTCAGCACAGGAACCACAACAAAATGCTCAAACGGAGGCCATCATGACGAGCGATAAGAACCGGCCTGACGTCTTTACGCGTTTCACCACCAGGACGGCCAAGATACTCGGACACGCCTGGGTATTCGTCCTCGCCGTGGCTGTACTCATCGTGTGGGCCTTGACCGGTCCGCTGCTGGGGTTTTCAGACACCTGGCAGCTGGTCATCAATACCAGTACGACCATCGTGACGTTCCTGATGGTGTTCATCATCCAGAACACCCAAAACAGGGACACCGCCGCCCTGCAGGTGAAACTCGATGCGCTGATGCTCGAACTCAAGATCAGCAACGCGAAGCTGTACGAGGCCGAAGAGGAAGGCGAAAAAGAAATTGAGCGGCAGCGCCGACGGATCGAGGAAGCCGCCGAAGACGGCGGATAGCAGGGTTCCTCGCGTAGGTGCTGGACGAGCCGGCAGCGGCTGCATAGCCTGAAATTGACCGCACCAATGGAACTGCGATAGGGCGGAGGTCCCCTCATGACCATCAAGCTGAACGACGCCGCGCTGCGTCTGGCCCGGAAGCTGATCAAGGACTCCAGAATCGCGCGCGATGCCCGCGACGACTGGAGCGAACATGCACCGGACGCTGACCAGGAAAATGCGTTCATAGACAAGCATGGCTACACGGAATACGCCACCTGGCACCTTGGCGAAGACAGCGACAAGACCCCCGAAACGAAGGGCAGGTACAGCTTTCCCTTCGGGGATTTCCGCCGGCTGCACAGGTGCGCCGTGCTGGCCATCGAAAGCCGGGCCGCCCAAAACAACTACGACGACATCGCCAAGGCGGCTAAGTCCCTGCTTGAGGAACTCGACAAGGACTAGTCGGCCCGGCCACATCTGCCATGAACGCAGATGATGAGCCCGGGACCATGCTGGACCGGGCCCAAGCACCCACGGAGCCTTCCCCGATTGCTCAGCTGGGTGCGCTGACCCATTGGCCCCTGCGCAGCACTGCCGCCAGGCTCAGGTCCTGGTCAAGGACCACGACGTCGGCCTGCATCCCGGCGCGCAGGTCACCGGCCTGCGTCGAGAGACCCAACAATGATGCGGGGACGGCGGAGGCGGAGGTGACGGCATCCCGCAAGGGAACGCCGGCAGCCACGCAGGAGCGGATGACATCCAGCAACGTGCTGGTACCCCCGGCAATGGCACCCGTGGCGTCAACCCGGGCTACGCCGCCGGCAACCGTCACGGCGAGGGAGCCCAGCATGTACTGTCCATCCTCCAGGCCGGTGGCGGCCATCGAATCGGTCACCAGCGTGATGTTCTCCGGCCCCACGAGGTCAAACACCAACTTCACGGTCTCCGGGGCAAGGTGCACGCCATCGGCAATCAGCTCCACCACCGCCTGCCCGGCCTTGGCCGCACTGAGGCTCGCCGATACCGGCCCGGGCGAGCGGTGGTGCAGTGGCGGCATGGCATTGAACAGGTGGGTCACCGTTGGGCGGTTCCGCCCGGTCGCGTTGCCGGCCGAATCCATAGCCTCCGCCGCGAGCGCCAGGAAAGCTGCAGCCGTCGCATGGTCAGCTGCGGTGTGGCCCAGGGACGGAATGATCCCTTGGGTCGCAAGCCGGACCGCAAGTTCGGAGGCACCCGGCAGCTCCGCCGCGAGGGTCATCGATGCCAGGGTTGGCCCCGCCGCGGCCAGCATGCGGGCCACCAGGTCCGGATCAGGTTCCAGGAGCAGTCCGGGATCGTGCGCACCGCACTGCTGGCCCGAGAGGAAAGGACCCTCCAGGTGCGAGCCCGCAATGATCCCCAGGCCCGCCAAATCCCGCAGCATTCCAAGGTTCCGGACCAGCTCCCCGGGCTTGCCGGTGACCAGGCTTGCCACCACCGTGGTGGTTCCACGGCTGTGCAGGTAGCGTGCCGCGCGCTCGGCGCCATCGGGATCGCCCTCCGAGAAATCCGAGCCATAGGCGCCGTGGCAGTGCACGTCCACCAGCCCGGGCACCAGGACGCGGCCGGCGGGTGCCTCGGGCGGAAGTACCCCGGGGAAGCCCTGCGCCGGCCCGGCGAAGGTGATCAGGCCGCCGTCGGCCGCCACCACTCCGTCCGCAATATCCAGCGAGGCGGTGACTATGCGGCCGCGAAGAACAACATCATCGCCCATGATTCAAGGTCCTTTGTTCATTGAAAGCATCGGTGGACACCGCAGCGGCAATGCGTGCTGCCAGTGTGGGATCCGCGGCGCCGGACCGGTCTCCGCCGCCCGCAGCGCCGCCGTGCCGCGGCCGCGCCGAGGTGTGCACGGCATGGACTCCGGCTTCAAGGAGCGACGGTACCAGTCCCAGGGTGACGCCCCCGCCGGCCATGACCTGGACCGAGGGCGCACTGCGGCGTCCCTGCTGCACAAGCCTGCCCAGCATCTCCAACCCCGCGGCGCAGTCGGGGGCGCCCCCACTGGTGAGGACGCGGTCCACTCCGGCGCGCTCCAGCCGGGAGAGTGCCTCGGCAGGGTCGATGCCGGCCGCCAGGGCTGCGTCGAACGCGCGGTGGAATGTTATGGCGGCATCCGGCTTGACGGCCCGCGCTGCCGCCGCGATGCGGCGGAGCGACGGGACGTCCGGGCCGCCATCGGGGGACAAGACGCCAACCACCACGCCCGAGGCTCCGGCTGCCAGGGCCGCGGTGGCATCGCGCTCAATGACATCGAGCTCTTCCGGCGTATACGTGAAGTCGCCGGGCCGCGGACGCACCAGGACATGGACGGGAAGGCCCAGGCCGCACGCCTGCCCGATGGTGCCGATGCTCGGCGTGATGCCCTCTGTTTCCGCCAGGGCGCCGCACAGTTCAACGCGGGCCGCGCCCACGGCCGCGGCAAGCCGGACGCCGCCGGCATTCTCCACCGCCAACTCCAGCTGCGCCCCGGTCCCGGCCGTGGGCACCTGGCCGGAGCTCAGAGTCCCTGCCATGCCGGCTTCCGGTCGAAGGTGTCCTGGTAATACTCGCGGTGGGTGAGCCGTGAGGCCGCGGCCTCGTCCACCAGCACCGACACGTGCGGGTGCAGTTGGAGGGCCGACGCCGGGCAGGCCGCCGCGACGGGACCTTCGACGGCGGCCGCCACGGCTTCTGCCTTGGCCTCGCCCATAGCCAGCAGCAGCAGGTGCCGGGCCTCCCGGATGGTGCCCAGGCCCTGGGTCAGCACATGGTCGGGGACGTCCTCCGGGGCGTCAAAGAAGCGTGCATTGTCCTGGCGGGTCTGGCGGGTGAGCGTCTTGATCCGCGTGCGGGAGGCCAGCGAGGACATGGGCTCATTGAAGCCCACATGGCCGTCCGTCCCGATGCCCAGAATCTGGATATCCACCCCTCCGGCGGCGGCGATCCGGGCCTCGTAGGCGGCGGCCTCCGCCTGCGGATCCCGGGCCATACCGTCCAACCCGTGGACCGCGCCGGCGCCGAAGTCCACGCTTGCCGTGAATTCATCCCGGATGACCGAGTGGTAGGACTGGGGATGACCGGCTGGCAGGCCCACGTACTCGTCCAGCAGGAAGGCCTGGGCCGAAGCGAAGCTCAGCCCGCCATTCCGGTGCCGGTCGATGAGTTCGCTGTAAGTCCCCAGGGGTGTGGATCCGGTGGCCAGTCCCAGGACGGACGGGCCGCGGCGGACCTGTTCCTCGATGGCATCCGCGGCCGTGCGGGCCACGTCGTCAGGGGTGGGCAGAATGATGATTTCCATGCGGTGTGATGCTTTCGGCTGGAGGGCTGTTGGTGGGCGGTCTACTTTGCGGCTTCGGTTTCCACGGTCACTTCGTCGTCCTCACGGCCCGGCGTGCGCAGGTTCCAGCGCTTGATGACGAACGAGAAGAGGAAGTAGTAGATGGCCGCGTAGCCCAGGCCGATCGGGATCAGCATCCACGCGTTCTGTGCTTTGCCGAAGTTGAGGACGAAGTCGATCAGGCCGGCTGAGAACGTGAAGCCGTCGTGGATGCCCAGTGCGTTCACCAGGGCCATGGAGGTTCCGGTCAGGGCGGCGTGGACGACGTAGAGCGGGAACGCGACGAACATGAACGAGTACTCAAGGGGCTCGGTGATGCCGGTGAAGAACGCCGTGAGCGCGGTGGAGAGCATGATGCCGCCCACGATCTTCTTCTGCGACGGCTTGGCGTGGCGCCAGATGGCCAGGGCTGCGGCGGGCAGGCCGAACATCATGATGGGGAAGAAGCCGGTCATGAACGTACCTGCCGTGGGGTCGCCGGCGAAGAAGCGGTTGAGGTCGCCGCGGACCAGGTGGCCGGAGGCGTCCGTGTAATCGCCGATGAGGAACCACACGCCCGAGTTCAGGATGTGGTGGAGACCGGCGGGGATGAGCATGCGGTTGGCGAAGCCGTAGATTCCGCCGCCGAGTACCGCGTTGCCCGCCACAGCCTGTCCCACTGCGGAGAGGCCTGCGTTGAAGAGCGGGTACAGCAGGGCCAGGACGACGCCGGCCACCAGGCTGGTGACGGACGTCAGGATGGGGACCAGGCGGCGGCCGCTGAAGAAGCCAAGGAAATCGGGCAGCTTGGTGCGGTAGAACCGCTGCCACAGGCCGGCGGACAACAGGCCCACCACGATTCCGGCGAGGACGCCGTAGTTGATCATGGCAGGCTTCCCCGCGGGGTCCAGTTGGCCGTCCAGGACCAGGGGAGACATCGCCTTGAAGACGCCGTCGATCACCATGTAGCCCACCACCGCTGCGAGTGCGGTGGAGCCGTCTGCCTTCTTGGCCCAGCCGACGGCGATGCCCACCGCGAAGATGAGGGGCAGCCAGGTGAAGACGGCGTTGCCTGCGGCGGAGATGACGGACGCGCCGCCTTCGAAACCGGGGATGGCGCCGAGCAGGTCGGCCTGGCCGATGCGCAGCAGGATGCCGGCGGCGGGAAGGACGGCGATGGGGAGCATCAGGCAGCGGCCCAGCCGCTGAAGGGTGGCGAAGGCCCTGTTTGGCTTCTTCTCTGGGGCCAGGGCGGTGGTCTCGGATGTTGGCATGGTTGCACCTCTGCGGGGTTCGGGTGGGGGCTTGTGAAGAACGGGTTCCAGCCGGTACTGTCTGGTTATGACCAGTTCAGTGTGATTCATCCCACGGCCCGGTGTCAAGGAAGGAATAGTTCCCTCCAGGACGGGCCGCCCGTGGCGAAAGAAGCCATCATTGGTCGTACCGGGGCCGCCGGCCCAGGTGTAGAAAGATGTGCTCCGTACGGGCACCGTCAGAAAGGGCAGCCATGTCCAAAGCAGAAAAAATCATCGAAGGCCTGGGCGGAGCCGGCAACATCGTGGAAGTGGAAGCGTGCATCACGCGGCTGCGCACCGAGGTGAAGGACTCCTCGCTGGTCAACGAGGCCTCGCTCAAGGCTGCCGGAGCCCATGGCGTCCTGGCCGCCGGCACCGCCGTGCAGGTCATTGTGGGCCCGGAGGCGGACACGCTGGCCGAAGACATCGAGGACCTCCTCTAGTGGCGCAGTCCTTGCCGGTCCTTGCCCCGATCGGCGGCTCAGTCATTCCGCTGGCCGACGTGCCGGACCCCGTCTTCGCCGGCCAGATGGTGGGTTCCGGCGCAGCCGTGGAGCCGCCCGCCGGGGTGGCGTTCGACGTCGTGTCCCCCGTCGCGGGGAAAGTGGTCAAGATGCTGCCGCACGCCTTCGTGGTGGTCGAGTCGTCAGGCCGTGGCGTCTTGACGCACGTGGGCATCGACACCGTCAAGCTCAAGGGCGAAGGCTTTAAGGTGCTTGTGGCCCAAGGGGACGTGGTCGCCGCCGGCGAGCCGGTCATGCATGTGGATCCCACTGCAGCCCTGGCCGCGGGCTACTCAATGGTGAGCCCCGTCGTCGTCCTGGATACCAAGCCGGACACAGCCACCTTGGTGGAGGCCGCCAAGGTCACGGCGGGCGAGCTGTTGTTTACGCTCGGCTGAACCGCCTCACAAGCGGACCTCCATGCTGAGGGAGTAGCGGTCCGAGCGGTACCAGGAGCGCGAATGCTCGATGGCCAGCGCGCCCGAATAGGACACGCGGTCAAACGCCAGCACCGGCGCTCCGGTGCCCGTCCCCAGGAGGGCCCCGATGTCGGCCGGGGCGCCCTCGGACCGGACGCTTTGGCGCGCCCGGTCGATCTGGTGGCCGAACTGCGCAGCCAGGGCCTTGTAGACGGAGCCGGTGAGGTCGATGCCCAGCAGCCCCGGCGCATGCTGGGGGTTGTACCAGGCGTCGTCCACGCTCACCGGGCGGCCGTCCGCGAGGCGGAGCCGCTTCAGGTGGAACGCCTCCGCGCCCGGGGAGAGGCTGAGTGCGGCTGCCGTGTCCTCGGGGGCCGGGACTTGTTCGGCCACCAGGACCACCGTGCTGGGGACGTGGCCCATCGCCTCCATCTCCTGCGTGAAGGAGGCCAGGTGCAGCGTGGACTGGACCGGGGAGTCCGCCACGAACGTACCCTTCGCCGGAACCCGCACCAAGTGCCCTTCGTTGACCAGGCGGCCGATCGCGGCGCGCACGGTGATGCGGCTGACGCCGTAGGAATCCATGAGGGTCCGCTCGCTGGGAAGCCGGGCGCCGGGCTCCAGCTCCTCCTTGGCAAGTTTGAGGATGATGAGCCGGAGCTGCTCATGCTTGGGGACCTGGGTGTTATTGATGGGCGCGGTGGCCGCCTGCGCCGCGTTGCCTGGTGTGGCGGACATCCAGCCCCTCCTTCGTCTGGAGCGGTCCGGTTAGGACCACTTCCTCGGATTATTCCACACGGAGCCGTCCAGGGAGCGACGTGCCGCCGGCGGGCGGCCGGGCGCCTGTCCGGCAGCAGCGGGAAAGAGGGGCAGGCCAGGACGTTGCTGTCCTGGCCTGCCCCTCTTATGCCCTTACTTGCCGGGCAGGATGCCTACTGTGCCTTGCTGCCGAGCCCTACGCGGGCACTCCCGTCCGCCGGGAGTTCCGGGATGACGTCGCGGGTTGGCGCGCCGCGGAACTTCGGCGAAGGATCCTGGCCCTCGGTCAGGCGCTGCAGCTCCTGGCCTTCGAAATCCTCTTCCTTGCCGAGCAGGATCGCGGAGTCATGGTTGGTGATTTCACCTTTGAAGGCCCGCACCATGACGCTGTGGTCGAACTGGCCCTCCCACTTGGACACCACGAACGTTGCCACGCAGTTCCCCAGCAAGTTGACCACCACCCGCATCGAGTCCATAAGGCGGTCGGCGCCGAGGAGGAGCGCGACGCCGGCCACCGGGAAGATGCCCAGTGCGGCGGCCGTGGCCGACAGGGCCAGGAAGGACGATCCCGGGACCCCTGCCATGCCCTTGGATGTCAGCAGCAGTACGCCCAGGGCTGCCAGCTGCTGGCCGAGGTCAAGGTGGTGGCCGAAGGCCTGGGCAAGGAACAGCAGGGAGATTGACAGGTAGATCGCCGCGCCGTCCAGGTTGAAGGAGTAGCCGGTGGGAACCACCAGGCCAGTGGTGGCGCGGGAGCAGCCCGCGTTGGTCAGTTTGGTCATGATCCGGGGCATCACCGCTTCGGTGGATGCGGTGCCCAGGGCCAGCAGGAATTCTTCCCGGGTGTATTTGAGGAAATGCCAGAGCGGCACCCGGGCAAAGCCCCAGGCCACGACGAACAGCAGGCCAATGAACACCAGCGCAGCGCCGTAGCAGGCGGCGATCAGGACCGCATACGTGCTCAGCGTATCCAGCCCGTATTGGCCGATGATGAAGGCCATGGCACCGAAAGCGCCGAGGGGAGCCACTTTCATGATCCAGGCCATGATCTTGAAGATCAGTTCCAGGACCGTTTCCATGACGTTGACCACCGGCATGCACCGCTCGCGGCCGATCACGACGATCGCGGCGCCGAAGAAGACGGAGAAGAAGAGGACCTGGAGGAGGCTGTTGCTGGCGAAAGCGCCGATGACGCTGGCGGGGATGATGTCAAGGATGAACGACGCTGCATCCTTGGGCGCCGCGGACCCGGTCTTGGCGTCCAGGTCCGCCTGGGAGAGCGTGGACGGGTCGATGTTCAGGCCGGCGCCCGGTTGGACGATGTTGCCCACGATCAGGCCGAAGACAAGGGCGAACAGTGTGGCCCCGGTGAAGTAGAGCAGGGCCTTGACGCCAACCCGTCCGACCGCCTTGACGTCGCCTACGGCCGAAATTCCGGTGACGATCACCAGGAAGATCAGCGGCGCGATGATCATCTTGATGAGTTTGATGAAGCCATCTCCGAGCGGCCTCAGTTGGGATCCGAGGTCCGGCCAGAAATGCCCGATGAGCACACCTGCCACGACGGCGATCAGAATCTGGAAGAAGAGCGACTTGTACAGCGGCTTCCTCTTCGCGGGCACCGAACTCGCCTTCAGTGCCTCAGGGTTAGGGATCTTCATTGACCTTTGCCTATCAATTGGGAACAGCCCGTTTTCGGAGCTCGCTTCCAACGTAATCCCGGTCACACTATTCCGCAAGAGGAAAACCAAATTCCACAATACGGAAGTCTAATTCGGCTTTGTGACTGCAGGCAGCGGCACGCGCGAGGCAGGCCGCCCGGTGGGATGCCGCCTACATGACCCCCGTAGGTATCAGCAATGCCCAGGCCAGCGCCGGCGCCACCAGCACCACGCCGCCCGCATAGAACATCAGCTGCTTGTAGACCCGCTGGCGGTCGTCGTCGCGGGCGTTGGCCACCACCAGCGCGCCGTCGGTAGAGAAGGGGGAGACGTCGACGACGGTCGCGGCGACGGCCAGCGCGGCGATGGTCCCGGACGCGCTGAGCGAGCTCGTGGCCAGCAGCGGGCCGGCCAGCGGAATGAAGGCGGTCAACAGGGCGGTGGAGGAGGCGAAAGCGGACCCGACGCCGATCACGTAGCACAGGACGAGGGCGATCAGCAGCGGGGCACCGAGCGCCAGGGCCGCCCCGGCGAGCGTGTCGATCACGCCCACGTGCTGCAGCAGGGACACATAGGTGATCATGCCGGCCACCATCAGGACGGTGGACCAGGAGATCCCGCCGATGAACGTCCGGTGTTCCCTGACGTTGACGAAGGCCAGCAGGAGGCCCGCGGAGAGTGCCACGAAGCCGATGGGCATGTGGAAGCCGAGGGTGCACACCAGCATGCCGGCGATCAGCGCCAGCGTCAGGGCCTGCTGCCCGTGCGGTCGGCCCGAGGCGGTGTCAATCTCCGGACCCCGGCCGCCCGCGCCGTCGCGCAGCTTGCCCAGCAGGGCGAACAGGATGATGGTCAGCACCGAGAGGAGCAGGTTCAGCGCGAAGCTGGCCAGGAACAGGCCCGCCTGGGAGATCGGGAAGCCGTTCCGGAGGGCAATGTCATGGACCAGGACCCCGGCCACGGACAGCGGTGAGAACCCGCCTGCATGGGCGCCGTTAACGATGAATGCGCCCATGACTAGCGGGTGGATGCGGGATTCATAGGCGAATCCGATGGCAGCCGGTGCCAGCAGCGCAATCGCAGCGGGGGAGAACGTGCCCAGGGAGGTGAGGGCGGCCGCGATCAGGAAGAACACCCATGGGAGCAGCAGCATCCTGCCGCGGACCATGCGTACGCAGCCCTTGACGATAAGGTCGATCGTGCCGTTCCGCTGGGCCATGCTGAAGAAGTACGTGACGCCGATGATGGTCAGGACGATCGTGGCCGGGAAGGCATCAAGGATCTGCCTGTCCGACATGCCGAGCATGAAGTATCCGACGCCGAAGGACGCCACGAGTCCCATCACGCCGATGTTCAGCGGCCACTTGGTGGCGGCAACGAACATCACCACGAGGATCACCAGCGGGATGATCTGGACTGCAGTCATGCTCGGCTCCGGGTTCGGGGTGGCCGGCTGGCCATCGTCCACAGCAGGATACGACGCCGGGCGGAGCCGAGCCGGGAGGACCTCAAGGATTTCATCGAATACGAAATCCCAGGCCGTAGGCTGGAAGCCGGTCGGGGGTTCCCCGGCCGGTACAGCAGTTCCCAGGTGAAAGGCAGGACCATGACCGTTTCCAGCGACGATCCCCAGAACACCGCAGACCTCCGCGGGCCGGGCGACCCGGACGGGGCCAAGGACGAAACCAAGGACGACGTCACCAAGGCCCCGCAGTCCGGCCAGCACCTGGAACAGCCGGGAGCATCCAACATCCGCGAGGAACAGCAGGGCCATGCTGCCGGAACGGTCCCGGCATCGTATGTGGGCGGCGAAGAGGCTGACCCGGAACAGAAGCCCGAAGAGGCGCTGGCGGAGCCGGGCACCTGGGATGACGAAGTCTGACAATGATCACCCGCGCTGACATCGACCAGGCCGCGCAGCGGACAGCGGGCCTTGTCCGCAGGACACCAGTCCTGCAGGCGGATGCCGGCACCGCCGCCGGCCCGGTCTGGTTCAAATGCGAATTCATGCAGCACACGGGCACGTTCAAGGCCCGTGGCGCGCTGAACCGGATCCTGGCCAGCAAGGAACGGGGTGAACTGCAGGCGGACGTGGGGGTGGTTGTGGCATCCGGCGGGAACGCGGGCCTGGCAAACGCCTATGCGGCGGCCCAGCTCGGGGTGCCTGCAACGGTCTTCGTTCCTGAAGCGGCACCGGCCGTCAAAGTCGGCAAGCTCAGGGCCATCGGTGCCACCGTGGTCCAGGGCGGTTCAGAGTACGCGGCCGCCTATCAGGCCGCCATTGCGCACGCAGAGAAGACCGGCGCGGTCTACTGCCATGCCTACGACCAGCCGGAAATTGCCGCCGGCGCCGGGACCGTGGGCTCCGAGTTGCTGGAACAGGTGCCGGAGGTGGACACCGTCCTGGTGGCCGTGGGCGGTGGCGGCCTGATGGCCGGCGTGGCTGCCGCAGTGGAAGGCCGCGCCAAAGTGGTGGCTGTGGAACCGGAAACTGCGCCCACCCTCCACGCCGCCCTGGCGGCAGGGGAACCGGTGGACGTCGCGGTATCGGGCGTCGCCGCGGACTCCCTGGGTGCCCGCCGCATAGGCGACATCGGCTTCTCCGTCGCGGTCCGCTGCGGCGTCAAAAGCGTCCTGGTCTCCGATGAACAGATCGTCGCCGCCCGCTCCGCGCTGTGGAACGACTACCGGATTGTGGTGGAGCATGGTGCCGCAGCCGCCTACGCCGCGCTGGCCTCCGGGGCTTACGTGCCCGGGAAGGATGAACGTGTTGCCGTGATCCTGTGCGGCGCGAATACAGACCCGGCGACGCTCTGAAGGGACCGGCCGCCCGGGGCGGCGGCCGGTCCCTTCGCCGGGCAGCCTACCCGCCGGCCTGGCCGCAGAACTTGCTGTAAGTGCTGCCGGCTTCCTGGTAACCGGACTGGAGATCGGCGAGCTTGTCCTTGTCCGGGTTCTCCTTGGCCTGCTCATCCGTGTACGCAAGGATCGAGGCGAGGGCGGGCTTGAGGTCGTCCGACGCAACAGCGTGGATGGGGCGGATCTGGTTGGCCAGGTTGTTCATGCCCGTCTTGCCGGCGTTGTTGGCGGGGTTCGACACAACAGCCTGGATCCGCTCACAGGTTTCAGCGGTGGTCAGTTGGTGCGAGGCGGAGCAGGCCGTGGCGGAGGCAAGGAGGCCGGCGGCAAACAGGGCTGTGGCGAGTTTCTTCATGGGTCCCTCAGTAGTGGTCAGAGGTTTCGATTGTAAGCAGATGAGGCACCCCCTCGCCTTCGCGGCGGCTTTCATTGCTTCCTCGCCTGGCCCCTTTCAGGCCGCGGGCCGGCCCGTCGAGGACTCGCCCTGCGCACCGGACACACCACTGGCCGGCAGGAGGACCTGCCGGCCAGTGGTGCTTGAACCCGCTGCTGCAGGGTCAGATGGTCCGCGGGGCCTTGGCCAGGTTGGCGGTCAGCTCAGCGGCCGTCTGCCGCTTCACGTAGGCCGGCCGGTCACGCTCCACGCGCCAGCTTTCCGAGAGCGGGCCGACGTTGACCGTGTCGAAACCGAACTCGTCGTACAGGCGCGTGACCAGTTCGGCGGCCTCCGGGTAGTCGCTGGCGGTGGCCAGCGCACGCCGGTTTTCGGTTCCCGCCGGAGTTCCGTCGGAGGTGATGTCCTTGGCCATGATGTGGTTGAATCCCTTGGCCACCTTGGACTCGGGCAGGTGCTCTTGGAGCAGGCCGGAGGTGGTGGCCTCGCCGTTGTCCAGGGCGGGAATCCTGCCGTCCCGCTCCCAGTAGTAGTTGTTCGTGTCAATGACAATCTTGCCGGCCAGCGGCTCGGCCGGAATGTCCTTATAGTTCTTCAGCGGCACGGTGACCACGGCAAAGTCCCCGGCGGCTGCAGCCTCGGCTGCGGTGGCGGCGCGGGCCTTGGGGCCAAGCTCAGCCACCAGTTCCTGGAGGGTTTCCGGCCCTCGGGAGTTGCTGATGACCACGTCGTAGCCCAACTCCACGGCCTTCCGTGCAACCTGGCTGCCAATATGTCCTGCACCGATGATTCCGATTGTTGTCATACGGGCGGCAACACCGGGCCGCGCCAGGATATTTCAGGGCCCTGCCAGTGCGTCAGTTCTGTGGGCTGCGGGAATGCTGTGCGGCCCGGTCCACGATTTCGTGCGCAATCGCATGGACCTTCTTGTTCAGCGACTGGCTTTGTTGGTTGATCAGCTCATAGGCTGCGTCCGCGGTGACGCCGGTGCGGCCCATCAGGATGCCTTTTGCCTGTTCGATGACCGCGCGGTTGCGGGCCGACGCGGCGACTGCTTCCGTTGCCAGCTGGTGCCGGTCCGTATGGATCGATTGGGTCAGATCCACCACCACACCCCAGACGCCCACCGGGGTACCGTTTTCGATGATGAAGTCCGCCGAGAAGAGCAGCTTGTGCTGCCGGTCCTTTCGGTCCCGGATGGACACGTAGATCGAGGAGGGCCCGCCCGACGCCGCCACGCGGTCCCAGAACGCCTGCACGGTTGGCCTGTCGTCCGCTTCGATGTGGGCGAGGGCCATGTCCATCGAGGGTATGACGTCGCCACGCTCATAGCCGTAGATGCGGTACAGGTCATCAGACCAGCGGAAGATGCCGTCGGAGAAGAAATATTCCACCAGCCCGGTGGGGCAGTCGAGGTACGCGGGGCCAAGATCCTCCGCTGGTGCCGGTGGTGAAGAGATGCTGTTGGAAGTCACAGTGGGGCCATTCGACGTGCTGTATCCGTGCTCCCCTGGCCCGGAAATTCAAGTGAACAGAATATAGCAGTTCCCGTCGCCGGGATGGGCCCTTGTCCGCTTACATTCCCAGGTAGCGGCCGGGCCGGTGGTTCAGGGCCAGGACCAGGTTCAACAGGGTGGCGCCCACCGCGGACAGGGCCACCATGAGCGGCGCAACGAGGACGAGGGATGCCAGGACGATGGCCACGTCAAGCACCATTTGGACGTAGCCTGCGCGCCACGAGAGCTTCTCCTGCAGGAGCAGGGCCAGGATGTTGAAACCGCCCAGGCTGGATTTGTGTCGGAACAGGATCAGCAGCCCGACGCCGGCGAGCAGGTTTCCGCCCAGCACGCCGTACAGCGGGTCCAGATGCAGGGGGCCGAACGCGGCAGGGTGCACGCCGGCCAGCACCGAGACCAGTGCGATGGCGGCCCCGGTCCGAAGGGCGAAATCCCAGCCCTTCTTCCAGACGGCGAGCGCGAAGAACGGCAGGTTGACGGCAAAGAAGATGACGCCGAACGGCAAGGGCACGGTGTAGCTGACCAGAAGCGCCAGGCCGGCGGTTCCGCCCGTCACCGCCCCGCTCGACTTGAGCAGGAACAAGCCCAGCGACGCCGCGAAGGTGCCGGTGAGGATGCCCAGGACGTCCTCGATTAAGGAATGGCGGACGGCCGGCGACGGCCCTGGACGCGCCGCCGTCGGCCCTTCCTGATGACCCGGGCCGTCAATGCTGGGTGCGGCGGCGGTGGTTTCCGCGGGGGCGCTCACTGGGCCGCGCCCGCCTGGGGCAGGAACCGTGCACGATTGGCAAGGACGGCAAGCACCCTGTCGTTCGTGTCCGGGTCCGCGAGCGTAATCCGGACGCCGTCCGTGGCATAGCCGCGGGCCAGGATGTCGGCCTCACCCAGGGCGGCGAGGAGCTGTTCGCGAAGCTCGTCGGACGCGCGGAGCCAATAGAAGTTCGCCTGGCTGTCCGGTACGTTCCAGCCATGCCCGCGGAGCGCGTCGATGACCCGGCTGCGTTCCGCCGCCACGGCCTCCGTCCGCTGGAGGATTTCGTCCCCGGCCGCGAGGGAGGCAACCGCGGCGGCCTGCGCCATCCTGTTCACGCCGAACGGCACGGCGGTGCGCCGGAGGCCCTCCGCGATCTGCGGCCGGGCGATCGCGTAGCCGATCCGCAGGCCGGCGAGTCCGTAGGCCTTGGAGAAAGTACGCAGGATGCAAAGGTTGGGGTACCGGCGGTAGAAGTCCAGGGAATCAACGCCGGGTCCGCGCTGGAACTCGATGTAGGCCTCGTCCAGCACCACCAGCACCCGCGGCGGGACGGACCGGAGGAACTCCTCCAGCTGGCCGGCGCTGATGGAGACTCCCGTGGGGTTGTTGGGCGAACACAGGATCACCAGCCGGGTGCGGTCCGTGATGGCCGCCGCCATGCCGGGAAGGTCGTGCTGCTCATTGGCCAGGAGCGGCACGGGCACCGAAACGGCGCCGGCCACCGTCACCAGGATGGGGTAGGCCTCGAAGGAGCGCCACGCGAACACCACTTCGTCGCCGTGGCCGCACACGGCCGAAATGATCTGCTGGAGCACCCCGGAGCTGCCCGGGCCGGCAGCGATTTCCTCGGCTGCGACCCCGAAATGCCGGGCAATGGCTTCCCGTCCTTCCGGCGCTCCCATACCGGGGTACCGGTGGATCCGGCCCGCTTCCGCCGAAATCGCCGCCACTACCGACGGCAGGGGAGCGAAGTGGCTCTCGTTGGCGGCCAGGGCGGCCGTCAGGTCAGTCTGCGCGCCCCTGCCTGCCACGTAGGCGGGCAGCTGGGCGACGGCGGCACGGAGTTCCGGCATGGCGGCATCGGGAAGGGTGGTGGTCATGGACAGCATGGTGGAGCAGCGCAGGACGTCTGCGCAACACAGCCGTCCCACACAGGACAGATCAGGCGCTCACTTGTTGTGAAAGTGGCAAAATGCTCACTATGCACCACATTGATGCCCTGGACGCCGAGATCCTCCTCACACTCGACCAAGACCCCCAGGCCACAGTCCTCTCACTGTCCCGGACGTTGGGCGTGGCCCGTAACACCGTGCACGCCAGGCTGAGGCGGCTGGTGAACGACGGCAGCCTGGCCCCCTTCAGCCAACGGGTGCGTACAGCGGCGCTGGGGCTGCCGCTGGTTGCCTTCATCTCGATTTCCATCAGCCAGTCCTCCAGCGACGAGGCCGTGGCGGCACTGCAGACCATCCCGGAAATTATCGAAATGCACGCCACGACCGGGGACGCGGACCTGCTCGCCAAAGTGGCCGCGAAGGACCCGGCCGATCTCCACCGGATCACCAACGCGATGCTGGCCATTGACGGCGTCGTCCGCACCAGCACCGCGATGTCACTGGTGGAAGTGATGCCCGCCCGAACCCTGCCCCTGCTGCGGGCAGCGGCGCGGAAGTAGCGGGACTGCCGTCAGGCAAGCTGGTCCAGGGCGTCGATGAGCGCGTCCACGAATGCGGTCAGGATGGCCGGCTGGGTGCGGCCGGTCATGGTCTGGATCTGGCCTTGGCGCTGCCGCAGCACCGGGTGCTCAAGGGTGACGGTCACCAGGTCCTCCTTGTCCCGCCGGTCCAGCGACAGGCCACCCACCAGCGAAACGCCCACCCCGGCCCGGGCAAACTGGATCACCGGATTGATGTGGTCGCTTTGCAGCGTAATGGTGGGCGTGAGGCCCTCGATCTGCATGGCGAGATCGAACAGTTCCCGCTGGCTGGCGCCTGGCGCGGTCACCGCAAGCTTGTACCGGCACAGGTCCTGCAGGGTAGCGGTGCGCTGGGCCGCCAGCGGATGGTCCGGCGCCACCAGCGCGTATGCAACCGGGGTTGGCATGGAATGTTCCACGGTCACCCTTGACTGCGGCCCCAACGAGAAAACCGCGGCAACATCCGCCTCGCCTTCGGCCACCCGCCGGGTTCCCTCCGAGGAGCCAACGACGTCGAGGTGGAATTCGACGTCGTCATGCTGCCGGCTGAAGTTCGCGATCGCGGCCGGGACCCAGACCCGGGCGAAGCCTTCGGCGCAGGCCACCCGCAGCGTGCGGGTCTTCCTTTGCATGGACACCAGCAGTTCTTCGCGCACAGCTGCCCCCTCGGCTTCGGCCCTGCGGACGTAGGCGAGCAGGAGGCGGCCGGCCTCGGTGAGCTCCACACCCCGGGCGTGCCGGTTGAACAACGGTGTGCCCAGCGATGTTTCCAGCTTGTTGATCTGCCGGCTGATGGCGGATGCCGAGACGTGCAGCCTGTCCGCGGCCTGGGTGAGCGTGCCGTCCTGGGCCACCGCGTCAAAGTACAGCAGCGCTGGGGTAAGCATGTTCACCGCAAAGCCATGCCGGTGTCGAGGTTTGCCTTCAAGTCAACGCTCATCAACAAAATGATACTGGTTGTTTGGGATCCGCGGCCCTAATTTGGAACTCACGTTCCAACAGCAAAGGGTGGAGATTGATGCAGCAGCGCGAACAAATCATGGCAGCAGCAGGGGACTATGTGGACTCCGGCCGCTTCCAGGCGGACCTCGGGAGGATCGTCTCCTACCCGTCGGAAAGTTCGACGCCGGAGGGCCGGGTTGCGCTGAAGTCATACCTGGATGAGGTGGTTGAGCCGGCGCTGGCCAACCTTGGTTGCTCGGTGGAGCGGTTCGACTCCTGGCGGGGCGGGAACAATTCCTTCCTCCTCGCCACCCGGCAGGAGGACCCGGCGCTGCCAACCGTGCTCTGCTACGGGCACGCAGACGTGGTGGACGGGCAGGCGGAAGCCTGGACCAACGGCCGCGGGCCCTGGGTATTGAGCGACGAGGGAGACCGCTGGTACGGCCGCGGCTCGGCCGACAACAAAGGCCAGCACTGGATCAACATCGTGGCCTTGCGCCTGCTGCTGGACCAGCGCGGAAGCCTGGGCTTCAACCTGGTGTTCCTGCTGGAGGGAGCCGAGGAAATCGGTTCGCCGGACCTCGCTGATTTCGCACGCGAACACAGAGACGCGCTGCAGGCCAACGTCTTCATCGGATCCGACGGACCGCGCCTCGCTGCCGGCAGCCCCACCGTGTTCCTGGGCGCCCGGGGCGGCGTGACATTCCACCTCACCGCGGACCTTCGCAGCAGCTCCTACCACTCGGGGAACTGGGGCGGCCTCCTGCGCAACCCGGCCACCACCGTGGCCGCCGCGGTGGCTTCCCTGGTGGACGGGCACGGCATTATCAAGCTTCCCGAACTGCTGCCGGCAGGGATCCCTGACTCCGTGGCCGCCGCGCTGGAACTCATCGACGTGGTCCCCAATCCCGGGGACCCGGCGTCGGACCCAACCTGGGGCGACAGCTCCCTGAGTCCGGCCGAACGGCTGTACGCCTGGAATACCCTGGAGGTCCTGGCCCTTGGTGCCGGCAACCCGGCCAAGCCCGTCAACGCCATCCCTGGTTCGGCCCGCGCCACGCTTCAGCTCCGGTTCGTCCCCGGCACCGACACCGCGAACCTGGAATCCGCCGTCCGGCGCCACCTCGACGCCTCGGGATTCGGCATGGTGGAGGTCCAGGTGGGCAGTTCCTTTGCCGCCAGCCGGCTGGACCCGGACAGCCCCTGGGTTGCCTGGGCGCTGGCTTCCCTGGCAAAGACCACCGGGCGCAGTCCTGTCCTGCTGCCGAACATCGGCGGTTCACTGCCCAGCTTTGTGTTCTCGGACGTCCTCGGCTTGCCCACGCTCTGGGTCCCGCATTCCCACCCCGGCTGCCAGCAGCATGCTCCGGACGAGCACCTGCTCAAGTCCGTTGCCCGGGAGGGCCTGCAGGTTGCCGCCGGCCTGTTCTTCGACCTTGCCACCGCCCCCAGCCCGGCGGGCAGTCCGGCGCGCGGCGCCGCCGTTTCCACCAGCTCCGTTTCCTGAAACCCTTGGAGTCTCCATGACTATTCCGCAGCAGAAGAACCAGCCCGGTCCGGCCCAGGACCTTGCGGCGGCCCCGCAGTCCGCCACCCGTGGAATCATCGCCGCCACGATCGGCAACGCGCTCGAATGGTTCGACATCGCCATCTACGCGCTCCTGGCCATCTACATTGGGCGGAACTTTTTCCCAAGCCACGATCCCGCCGTCGAACTCATCCAGGCCTTTGCCGTGTTCGGCGTCTCCTACCTCATCAGGCCGCTGGGCGGACTGGTGCTGGGCTCCTTCGCCGACCGGCACGGGCTGAAGAAGGGGCTGACCGTCACTATCCGGCTGATGGTGCTCGGCACGGCGCTGTTGGCGTTCATGCCCAATTACGGCACGATCGGCATCCTGGCGCCGGTGGGGATTGTCCTGGCCAGGCTTATCCAGGGCTTCTCGGCCGGAGGCGAATTTGGTGCCGCCACCGCCTACCTCATCGCGCAGAACGGCAAGCGCAAGGGGTTCCTGGGGAGCTTCCAGTTCGCCAGCCAGGGACTCGGCAGCCTGATCGCGGCAATCTTCGTGGCCGTCCTGACGACCATCCTTACCGACGCCCAAATGACCGATTGGGGCTGGCGCATCCCGTTCCTGTTCGGGCTGCTGGTGGGTCCGGCCGGCTTCCTGATCCGGAAGGAGATGAAGGAGGTCCCCGTCCCCAAGGATGCCGGGGATGCGCAGCACTCGCCGATCCGCGAGGTATTTGCCACCCAGAAGACGGGGATGCTGATTGCCGGTGGCGCGCTGGCCGTCTCCACCGCGCTGAACTTCATCCTGCAGTACATGCCGACGTTCGCCATCAAGGAGCTGGGGCTTGAACCCGGTATCGCCTTCACCTCGCTGATCATTACCGGCGTCATCCTGACTTTCGGGACGCCCGTGGTGGGGCACCTCTCGGACCGTTTCGGCCGGCTCGCCATCATGGTGCCCACCGTGATCGTGCTCCTCATCGCCGTCGTCCCACTGTTCCTGTGGGTGATCAGTGCCCGGTCCTTCCTGGTGCTGGCGATGGTGATGACCATCCTGGGCCTGCTCAAGGCGGCCTACTTTGGGGCGCTGCCATCGGTGATGTCCGATTCCTTTGATCCCCGGACCAGGGCAACCGGCCTTTCCTTCAGCTACAACACTGCGGTGGTTGCGTTCGGCGGGTTCACTCCCATGATCGCCGCGTACCTGGTGCAGCAGACGGGCCAGGCCGTGGCGCCAGGCTATTACCTGGCCATCATCGCGCTTATCAGCCTCGCGGCCTTGGCGGCCGGTGTGAAACTGCGCGGCATCAAATAGGAGCACCAGTCGCCCGCCGGTGGTACGCAGCCGGCGGGCGTCAGCCCTGTCCGGCCACCGGCGGTGTCGGCCCTGTCCGGCCACCGGCTGCGTCAGCGGGGCGGGCACCAGGGCTTCCAGTCGGCGAACGGAAAGAAACGTAACAGAACAATTTCTCCCATTCGGATCCCGTCAAAGCCTTGACCGAAATTGTCAGGCGCTGATAGACGTTAAGGGCAGAAAGCGTTTCCTCGCAGCAATCCTCCTCAAAATCACTCGCGGGGGATTGTTCCATTGTGAATGAAACGTTCCAAAAATGGCTGGACGGTAACTGTGCTGCCGCCGCATCAAAGGAGATGTTCTTTTGGCAAACCCCTCAATGTATTCCCCGACGCCCCGGACGGGCAGGGCGCCGAAGGCTGCTGCCGCCGCCCTGGCGGCTGCAGCGATTGCGTTCACCGGCCTCCCGGCCGCGGCTGCGGACCCTGCCGCGCCGGCACTTCCCGCAATGCCGGCAAGTCCTGGCACTCCGGCTGTCCCGGCCGCACCGGCAGGGCAGCAACTGAAGCGGCAGGTGGAGAGCCTTGACCGGGCCCCGGTCGCCGTCCTGACTGACCAGGGCGTCTCGCTGGGCTGGCGGATGCTGGGCTTGGACAAGGACAGCGTGGGCTTCCACATCATCCGCGACGGCGTCCAGATCACCGATCAGCCCGTCCGTGGCACCACCACCTACGTAGACCCCGCAGGTAAGGCGGACTCCACGTACGTCATCAAGACCGTGGGCAACGGCGACGGGAAGGACAAGCTGAGCGCCGGATTCAGTCCGCTGGCCCAAAACTACCTGCCCATCAAGCTGGACAAGCCGGCCGACGGCGTCACCCCGGCGGGGCAGGCCTACACCTACAGCGCCAACGACTCGAGCGTGGCGGACCTGGACGGCGACGGCGCCTACGAAATCATCCAGCTGTGGAATCCCTCCAACGCGAAGGACAACTCCCAGTCCGGGTACACCGGAAACGTCTACGTGGACGCCTACAAGATGGACGGCACCAAACTCTGGCGCATCGACCTGGGCCGCAACATCCGCGCCGGTGCCCACTACACCCAGATGCTCGCCTACGACTTCGACGGCGACGGCAAGGCCGAAGTTGCCTTCAAGACCGCGGACGGCACCACGGATGCCGCGGGCACCGTCATTGGCGACCCGGCGGCTGACTACCGCAACAGCGCGGGTTATGTCCTGTCCGGGCCGGAATTCCTCACGGTGTTCAATGGGGCTGCCGGCACCATCATGGACACCGTTCCCTATGATCCGCCCCGCGGCACCGTCACCGCCTGGGGAGACGGCTACGGCAACCGCGTGGACCGGTTCCTCAGTGCTGTGGCATACCTCGACGGCGAGCATCCGTCCATGATGTTCAGCCGCGGCTACTACACCCGTACCGTCCTGGTCAGCTATGACCTGGTGAACGGCAAGCTGGCCAAGCGGTGGAAGTTCGATTCCGACGCTGCCGGAGCCGAATACAAGGGCCAGGGCAACCACAACCTCTCCGTGGCGGACGTCGACCAGGACGGCAAGGATGAGTTCGTCTTTGGCTCCATGACCATCGACGACGATGGCAAGGCGCTGTACAACACCAAGCTGGGTCACGGCGACGCCATCCACACCGGCGACCTCGATCCCTCCCGGCCCGGCCTCGAAACCTTTGCCGTGCACGAGGACATGCGGTCGAGCGGGAACCGCGGTGCCACCTTCCGTGACGCCGCCACCGGTGAGGTCCTGTGGAGCATCCCGGCCTTCAAGGACACCGGCCGCGGCGCCACAGGAGACATTGACCCTCGCTTCCCGGGTTCGGAGAGCTGGGCGGTGGGCGGCGACGCCGCGTGGAACTCCACCGTCGGCTACCTGATGTCCGCCAAGGGTGAGCGGATTTCCGACAAGATTCCCGCCGCCAACTTCATGGCCTGGTGGGACGGCGACCTGCTGCGCGAGATCGTGGACCACGATTTCGACGCCGAGGCCGGCTATGGCGTGCCCACCATTTCCAAGTGGAATTGGGAAACCGAGTCCAGTGACCGGCTGCTGACCGCCACCGGAGCCCGCACCAACAACTACACCAAGGGCAACCCGTCGCTGCAGGCGGACCTCCTGGGCGATTGGCGCGAAGAGCTGGTGTTCCCGTCGGCTGACAGCAGCGAGTTGCGGATCTATACCAGCACTTCACCCACCGACGTCCGGCTCCGCACCCTGATGCACGATCCCATGTACCGGACCGGCGTGGCGCGCGAGACCGTGGGCTACAACCAGCCCCCGCACCCGAGCTTCTTCCTCGGCGAGGGCATGCAGGCCCCGGCCATGCCGGCGGTCTACTACGCGGGCAAGGCCAAGTAGCACGCAGAGGGAAGCGCGGCCGCTCCGCCCCATCCGGGGGCGGGGCGGCTGTCTTTTAAGTACTCGGCCGTGGATGCATGATCCGCATCTGGTCCCAGGTCCGCTCCGAGGCCGCAATGCTCCGGGTGGACCGTTCACGGTCCAGTGAGGCCAGTTCGACGGCCACCGCCTGCACTGCGGCAACAGCTCCCGTGAGCGAGGGGAAGAAGCCCGCGCTTTCGGCCGGGACCACGATCTTATGGGCGGCGTGGGCTGCCACCGGCGAACTTGCGGTGTCGGTGATGCTGACGATCCGGGCCCCGAGCTGATGGGCGATGTCCACGGCGCGGACTGTGCTGTCGTAGACCCGCCAGAGGCTGATGGCAATGACCAGGTCGTCCGGCGTCAGGCGCGCGACGGCGTTGGTCAACGCTGCCACATCCGCATCCAGCAGCCGGACGTCATAGCCGGCGATGATGCCGTTGTGCTCCAGCGCCTTGCCCGGAATGGCGTAGCTGCCGGCGGCGATGATGAGGGTCTGCCGCGCACCTGCCATGGCCTCCGCAACGGCATGGATCGCGGCAGGGTCCACGGTCCGCTCCAAGTGGGCCAGGTTGGACCGGTCCGTGGTCAGGGATGCCTGCGCCGGGCTGCTCGCATGGCCGTTGTGTTGTGCGGCGATCTCCACGGCGCTCAAGGACGCCAGGAAGCGGGAGCGGAGTTCGAACTGGAACTCTGCCCAGCCCTTGAAGCCGAGCGTCTGGGCGGTCCGGGTCACGGTTGAGGCGTTCGACGACGCCGCGGCGGCTATGTCGCTGACGGAGCCGTAGGAAGCCAGCCGCGGCTGGGAACGGAGGACGCCCAAGACCTGCAGCTGGCGGGCCGCCAGCTTCCGCCCCTGGGCCTGGCCATCGAGCCATTCGGTCAAGGTGGCGCTGTTAACTTCTTGTTTCACCTATTGACCTCCGCAAGTGATGCACGTAACTTCAATCTGCATGCACAGATCTGTGCAAATCCTAAAAACTGTACAACTTGGCCCACTTCGGCAGGATTCCCAATGTCTCTCACAGCACGCCTGGACCGGCTCCCACTCAGTCGTCCACACTACAAGCTCCTCCTCATCGGAGGGCTCGGTTACTCCTTTGACGGCATGGACGGCGCCGTGGTGGCCTTCCTGTTGCCGCGCATCCAGGAGATCTGGGGCCTGAGCACCGCAAGCCTGGGCCTGGTGGGCTCGGCAGCGCCGCTGGGCTTCTTCTTCGGTGCCATCCTGTCCGGCTGGCTGGGTGACCGGTTCGGCCGGAAGAAGGTCATGCTGTGGGCGCTTGCCTTCTACTGCGCCATGTCCGTGGTGGCCGCCGTCGCCCCGAACTTCGAAATCTTCCTTGTTGCCCGGGTCCTGGCGGGACTCGGCGCCGGCGCGGAGAGCGTCATCATCGCCCCGTTCCTTTCGGAGTTCATTCCGCCCAAGCGGCGGGGCTGGTTCATCGGGACCCTGGCCGGGTTCTTTTCGTTCGGCTTCGTGGCCGCGGCGCTCATCGGACGGTTTGTGGTTCCCGTGGGTGACGACGGCTGGCGGTGGGCCCAGGTCATTACCGCCGTCCCCATTTTCCTGCTTCTCTGGTGGCGCCGCAGCCTTCCCGAATCACCCCGCTTCCTCATGAGCCAGGGGCGCGCGGCGGAGGCTGAACAGGTAGTGGAAGGATTCGAGCAGAAGGTGCTCCGCGCCACCGGCAAGGACCTTCCGGCGGTGGAAGCCGGCGGGGAAGACATCACCAAACACGGGCAGAAGATCAGCATCTGGAACGCCCTGAAGGTCATGTGGTCTCCCGCCCTGCGCCGGAGGACAGCGGTGATCTGGCTGATCTGGTTCGTGATCACCTTCTCCTACTACGGGTTCTTTTCCTGGATCCCCACCCTGCTGGTGGGGCGCGGAATTACCGTCACCAAGAGCTTCGAATACTCCATCATCATCTACCTGGCGCAGATCCCCGGCTACTTCTCCGCGGCCTGGCTGTGCGACCGGATCGACCGCAAGAACACCATCGCCCTGTACCTGGCGGGCTCGGCCCTCAGTGCGTTCTGGCTGAGCCAGTCCAACGATTCAGGGATGATCCTGGTGGCCGCGGCCACGCTGTCCTTCTTCCTCAACGGTACCTACGCCGGGGTTTACGCCTACACGCCGGAACTCTTCCCCACCTGGATGCGCGCCACCGGGGTCGGACTGGCAAGCGCGGTAGGGCGCGTGGGCAGCATCCTGGCGCCGTCCATCATCGGCGTGTTCGCCGCAACGCTCGGCTTCGGCGGCGTGTTCACCATGACCACAGTGGTCCTGGCAGTGGGCGTGATCGGAGTCGTCATTTTCGGAACGTCCACGGCGGGCAAATCGCTGGAAGACATCAATGCCCGCACCGAACCCGAGCAGGAAGCCGTGTTGGGAGGCGGCAAGTGACGCAGGACCCGAACCACGCATTCCAGGACATCTTCGACCACCTCCGCCGCGAACCGGGCGTCATCCTGTTCACCGCGCTGCGCTGGCTGCCGGGGCCCTCCGTGCTCCGAAGGGTTTTCACCAGCCACCCGGTGGATTACCCGCTGGGTGCCGAAAAGTCGGTGGAAATCTCCGAAGGCTGGCTTGACGCCGTCATAGCCAAGCAGCAGCCGTTCCTCGCTCGCGATACGGCCGCACTCGCGGAGGTGTTCACGGACGTCGCCCTGATCCAGTCCCTGGGCTGCGGGGCAGTGATCAACATCCCGGTGACAAGCCGCGGCGAGGTGGTGGGCGTCCTGGCGCTGCTCGACGCCGAGGGGCAGTACACCGGCCACAGCCTGGACGCGGCGTCGGCGGCAGTGTCCGTTGCTTCCGAACGGCTCGCCACAGCCTTCATCGATTCAGACCAAACCATCCCGACAGGAAAGGACGCAGTCCTCCCGTGACCCACTCCACCGAACCGCTCGTCATCAGGAACGCCCACGTCCTGGATATCCACGCGGGCACCTTCTCCCTGGCCGACGTCGTCACGTCTGACGGAAAGATCCGCAGCGTTGGGCCTGGCGCGGAAGCGCCGGACAATGCGCGCGTTATTGATGGCACGGGCAAATACGTCATCCCCGGCCTCATCGATGCCCACGTCCACGTGGTAGCTTCCAGCGCGGACTTCCGGTCGTTGACCTGGACGCCCGCCTCCTACGTGTACGCCCAGACCGCCAGGATCATGCAGGGCATGCTGGGCCGGGGCTTCACCACCGTGCGCGACCTCTCAGGCGCCGACTTTGGCCTGGCGAAAGCCCAGGCCGAGGGGCTGCTGGAGGGGCCGAAGCTGCACTTTTGCGGGCGCGCCCTCAGCCAGACCGGTGGCCACGGCGACATGCGCCTTCCCGGCGAGGACCACGAACCCAACGGCCGGGGATGTTGTGGCATCGGGCGGGTGGCGGACGGCGTGGACGCCGTGCGCGCCGCCGCCCGCGACGAGCTCCGCAAGGGCGCCCACCACATCAAGATCATGGCGTCCGGAGGGGTGTCCTCCCCGACGGACCGCATCGACTCCACCCAGTACTCCCTCGAGGAGATGCGGGCCGCCGTCGAAGAAGCGGAAGCGGCCAACCGCTACGTGGCAGCCCACGCCTACACAGCCCGGGCCATCAACCGCGCCCTCGAATCGGGGGTCAGGTCCATTGAACACGGCAACCTCCTTGACGACGAGAGCCTGCGGCTCTTCCTGGAGAAGGATGCCTTCCTGGTGCCCACCCTGGTGACTTACTGGGCGCTGAAGGAAGAAGGCAAGGAATTTGGCTTGACCGAGGAGATGTGGGCCAAAGTGGATTCAGTCCTCAGCAGTGGCCTGGAAGCCATCGCCCGGGCGCACGAGGCCGGAGTGAAGATGGTGTACGGCTCGGACCTGCTGGGCGGGATGCACCGGCACCAGAACGAGCAGTTCCGGCTGCTGGGCAAGGTCCAGCCGGCCATCGACGCCATCCGGTCCGCGACCACCACCGCCGCCGAACTGCTGGGCCGGCCGGGTGAACTGGGAGTCATCGCCCCCGGAGCGGACGCTGATGTGCTGGTGCTCTCGGCGGATCCGGTGGAGGATATTTCCGTGCTGGCCGATATCGCCGACCACCTGGAATACGTAGTCCAGGACGGGGTCGTCGTCGGCGGACGCGCCTGACGCTCCTGCGAACGGAAACGGGCGACGACGGCACCTGGCCGGGTGCCGTCGTCGCCCGTTATTCCGCCGCGGGGGACTTGTCAGTCCAGGTACCTGCCCACAAGTGCCAGGTTCTGGATCACCGCCAGCCCGAACTGCGCCGTGTCATTGGTGGAGACTGTGGGCGCCTCGTCCACGGGCAGCAGCACGTGGGGTGGTTCGATCCGGCGCAGCGTGAAGGCGGATCCGTGGTTCAGGTGCTCGCCGCCCTCGGTGAAGCTGTCCCAAGCCTGGGCTGCGAGCCCACGATCCTGCAACCGTGCCGCGGCGTACGCCGTCAGCCGGCTGTGCGCCTGCGTCAGGTAGACACCCTCGAGGGGCTGTCCGACCGCTTCCACCTGCTCCTCCTTGCTGGCCAGGAACAGGCGGCAGTACTGCAGCCACGCCCGCTCGAAGTCCGCATCCGGAACCAAGTCCACCAGCTCGCTGCAGATCTCCACCAGCCCGAAGACGGCGCTGAGGTGTGAGACCTGGATCTGTTCCCGGCCAGTGTCGAACCGGCCTTTGTCCAGGTCGTACAGGGCTTCGCCGGTGAGGAAGCCGTACTTCAGCGCACCGATGTCCGCCATGGTGCCCAGCAGCCGGTCCCGGGACCATGGGTTACCGGTGCGTTCCCAGTCGGTGAGCCAGGTAGCGGCCAGGGATCCCCAGTCTGTCCCCAGCCCGACGCCCAGGGCGCCCCGGTTGGGCCGGTAGGTGGCAGCATCCGGGCGCACCTTGCGGACCGGATCCAGGCCCAGGAAGTTCCGGTCGCTGTCCACCAGTTCGCTCAGCAGGTCTCCGGTGCGCTCGTCGGCCGTGAGGTAGTAGTAGAAGCGGCGGTAGGCGGGGGTGCTGATCCGCAGCTGCTTGGCGCTGCAGCCCCAGTGCTGGACGTTGTGCCGGGAACCCAGGCCCTTCCATGGCCCCAAGTGGTACACGTCCACCTCGCCGGTATGCCGGGTCATTGCCTCGGCGAAGCGGAAGATGTCTGCCCGGCCCGAGCGGAGGTAGGAGTACCACAACCACAGGTCGGGGGAGAGCTCGGAGTTGTCCCAGGCGTATCCGCCCACGTCGTAGCGCCACACGTGCCGGTCGAAGTCATACGTGTGCATCACGTCGCCGAAGTTCCAGAAGCCGTACCAGCGGCGCTGCTCCACCTGGCCGGCGTAGAAGTCAAAGAGGAAGTCCAGCTGGTCCTCCAGCCGGGCACGTGCGGGAGTGCTGCGGTCCACCGGGTCCCAGTCACCGAAGACGCCCACGGAGTGCAGGTGTTCCGGCGTGGCCTGCAGCAGCGCCGGGGTGGACGCGGCGGCGGCGTCGGCGGCGAGGCCCACGGTGGACGGGGTGGCGTCATAGGCGAACAGGGTCAACTCGTGGGTGCGGGCAATGCCGGTGGGATTGCCGAACCCGGGTTCGTAGTCCTCGTAGGTGATCTCGAGCCCCTCGAGCTGCTCCTCGAACGTGTCCTGGCCCAGGCCGTCGTGGTAGAACCGCAGGTCCATGGGCTGGGCTTCCGGGGAGAACAGCCATGCCGTCAGGGTCGCCTCACCGGTAGCCGCGCCGCGAATGTCCAGCTGGCCCGGGTGGGACTGCCAGAAATCCTTGATTCCCACTCCCAGGCCCCCCCGGGTGTCGCTCAGCGAGCAGAAGCCTGCCGAGCGGGTGCCGCCTGAGATTCCCACCCAGCCATGGCCGCCGGTGGTCCGCTTGCGCAGTTCGAATCCGTCCGCGTTGAGCTGGGTCAGCGTGTAGTCGCCCCAGCTGGGGATGAGGTGCAGCCGGCCCGAGACCTCGGGGTTCCATGCCTCCATGGGGGGAGTGGCGCGGCCGGCGATCTGCGCTTCCCGTACCTCCGCGCCGGGGTCCCGGCGCAGCCCGGTCAGGCCGCGCACGGCCTCGGTGAGGAACCCGCCGTCGGCCCCGGCGATCCGGACGTGCCGGTCATGCAGTTCAGCCTCCAGCGGTACGCTGAACCGGATGCCAAGGCCGGCCAGGAAGTCCTGCTCCGGGTCCCCGTCCCAGATGAAGGAGTGCACCATGCGCACGCTGCGGGCGTTGGCGTGGAAGTAGAAACGCACCACAAACGGCAGCCAGTCGCGGTGGGCGTTGTCCGGCCGGTCGGGGTGGTGGCGCCCTTCCAGCCGCACCACCGCGCGCACGGGCCCGGCTTGTTCCAGGACGACGGCGGTCACCTCGCCGGTGAAGGCCTCGCGGCCCGCCGTTCCGGCACCTTCGGGAACGCCGTCCTGCAGCAGGCTGACCAGCCGGGCGTCGCGGGCAACGGGCCTGCCGTCGCGGGACAGGCTGCTGAACAAGGTGGATCCGCTGCGGTTGATCACCATCCGCAGGACGCCGGTATCAACTGTCAGGGCGCCGGCCTCCTCGGTGACCGTGACGGCCGTACCATCCGGCGCCGGCCGGCCGGCTGCGGCGGGTGTACCGGCGTCGGCCTGCACCCGGTAGGTTCCCGACGGGGTGTCCGTTGCCGGGAGGGCGATTCCCGCCCATTTCAGCGAGCCGTCCGGCCACGTGGCCAACGGCCACGCCTGGCTGGGGAGGGGAGTGCCGGCGGCGTCCGCCACCGAAAGGGCATCAGCGCCGGGCACTGAGCCGCGGGCGAACGGCATGCCCCACGTTGTTCCGCTGCTGATTTCCGCCGGGGCCTGTCCATCGATCCACCTGATGAGGGTGCTGTCCGTCATGTCATCCGATTCCACTGGTGATTGCCGCGCGTAAGGGTCCCGCCAGAATGCGGGAAAGCGCTTTCTCGATTACGATTACAACGTAGTAGACGGTGCTGCCGGGCGCAAGGGGTTTCTGCCTGCCGGACCATGTTCGCGGCTGGATCCCTATACTTCACGGCGTTCCCGGGGGCCTCTGCTGCTCTGGCCGGAGCGGGCCTTCTGTGCTGGACTGGTGGGGCAGTGAGCACCACTTTGCCGTCCCTGTCCCCGACGGGCGGCACCATTCCAGCCATACTCAGCCCAGCCGGCCCAGGCCGGCTGTTGGAAAGGACCACTCATGGCAACGTACAAGATTGGATATTTCGTCGGAAGCCTGGCGCAGGCTTCCATCAACCGGGTGCTGGCCAAAGCGCTGATCAACCTTGCGCCCGAAGAACTGGCATTCTCGGAGATACCCATCAGGGACCTCCCGCTGTACAGCTACGACTATGACGCCGATTTCCCGCCGGAGGGCCGGGCGCTCAAGGAAGCCATCGAGGCTGCGGACGGAATCCTGTTCGTTTCCCCCGAATACAACCGCTCCATCCCCGGCGCCCTGAAGAATGCCATCGACTGGGGTTCGCGTCCGTGGGGGACCAACTCCTTTGCCCGCAAGCCCACCGGCATCATCGGAGCGTCGCCCGGCAGCATCGGAACCGCGGTGATGCAGTCCTCCATGCGCGCCGTCCTCAGCTTCCTGGACGCTCCGCAACTGAATGCGCCGGAAGCGTACGTCACCTACAAGCCGGCTGCATTTGGCGACGACGGCGAGGTCAAGGATGAAGCCACCGCCAAATTCCTGCGCCACTACATGGATGAGTATGCGGCCTTCGTGGCCAGGGTGCTGGCGGCCAATGCGCCGGGACATATCGGCGACCTTGAGCCGGACAATGCCAAGCTCTCACGCTGACGTCCTGCCGCAAGTGGGAATACGGATGGCCGCCGTCCCAGCGACGGCGGCCATCCGAACCTATTAGTCCAGCGGCAGGGTTACCGTCACGCTGGTGCCGCCGCCCGGTGTCGACGTGATTTCCAGTGTCCCGCCTGCTTCCTGGACGGCGACCGCCATCAGCCGCAGCCCGTACCCGTGGTGCCGCCCGCAGGTGGCGGCGTCGCGGTCAAAGCCCGTGCCGTCGTCGGCCACCACCAGGCGGATTCCGTGGTCAACGGCCAGCAGTTGGACGGTCACGGTGGATGCGCCGGAGAACTTGAAAGCGTTGCTGAGGGCTTCCCGTGCGGATTGGTACAGCAGGGAGGCGCAGTCCGCCGGGATCTCGATGCCCCAGTGCGGAGTATCCCAGTGGACCGTGATTCCGTGCTGGCGAAGCGGTGCCGTGAGCCGGTCGATGCACCCGGCCAGGCCCAGCGTGTGGAAATCCAGCGGCTGGAGGTCGGTCAGCACGCCTCCGACCGTTGTGACTTCGTTGTCCAATGCTGTCTTGGTTCCCATGACTTCCTGCTCCCCAAGCTGGTTTTGTCTGATACCTCCAGCGTGGACCTGAAATGTCTAGGGGGCGCAAGATTTGCCTCAAGATCGGCTCAATTCTGTGCGTGGCACCCTGAAGCGAAAGTGGCCCGTGGTGGGGCCGCCCAAGGCCACGATCGAAATAAGATGAAGGACGTCCCATCTCCTGTACACTGATGAAAGACGAGAGGCCGCCGCCCGGTGCGGTCGAAGGAGATGACGTGACAGTAGCATCCGCAGCGGTACCGCCCGCAAGGTTCAGTGCACAAATCCGGTCCCATGCGCTCCAGACCAGAATCATGGAACTCATCCTGGAGCGCGGCCTGGATGTTGGCGATGCGCTGCCCACCGAGAGCGAGCTGTCCGCAGAGCTCGGCGTCGGGCGCAACACCGTCCGGGAATCCCTCAAGGTCCTCCAGGCCCTCGGCGTCATCGAGATCCGCCATGGCTTTGGCATGTTCGTTGCACCCAACAACTTCAGCGCCCTGGTCTCCGGACTGACCTTCCGCGGCCGGCTGTCCCTCCGGCACAAGGGCGAAGAAGCCATGGAGCTCATCGACGTGCGCCAGGCCCTCGAGTCAGGATTGATCGGTTCGGCCATCGACCTGCTGACGGAGGAACACCTCGCGGACCTGAAGTCCTCGATGGAGGCCATGCAGGCCGCCGCAGCCCAAGGTGAGCCCCTTGCCGAGCACGACGCGGAATTCCACCGCAAGCTCTATGCCCCCCTGAACAACGAGCTCCTGATCAACCTCATGGATGTGTTCTGGCAGGTCTACCGGCAGATCCACGAGGCCCTGGGATCGGGGCCGGTCAACCTGGAGGAACAGGCGCGGATCCACTGGGACATCTACGAGGCCGTGGCCAACAGGGACAAGGCGCTCGCTGCCGAACGCCTGCAGCGCCACTTTGACGGCATCCGCCAAAAGCTCAAGGACGTCGCGTCCGCCTAGGGGCGCAAATCCGGATCCACCACGCTTCCGCGGCGGGCGGCCCTCCGCCGCCAGGCCCGGCTGCCGCGTGCCCTGCTTCACTCCTTCCTTACGAGAAAGCCCAGCCTTGGAAATCTTTGTCGTTCCCGATGCCGCCGCCACCGGTGTGGTCGCCGCGGGGATTATTGCCGCCGTCGTCCGCTCCAAGCCTGACGCCGTCCTGGGCGTGGCGACGGGCGGCTCCCCGCTTCCCGTGTACGCAGCCCTCGCCGGGCACCGGCTGGACATGTCCGGGGTCCGTGCGTTCGCCCTGGACGAGTACGTCGGGCTGCCTGCCGGACACTCGCAGAGCTATGGCGAGGTGGTGCGGCGGGAGGTGACCGAACGGCTGGGAATGGACCCGGCGCTCGTTCGGGTACCCGCCGGCAACGCGGCAGACCCCCGGCAGGCAGCCGACGACTACGACGCTGCCATCCGTGCTGCCGGCGGGGTGGACGTGCAGCTCCTGGGCATCGGACACAACGGTCATCTTGCCTTCAATGAACCCGGATCCGCTTTCTCCTCCCGCACCCGGGTGGAAGTCCTGGCCGAACGCACGCGTGCCGCCAACGCCCGGTACTTCACGTCCGAATCAGACGTGCCGCGCCGGTGCATCACGCAGGGACTCGGGACCATCCTCGAGGCCCGGCACCTGCTCCTGGCGGTGGCCGGAACGGATAAAGCCGCCATCCTCGCCCGCGCCCTGCACGGCGAGGTCTCGGTGGAATGTCCCGCATCCGTGCTGCAACTGCACCAGCATGTGACGGTGGTGGCAGACGAAGCCGCTGCGGCACTGCTGGCTCCCGGAAGCGGCCAGGTTCCCGTGCGCTTTCCCGGCGAGGCTGTTGGCGTCTAGGACCCTCCAGGCGTGTCCCGGCCGCCCGGCCGCCACGGCAGGATGCTGCTCCGCCCCCAGCCCGCTGCTGCTCCATCCCCAGCCCACTGCCGCGACACGAAGGCAAAGCAAAAGGGCGCCCACCTGCTCGGTGTAGCGTGCAGGGAGATCAACAGCCTGAGGGGGGCAGCGCTTGAACATCACCTGGGCCGTCACAGCCGCGCGTCCGGCGCATGCAGACCTCGGCCGGCGGCGTCCATGAACGCCACACGGCAGGCGCAACCGTTGACGTTGTTCTGGAAACTCATCATCACCCTCTCCGCCGTGGTGGGCGTAGGCACCTGCGCGGGTCTATGGCTCATTTACACGCACTTCCTGATGGCGACGCCCGGGACCATGGCAGTGCTGGAACGCCAGCTGACCAAGAGCGACGCCATCCCGGCCATCCAGGACGAGGACGGCGAAGCGGTCATCCGTGAATCCCGGAAGCTCGCCTCCTATGAGTCCATGACCTACTACGCCGCGCCGGCCAGGACGTCCGGCGTCGCATGCCTGGTGGGGAAGTACGACCTGGACCAGGTGTCCTACTGGGAAGCCTGCGACTACATCCCCGACGGCCGGGACATCCTGGCGAAAGTGCAGGACCCCGACGGCAGGGACATTCTCTTCGTCCCCGACCAGTTCGACCACGGCCCGATGGAACGGGACGGCTGGGTCACCCTGCACCGGAACCTGCTGGTCATGCCCCTCACTGAACCGCGGCAGCCCCAAGCTCCCGAACTGCTGACCCGCAACGCAACCTTGCAGAAGACCGGTTAGCCGCGGTTAGGCCAAGGCGTCGGCGAACCAGCCGGTGAGGGTGGCGGGGTGCGTTATGGCCGTGCCCACCACCACCGCGAAGGCGCCGGCGTCGAGGGCCTGCCGGGCTTGTGCCGGCGAATGGACACGGCCCTCGGCAATCAGCGGGACACCGAAACCGGCCGCTGCGATGTCCGCCAGCAACTCCAGGTCCGGGCCGTCGGTCTTGGGGCGCTCGCCGGTGTAACCGGCCAAAGTGGTGCCGATGAGGTCCGCGCCGGCCTCGACGGCGGCGGCCGCATCCGGGAGCGAGCCACAGTCCGCCATGACCAGCGCGTGGGATTCCTGGTGGATCCCGGCGACAGTCTGCGCCAGGGTCAGGCCGTCCGGCCGGTTACGGCGGGTCCCGTCCACCGCCACCACGTGGGCGCCGGCGTTGGCCACGGCCAAAGCGTGCCTGAGCGTGGGCGTGATGAAGACCCCGTCATGCCCGTCCTTCCAGAGCCCAATGACCGGAACCTCGACGGCGGCACGCGTGTGCTGGATATCGGCCAGGCCCTGCACGCGGACCGCGGCGGCGCCGCCGATCACGGCGGAGGCAGCCACCTGGGCGGTGGTGCGGGGATCCCGCATGGGTTCGCCGGGGTAGGCCTGGCAGGACACGATGAGCCGGCCCCGCAGGGATTGCAGGGCTTCGGGGGACAGGATCATGGAGTGCTTCCTTGGCTGGTGTGGAGGGGCAGGAGGACCAGGCGGGCCGCGCCCACCAGGGCAGCGGCATTGCCCAGGGCCGCGGGTACCACCGGCAGGTCTCCCAGCGCCGGCAGCAGTTCGGCACGGAGCGCCAGCCGCATGGGCTCCCACCACGGCTCCCCGGCATCGGCCAGGCCGCCGGAGACCACCACGATTTCGGGATCGAGGATGTTGGCCAGGCCGCCCACCGCCTGGCCGGCAGCCGCAGCGGAGGCGTGGAGGGCCTTGGCGGCGGTGGTGTCACCCGCGCGGGCCAAGGCGAACACACCGCGGGCGTCGCGGGCAGGGGCGGTGCCACCCAGCCGAAGGTAGGCCTCCAGGAGGGCCGGGCCGGAGGCGATCGCTTCGACGTGCCCTGACCCGCCGCAGACACACGCCAGCGCAACGCCGCCGTGGTACGCATGCGGTGAGGCGAAATGGCCCACATGGCCACCGGCATGCCGGTGTCCAAGGACCGGCCGGCCGTCCACCACGAAACTGCCGCCCACGCCCGTGCCGAACGCCACCAGCAACGAACTTCCAGTCCCAGCGGCCGCTCCGGTCCAGGCCTCACCCAGGGCGTGGGCGTGGACATCGTTCACCGCTCGGACGGACGACGCCGGCAGGTCCAGCCGGGCGGCCAGGCCTGCGGTCAGTGCCGTCCCGGCCCAGCCCCGGATGGCATCCGTGGCCGAGACCACCACGCCGCGGGCGGAATCGATCACCCCGGCGGAACCGATGCCAACCCCTGCCACGGCCAGGCCCTCCTTGTGGGCCCGGCCAACCAACGCGGTCACCAGCGCAGCAGTGGCATCGAGGATGGCGGCCCCGCCGTCACGGTTCAGCGTGGGGATGGTCTCCGAAAACAGGACCTCCCCGGCGGCAGAGACCACTCCCGCTGCAGTCTTGGTACCGCCAAGATCAACCCCAACGGCGTACATCACCAGGGTTCTACACCAGGCCGTTGCGTTCGAGGATGACCTTGATCGCGGTGGTCTCTTCTTCGTTCAACGCCTGCATGGGTGCGCTCATGGTGTTGGATTCGATGACGCCCATGATCTGCAGCGCCGTCTTGAAGGCACCCAACCCGGCCGCCCCTCCGGAGACTCGTCCGTTGGGGGTGTAGACGATCTCGAAGAGGTCGGCCAGGCGGTCTTGTTCGGCGGCGGCTTTCGCCCAGTCGCCGGAAGCTGCAGCGTCCACCAGGTTGCGGTAGCCGCGGGGATCCACGTTGCCCAGGCCCGGAACCACGCCTTGTGCGCCGCCGAGCAGGGCACCGTCCACCACCACTTCGTGTCCGGTGAAGATGTCGAAGTTCTCGATGCCACGGGCGGCGAGCAGGAGCTGGCGGAAGGCGACATCGTCCCCGGAGGAGTCCTTGACGCCGGCGATGACGCCATCGCGGCCCAGCCGGACCAGCAGGTCGGTGGGGAGCTTGAAATGGGTGCGGACGGGGACGTCGTAGGCGAAGACCGGGGCGTCAACGGCTGCATGGATGCTCCGGAAATGCGTTTCGGTTTCTTCGGCGTTGCCGATCGCGTAGTACATGGAGGTGACCACGATGGCATCCGCGCCAAGGTCCACCACCCGCTTGGCTTCCTCGATGACGCGGTTGGTGGTCTGTTCGTTGGCGCCGACGATCAGGGGCACGCGGGCTGCGCCAGCAGCAGAATTCGCCTCGGCGATGGTGCTGACCACCTGTGCGCGTTCGGCGTTGGTCATGTAAGGCACCTCCGCTGAGGAGCCCAGGACGAAGAGCCCGGATACGCCGCCGTCGAGCAGGTGTTTGGTGAGGTTCTGCAGCGAGGCGGTGTCGATGCTGCCGTCTGCGTGGCGGGGGGTGACGACAGGGGGAATGACGCCCGAGAACTGGGAAGACACGGAAAACTCCAATGCGTGGTTGTAAGAGGTGGGGTTGAAAATTTCAGGTGTGCAGCAAACTGGGTGCGGCACCGAGGAGTTTGCGGGTGTAGTCGTTCCGGGGGGTGTCGAACACCTGGGCAGCCGGTCCTTCCTCCACGATTTCGCCGAAGTACATGACGCAGATACGGTCGGAAACGTAGCGGACGGTCTGGATGTCGTGGGAGATGAACACCATGCCCAGATTGAGTTGGGTCTTAAGGTCCGAGAGCAGGTTCAGCACCTGGGCGCGGACGGACACATCCAGCGCCGAGGTGGGTTCGTCGGCGACGATGATGTCCGGGTCCAGCGCCAAGGCCCTGGCGATGGCAACACGCTGGCGTTGCCCGCCGGAAACCTGCGACGGCGTTACTTCCGCCGCGGAGGCTGGCAGGCCTACCAGCGCCAGGAGTTCCTTGACTTTGGCGGCCCGGGACGCGGCGTTGCCGATGCCGTGGACCTGGAGCGGGTCGGTGAGGATGTCCTGGATGGCCATGCGCGGGTTCAGTGCCGTGGCGGGGTCCTGGAAGACGACGGAGACGGCGCGGCCAAACTCCTTTCGCATGGCGGCGTTGCGTTTGATGGCCGGTTTGCCGTGGAACAGCACCTCGCCGGATGTGGGCGCCTGCAGCCCCACCAGGACCGAGGCCAGGGTGGATTTGCCGCACCCGGATTCGCCCACGATGCCCACCGTTTCGCCGCGGCTGATGGTGAAGTCAACCCCGTTGACGGCCTTGACGATGTTGGGCCGGAAGAGCCCGCCGCTGCGTGCGCGGTGATGGACCTTTACGTCCTTGAGTTCGATGACCGGTTTGCCGGTGGATACGCTCACTTGGCGTCCTCCTTAAGGTGGCTGGCCCAGAAATGGTCCGAGTCCCCGCCCACGGCGGTGAGGACCAGTGCCTGGTTGGGGTCGGCATCGCTGCGCAGCGACCGGGGTGCGAAGCGGTCGCCGCTGGCGAAATCCTGGGGCGAAGGCACGGTGCCGGGGATCTGGTGGAGGCGGGCAGCGTCCGCTTCGATGGAGAGCACGGCACCCAGCAGACCGCGGGTGTACTCGTGTTTCGGGTTCCGCAGCAGTTCGGAGGCGCGGGCGGATTCAACCACCTGGCCGGCGTACATCACCGTGATCCGGTGGGCCAGCGAGGCCACCAGCGCCAGGTCGTGGCTGACGAACACCATGGCGAAGCCCAGCTGCTCCCGCAGTTCGTTGAGCAGGTCCACCACCTGCTTCTGGACCGTAACGTCCAGCGCGGTGGTTGGTTCGTCTGCCACCACGATCTTGGGCGAGCGGGAGAGCGCCATGGCGATCAGGACGCGCTGGCGCTGGCCGCCCGAGAGCTCGTGGGGGTAGCTGGCCAGGGTGCGGACGGGGTCCAGTTTGACCATCTCCAGCAGTTCGGCCGGTGTCTTCCGGCCGCCGCGGCGGGTCAGCTGCGTCATCTGGTCCTTGATCTTCATGGACGGGTTCAGTGAGCTGAGCGCGTCCTGGTAGACCATGGCGATCTGTTCGCCGCGAAGCCCCTGGTAGGCCTTGACGTTGCTGTGCCCGGTTTTTGGATCCAGCAGTTCCTTGCCATCGAAGGTGATGGAACCGGTGATTTTCGCGGTCTTGGGCAGCAGGCCCATGATGGCCAGCGACGTGATGGACTTGCCGCAGCCGGATTCACCCACCAGGCCCATGGTTTCGCCTTCGCGGACGGTGAAGGAGACGTTGTCCACGAGGGCTGTGTCACCGAAGCGGCCGGGGAACCGGATGGACAGGTTCCTGACTTCCAGGACGGTGCGGGCGTCGGCCGGGACCTGGGGCAGCCGGTCGGTGCGGGTGGCCTCGACGGCGGCGAGGAGTTCCAGCTCGCGGTCCAGCAGGGCGTGCGGGTTGGCGGCCGCCACGCGGCGGTCGGTCAGCAGGGCGGTATGGGCCAGCTCGCGCTCGCCGGCAGTCGCGGCTGTTGCTTCGCGGACGCCGTCGAGCTCGTGTTCCTCCACGACTGAGGGCTGCGCAACCGAGGTGGCCACCTCGGTGTCCACCGCGGCGACAGCCGCGCCGGCCACCGATGCCGCGGCGCCGTCGTCGTCCTTCACCGCAGGTGCCTTGCGGAGCCGCGGGTTCACCATGGCATCGGTGAGTCCTTCGGCCAGGATGTTCAGCGCCAGCACGGTCAGCAGGATGGTGAGGCCGGCGAAAGTGGTGGCCCACCACCCGCCGGAGAGGACCAGGTTGCGGCCGTACGAGATCACATTGCCCCACGACGGGGCCGGATCCTGCACGCCGGCGCCCAGGAAGGACAGCGAGGCTTCGAGGATGATCGCGTCGGCCACCATCACCGTGGCGAACACCAGGACGGGGGCCGCGGTGTTGCGCACGATGTGCTTGGCCAGGATGTAGAAGCGGCCGGCGCCGATGACCCGTTCCGCCCGGACGTAGTCCTCGCCGTACTGGGCGAGCACGTTGGCGCGGACCACCCGGGCCAGCTGCGGGGTGTAGATGATGGCGATGGCCACGATGATGGTGGGCACCGAGTTGCCGAATGCCGCCAGCAGGACCGCCGCCAGGGCGATGCCCGGGAACGCCATCAGGATGTCCATGAGGCGCATGAGCAGTTCGTTCACGGCCTTGCTGGATGTCGCGGCGAGCGAGCCGAGGAACGCGCCGGCGAGGACAGCCAGTGCCACGGCGCCCAGGCCGATCATCAGCGAGGACTGGGAACCGTAGAGCAGGCGGGAGAAGATGTCGCGGCCCAGCCGGTCGGTGCCGAAGAAGTGCTCGGCGCCGGGAGGCGTGGCCGGCAGGAAGGTCTCCAGCGGGTCGTGCGGTGCCAGGACCGGGGCGAAGACGGCCGCGAGGGCGATCACCACCAGGAAGGAGAGGGCCAGGCGGGAGCCCCAGGGCAGGGCCTTGAAGCGAAGTCCGGGGGCGCTCAGACGTTCAGCGAGTTTGCTGCGCATGGGTCACACGGTCCTGATTCGGGGGTTGATGAGCAGGTAGAGGAGGTCCACGGCAATGTTCACCAGGACGAAAGTCACGGAAATGGTCAGGACCACGCCCTGCACCAGGTTCACGTCCAGGTTGGTGATGCCGTTGAGGATCAGTTGGCCCATGCCGGGCAGCGCAAAGATCATTTCAATGACGACGGCGCCGCCCAGCAGGTAGCCGATCCGCAGTCCCAGCACGGTGACCGGAGTGACCAAGGCGTTGCGGAGCACGTTCCTGGAGACCACTTCCCGGTACGGGACGCCGTTGCCGATGGCGGTGCGGACATAGTCCCGGTCCAGCTCCTCCACCATGGAGGTGCGGACCACCCTGATGAGGGAAGCGGAGACCGGGATGCCCAGTGCCAGGGCGGGCAGCGCCATCGAGTTGAGCCAGCCGCCGAACCCGGATTCCGGCGTGGCAATGCCGCCGGAGGGGAACAGCGGTGCCGGGCCCAGGGCGAACCACTGGATCAGCAGGATGCCCAGCCAGAACGACGGCGTTGCCACCGCGGCGATGGAGAAGACCCGCACCAGCTGGTCCTGCCATTTATCCCTGTACAGGGCGCCGATGATGCCGAAGACCAGCGAGACCACAACCGCGATGATGACGCCAAGGAACGTCAGCTGCAGCGTCAGGGGAAAGGCTGAGCCGATCATGCTTGCCACGGATTTCGCCGGCGGAGTGGTAACTCCCAGGTCGAGCTGGAGGAGTTTTCCAAGGAAGCGGAAGTACTGCAGCAGCAGCGGATCGTTCAGGCCGTTGGCCTGCCGGTACTGCTCTTTCGCTTCCTCGCTGGCCCCTTCGCCCAGGGCGCTGCTCGCCTGGTCGCCGGGGGCGGCCTGCAGGACGAGGAACACGAGCAAGGTGATGCCCAGGACCATCAGCGGCAGGGCTGCCAGCCTCCGGCCCAGGAGGCGCAATATCGTGGTCAATGTAGTCTCCGGTTGGTGTGGCTAGGCGGTGCGGCCCACACCAACGAAGGAAACTCCGGTGGTGGGGAGGGGCTTGAAGCCGCTGAGCTTCTTGGCATCCCAGGCGCTGGGAAGCTGGCGGTGGAACAGCGGGTAGAGGGGAACCTCTTCGGAGACCAGGTCCACGATCTGCCCGGTGAGCTTCTTGGCGTCATCCTTGGACGACTGGCCGGCCTTGGTCATGAGGTCCACGAGCTGGGCACGCTCCGGCGTCGAGCCCCAGTAGGCGCGGTTCTTCATCCAGGTGTCACCGGCGTAGAACCAGCTCAGCAGGAGGTCTGCGTCGTTGCCGAAGACGGACGGATCGCCTGGCGCCGCAACCACCTTGTAGTCGCCCTTGCCGACGCGGTCCGTGTACAAGGCGCCGGACTGCAGGGTCTTGAGGGTCACCTTGACGCCGGGGATCTTGTTCCAGGATTCCAGCATCAGGGGTGCCACGTCCTTGACCCACGCGGTATCCGTGGTGAGGAGCTCGAACTCCAGGCTGGAGACGCCGGCCTGCTTGAGGAGGTCTGCCGCCTTGTTGGGATCGTAGCTGTAGACGTTCTTGGCCTTGACGTAGTCCGGGTGGCCCTCCTGGAAGTAGGAGCTGGCCGGCTTGGCGTTGCCGAACAGGGCCTTCTTGATGATGGAATCCTTGTCCAGGCCGTAGTGCAGGGCCTGGCGGACCAGCTTGTTGTCGAACGGCGCGGCGGAGCAGTTGAACATCAGGAACAGCAGGCCGAACGACTGCACGGACTCAACGGTGGCTGCGGACTTGAGGCCCTCCATGTCCAGGTAGGGGACGTCCTCGATGGCCTGGACCCGGCCGGACTGCATGGCGGTCACGCGGGCGGCGGCGTCGGAGAGCAGCAGCCAGGTCATGCCCTTGGCCAGTGCCGGCATGGGGCCGTTGTACGCCTGGTTCGCCTCGAAGATGATCTTGTCGTCCTTGACGGCGGAGACCAGCTTGTACGGGCCGGTTCCAACGGGCTTGGCATCGAAGGATTTCAGCTGGTCCGAGCCGGCCGGGAAGTTGGTGAGCGCCTTGGGCACCACCTTTACCACCGAGATGCGCGGTCCGAAGCCGGGGAAGGCGTACTTCAGGGTGAATTCCACGGTCTTGGCGTCGAGGGCCTTGACGCCCTGGATGAATGGGATGAACTGCGAGAACAGGGACTTGTTGGCCGGATCCATGACCCGGGTGAAGGAGAACACCACGTCCTCGGCCGTGACCGGGGTGCCGTCGTGGAACGTTGCGCCGTCGCGGATGGCTACCTGGTAGGTGGTGGGGTTGACCATCTTGGGATCAGTTGCTGCCAGGGCGTTGTAGGGCTCCCGGGTTGCCGGGTGGAGCTCAACCAGGCCCTCGAAGACGTGAAGGTTGGCGGCCATGGGGGTGGCGCCGGAGGAGGAAATGGGATCGAAGCCGGTGGAGAGGGCGTAGGAGATGCCGGCCTCGATGGTGAGGTCCTTGTTGATCGGCGAGGTGTTGGTGGTGGAACTGCTGGTGGTGGCGGCGGGTCCACCGCAGGCGGCCAGGGAGCTGGCAAAGGCTGCGGCGAGGCCCATGGCCCCGCCGAGTTTGAGGAAGTTCCGGCGGCTGGCGTCATTGACCAGCGGCAGGTTCTTGATGTTGTTCATTGGCCTCACCGTTCAGGAGATGTTTATCGGATGTAGGATGTCCTAGCTCGTATGGAAAACTGTAAGTCCCATCACAGCCAGCGTCAAGTGGACTAATGTTTCTTGCATTTACGCTTGGCCTGACGCCATACCCTTCGCGAATGGAGCTTCCTTGTCCTTGATTGTCGGCGCCTACCCCGCCCAGCCCGTCGAACTGCAGGAGCAGTTCTACCGGGGCCTTGCTGCCATTTCCCCGATCCGCGGCCTTGAGCTTCCCTATGGTCCGCATGGCGGGACCGGCTGGCCCGCCGGGGCGCCGGAAGCCTGGTCCGCCGTGGTCACCGCCATCCCCGGGACCATGCAGCGGCTGGCCGCCAACGCGGCGTTCGGCCTGGCCTCCGCTGACACGGCCGGCCGGCGGGAAGCCCTCGACTTCGCGGCGGGTGTCCGGGAGTATGCCCGCGGGCTGCAGGATGCCGGGCATGAGGTGGAGGCTGTTGAACTCCATTCCGCGCCTACCGGGGGCCCCTCCGCCCGCTGGTTCGAGGAATCGCTCAAGGAAGTCCTGGAGTGGGACTGGGGATCGGCGCGAGTGCTGATCGAGCACTGCGACGCCCCACGCCCCGGGGCAAGTCCGGAGAAGGGGTTCTTGTCCTTTGCCGAAGAGGTGGACATCGCCGTTTCGCTCCGGAACCAAGGTTTGGAGCGCGTGGGTGTGACCGTTAACTGGGCGCGCTCAGTCATCGAATCAGGCAGTCCTGAAACGGCAGTTGAACACCTGTCGCTCGGCCGTGAAGCAGGCGTCCTCGAGGGCCTGGTCTTTTCCGGCTGCTCGCCGGAGGAAACCGGCTTCGGCTATGCGTGGATCGACGCGCACCTCCCCGCAGTGGAGATCCAGGGCGCCCCGCCCAGCTCCATGCTGAACCGCCACGAAATTGACCGGTGCCTTGCCGCAGCGGGTCCGCTCCCCATCCTTGGGTTCAAGGTCGGGCTTGGTCCGGACCAGCTGTCGCCGGAAGAACGCGTGGAGCGGCTCCGGCACATGTCGGTCCTGGTGGGGGAATAGCGGCTCAGCGCCCGGTACTCCCGGCCACGGTGATGGCTCCCGACGCGACGTCGCAGCGGAAGGTCCGGGACAGTTGTCGCCTGCCGGCCCCCACCGCTGCTTCCACTGCAAAGGCAACCTCAAACGCGTCCTGTTCCACGTCCTCCGCCGTCACGGTGTAGGTGGGCGTGAAGTAGAGAACCTCTTGGCCCGGCGGGAGGTCGGTTGCCGGAAACACCCCTGCCCCCGGACCGTGCAGGCGCACGTCCCGGGCGGTGTGGCTGCCGTCATTCCGGGCCCTTCCGGTGAATGCCAGAATATCCCCGGCCTTATACCCGGGAGTGACCGGGCCGTAGTTCAGGTCCTGCGCCTCCCTGGTGCCCAGGACCTGGGCCTGGTCGGGGGAGTAGGCCTGGCCGATCTCCTTCCACGACTCGGCGCCCCAGCCGTCTTTGCCTGGCGCCATCACGTGGAACTCGCCGGCGTTCTGCCACACGGCGGGAAGTCCCGGGGTGATGGACCGCAACTCCATGTCGAAGACAAGGCCCGGCTCCGATGGCGGCAGGCCGGCGTCGGGCCCTGCTGCATCCGGTGACGAAAGCTGGCCGGTGAGCTGGCCGGACGGCACCGAGACAAAAACGATCTCGCGGTAGCCCTGGCGTTCGTACAGCACGCCAATGTTGCCGTCCGGCAGGCGGGTGGCGGTGGAGTACGCCGAGCTGCCCGGGCACAGAACCAGCTTGGCCGGCCAGCTGGCGCCGTCGTCTGTCGACAGGCTCAGGACGGTGTTGCGGCGCAGGTTGGGGTCCTGGTTGTTGGTGGCCAGAAGCCAGGAATCCGTGGCCGGCGCGGCCAGGCCGGTGACGGACGGCAATCCGTCGAAGCGGGCCAGCGAACCGTTGTCGCTGGGATCGGGAAGGTCCGCGACCGGAACCGGCGTGCTCCAGCTGTAGCCGCCGTCGTCGGAGACGGCGGCAAGGCGGCGCGGCGTGGCCCGGCTGTGCAGGAGCAGCCTGCCATCGCTGAGCGCGGCCACTTTGTTCTCGTTGGGGGCTCCGCCGTCGGCTGTCCCTTCGATCAGCCGGCCGAGTCGCCAGGTGTCGCCATGGTCGTCGCTGTAGGCCGAGGCGGCCATGATCCTGCTCCCGCTCAACACCACATACTGCTGCACCAGCCGCCCCTGGTGCGGGCCGCAGTGGATCTGGATCCCTTGGCCGGCCGCGGCGAAGATGCCCGTGATCTCCCGTGTGCTGCTTGCCTTGAGGTCCGCCGTAATGCGCCGGTGCTGCCAGGTCAGGCCGTCGTCGTCGGACATGCTGAGATCGCAATGCTGGACCTGGTGGTCGTGGTGGTCCATCCCCGGTGTGGCCTCGAAGAAGCCGGCGTGCGTCCCGGCGGCGTGGAAGAGGAAGATCCGCCCGGTCCCGGCGTCAATAAGCAGGCTGGGGTCCCCGAATCCTTCCAGCCCGGTACCGGTCCGCACCACCTGCTGGCCACTCCAGGTGCGCCCGCTGTCCGTACTGCGCCGGATCAGAAGGTCGATGGGACTTGGGAGATCGTCCAGGTTGGGCCGGCCGTCATAGGCCGCGAGCAGGGTCCCCTTGGCGGTCACGGCGAGGGCGGGGATCCGGTACTGACGGTAGCCGCCGCGGCCGCGGGCTGCCAGGACGTGCTCGACAGCGGGCTGTGCGGAGGGGATGGCAGGCAGGAGATGGGATGTCACATCTACAGCATAGCCACCTCTGGCTTTGTGACAGCCGGCACATTACATTGGTAGGACGTCGTACGTAGTAGGAACAATATTTTGATGATCCCGAACGGCGACGCCCTGCCCAGAGCCGCATCGCCGCGGCATCCAGAAAGGTCAGTCCCTTTGCCACATTCCCAAAGACACCGCACACCCCTGACGTTGTGCAGAACCGCCGGGGCAGCCGCCCTGGCCCTGGCACTGCTCGCAGGAGGTGTTGCGGCGCAGGCGGCGCCCATTCCTGCCAACAGTCCCGCCAACCCGCCCGGAAGCTTCCAGGAAACCAACCTGGGGGCCGACCGCACCGCGGACAATTTCTTCTACCGCATCCCGGCCCTGACCTACCTAGGCAACGGTGTGGTCCTGGCAGCCTGGGACGGTCGGCCGGGCAGCTCCGCGGACGCACCCAACCCCAACTCGATCGTCCGGCGGCGCAGCACGGACGGCGGGCGCACGTGGGGACCGGTGCAGGTGATTGCCGCAGGCCACGTGGCCGATGCCGCCGCGCCGAAATACGGCTACAGCGATCCCTCCTACGTCTACGACGCTGAGGCAGGCAAGGTCTTTGCGTTCTTCGTCTACTCAAAGGACCAAGGGTTCGGCGGCAGCCAGTTCGGCAATGATGACGCGGACCGCAACGTCATCTCTTCCGCCGTCATGGAATCCTCCGACGGCGGCCTCACGTGGAGCCGTCCGCGGCTCATCACCAACGTCACCAAGCCGGGCACCAGCGCCACCAACCCGGTTGCGGGCGATGTACGGTCCAACTTCGCCTCCTCCGGCGAAGGCATCCAGCTCAAGTACGGCCCCTACAAGGGCCGGCTGATCCAGCAGTATGCCGGTGACGTCCGCCAGGCCGATGGAACGAACAAAATCCAGGCGTACAGCGTCTATTCGGACGACCACGGTGCCACCTGGCACAAGGGCGCCAACGTGGGTGACCGGATGGATGAGAACAAGACCGTTGAGCTTTCCGACGGCAAGGTCCTGCTGAACTCCCGGGACAACGCCAACCAGGGCTACCGGAAGGTTGCGGTTTCCAGCGACGGCGGGGCCACCTACGGTCCCGTCACCCAGGACACGGAGCTGCCGGATCCGGCCAACAACGGCTCCATCGCCCGTATGTTCCCCAACGCTGCCCCGGGCACGGCGGACGCCAGGAAACTGGTCTTCACCAACGCCAATTCCAAGACCGCGCGCGAGAACGTCTCCGCCCGGGTCTCGTGCGACGACGGCGCCACCTGGCCCGGGGTGCGCACCATCCGTCCCGGGTTCTCCGCCTACTCCACGGTGACCCGGCTGGAGGATGGCCGGTTCGGTGTCCTCTACGAGGGGAACTACACGGACAACATGGAGTTCTCCAGCTTCGACGACGCCTGGCTCAACTACGCCTGCGCACCCCTGTCCGTCCCCGCCGTCACCACGGCGCCCGGTGCCACCCAGCAGGTGGCGGTCACGGTCACCAACCAGGAAGCCGCCACGCTGTCAGGGGCCACCGCCACCGTCTACACCCCCACGGGCTGGTCCGCCACCACGGTGCCCGTGCCCGACGTCGCCCCCGGCGCCTCGGTTACCGTCAACGTCGCCCTGACTGCGGCGGCCACGGCCAGCGGGCCCCAGAACCTCAACGCAGCGCTAACGACGACGGACGGCCGGGTCTCGCAGTTCACGTTCACCGCCACCGTGCCGGTGGCGCCGCAGGTGGGCCTCACCATCACGGGGGCTGCATCCGCCCGGGACGTGGCCGCCCAACCCCTATAAAGCCGGCGACGTGCTGGGGTACACCTTCACCGTCAAAAGCACGGCGAACGTGACGGCCAACTCGGTGCCGGTCTCGGGGAACTTCGATGCCGGCTTCCTGCCGCCGTCGGCGCCCAACTGCCGGTACAACAACCTGGCCGCCGGCGCCTCCTATAACTGCACAACGGCCAAGCACACGCTCACCGCGCAGGACATCGACCGCGGCTACTTCGTTCCCGAGGCAACCTTCAGCATCACGGCCAGCGCGACGCCGACGCTCACCAAGACCGTTGCCTTCAGCGGGGACGCGGTGCCGCTGCGGGACGGGCTGGTGTCCGTCGGCATCGCAGGCAGCCGCAACGACGCCGGCCGCGACCTCGCCACCCAGCCGTACACGGCAGGCGAAGCGTTCCCGTACAAGTTTGATGTCACCAACAGCAGTCCGCTGGTGGAAAAGGTGGTCCCCACCGCCGGGAACTTCAGCCCGTTCCTTCCCGAGGGGCCGGGCAACTGCCGTTACAGCGTCCTCCCCGCGGGACAGGGGTACACGTGTGCCACGCCCCGGCACACCGTGACGGCCGCGGAAGCGGACCAGGGATTCTTTGTCCCGGACTCCACCTGGGAGGTCAGTGCCGCCGGCCAGACTACCCGGACCTACACGGTGAACGGCGGCGAAACCGACCTGAAAGTCCGGGACGCCAGGCTTGACGGCACCGTTGCGGCCGAGTGGACGGACCTGGACGGCGACCGCTATGCCTCCGCAGGCGACGCCATCACGTACACCTACACCTTGGGCAACGCCGGAAACGTAGCCCTGGACAACGTCAGCGCCCTGGATGCCGGCATCGCGGCACCGCACCTGGCAGCGGGCGGCACCCTGACGGCAACCCGGACGTACAGCCTGACCGCCGCGGACGTCGCGGCCGGGAAGCTTGGACCGGTCACGTTCGCTGCCACGGCAAACAACGGTGCCAAAGGCGTGTCCGCCACGGTGACAGGCGGTGCCATCCAGCTGAATGTGCAGCCTGCCCAGCCGGACCTGGTCCCCGCGCTCGCGGTGCAGGACCTGGACGGCCAGGTGGCACCGTTCGACCTCGGCACCGCGGATAAATACCGCAACGGCCAAAAAGTGGTCCTCGCCGGGCTCGACTACGGCCAGTGGTATTACGTGTACCTGAACAAGCGCAGCTACCGGATCGGCTGGATCTTCCCCACCACGGACAACACGGTGGAATTCATCCTGCCCGCCGGCGTGCAAAACGGCCGCGATGACGTGGTGGTGCTGGACAAGGACGGCAAGCAGGTCTCGTTCGACCGGCTCCAGGTGACCCCGAAAGGTTAGCCCGGCTGCCCAACGGGCAGCATCGATGACAATGGCCCCGGCGGTGATCCCGCCGGGGCCATCCGGGTTGAGGCCTGTGTTCAGGCTCCCGCCAACACAGGAGCGGTGAGCCTGCCGTCGCGCATGGTGGCAACCAGGTCTGTCAGCGGCACGAACTCGGTGTCGTGGGTGACCATCACGGTGGCAACCCCGAACTCGGTGGTCACCTGGCGCAGCAGCCCGATGATCGAGGCGCTGCGTTCGTGGTCCAGGGCGGCGGTCGGCTCGTCCACCAGCAGCACTTTGGGATTGCCCATCAGTGCCCGGGCAATGTTCACCCGCTGGCGCTGGCCACCGGAGAGCTGGTGCGGCAGTTTCCCTGCGCTGCCACCGAGGCCGACGACGTCCAGCAGTTCCGCAGCCTTTGTCCGGGCCGCCTTGGCGGACCTGCCCCGCAGGTGCTCGCTGATGATCAGTTGCTCGGCGGCCGTGAGCGATGCCAGCAGGTTGGGCTGCTGGAAGATGATGCCCACCTTGTCCCGGCGCAGGGCGGTGAGGTCCTTGTCCTTGAGGCCGGCCGTGTCCGTGCCGTCAATGCGGACCTGCCCGCGGGTGGGGCGGACCAGGGTGGCGGCGGTGGCCAGGAGGCTGGACTTGCCCGAACCGGACGGGCCAACCAGCGAGACCAGCTGACCGGCCCGGGCCGTGAGGCTGACCCGGTCCAGGGCCGTGGTGGTCCCGCCGCCGTCGGGGTATTCGAGGGTGACGTCGACCAGGCTTAGGGGAGCAGGGGTGGGGGAGGACATGATGGCGTTCCTTTCGTAAGGGTGGATTTAGTTGCCGCCGAGCGCCAGCAGCGCGTCGACCTTGGTGACGCGGCGGACCGCCAGTGCGGCGCCGGCCAGGCCCAACGCCACAATCCCGACGACGGGAAGCACCGTGGTGCCGGCGTTCAGCAGGAACGGGGCAGCCTGGGCCGCCAGCGCACCGGCGGCCACGCCCACTGCTCCACCGATGACGGCCCCGGCCACGAGGACGATTGCGGCCTGGGTCATGGCGTCCTTAAGGATGTAGGAACCGGGGGCGCCCATTGCCTTCAGCACGGCGATGTCGCGGGTGCGCTGGATGGTCCAGACCGTCAGGAAGGCAACAATCACCAACGACGAGATCCCGTACAGGAAGGCCTGCATCAGGGTCAGGGACCCGTTCTCGCTCTTGAAGGAGCCCAGCGCCTGGAATGAACCGGTCCGGGATTCGCTGACCGTGCCTGCGGCCGCGTTGGCCTCTGCCCCGTCCACCGCGGCCCCGGGTGCGGAGGTGACGGCGATGACCGTAGCCAACTGGTCGCCGTCGGACACGTGCGCCACCTTTGCCCACGCGGGCAGCGCCGTCCACACCACGCTGGTGTGCGCGTACCACTGGTCCGGCACCACGGCGGCTACGCCCAACTCGACGCCGCCCACAGAGATCTTGTCGCCCTGGCCCGCGGACAGCGCCTCCGCCGTCGAGGCGCCCAGCACCGCGGTTCCGGCGGACACCTCCACCGGTGCCAGCGGGCTGCCCGGCGAGACCCCGAACACGGCGACGTTGGCGGTCCCCGCGCCGCCGGCCGCCTGCGCCCGGGTCTGCGTGATGCCCAGTGGTTCGGCGGACTGGACGCCGGGCTGGTTCTTCCACCTGGCCACCTGCCCGGCCGTCACGGAGCTTTCCGTGTAGGACGCCTTGGGCGTGCCGGTCCCCGGGGCGCCGAACGCGATGACGTCTACTGGCCGGGCGGCAGACGCACCGAGCTTGCCGATTGCCGACGTCGACTGCTCGGCGAGTCCCGCCGTGAGGCCGGACAGCATGACCAGCAGGAGGGAAATCAGGGCTACGACGCCGCCCATCATGGCGAACCGGCCTTTGGCGAAGCGGATATCGCGGATTGCCAGGAACACGTTGTTTCTTCTCTCAGGAGGGGTGGATTATCTTGTCCTTCCACTCTCCCGGCGGAAGCCTGCCGCGGCATCGCGGGGACGGTTGATCCGCAGGAATGGAAAGGTTGAGCCCGCCGTCAACCTTTTGGTTGATCCCATACCGGCGGGCCCGGCATAAGCTGATGAAATGCCTGCCACGCCCCTGCCGCCGTCATCGCGGAACACCGGCGGCGCCCCGGCCAAGGGGCCGCTGGCCGCCCTGGAAAATGCGTCATCGGCAGCGATCCTCCGGGTCTTGCGCGTTACGCTGCACGCCGGGTTTGCGGTGCTCTTGGCTGTCGCCCTGGTCCGGTTGTTCCTTGATGGCGGTCAGCTTCGCTGGCTGTGGGCGGCAGCCGCCGTCGTCCTGGCCGTGATCTACCTGGCGGGGACCATCCTGGAAAAGCGGCACGCCGAAGCCCGGATCGGCTTCAACCCCCGCCGCTACGGCCTGCTGTGGCTGGGCCTGGTCACGGCCCTGTGGGCGGTGCTGCTTGCCGGGAGTGCCGACTTCGCCTGGCTGGCCTTCCCCATCTTCTTCCTGCACCTGCACCTGCTGCCGCGGCGCCCGGCGCTGCTGACGATCACCCTGATGACCGTGGCGGTGATCGTCTCCCAATGGGCAGCGAGCGGCGCGCCGGTCCCGCCTGCGGCCGCCGTGGTGGGGCCCGTGCTGGGCGCGGTGTTCTCCGTGATCACGGGCCTTGCCTATGCGGCCCTCTACCGGGAGGCCGAGAACCAGCGGCGTGCGGCGGACGAGCTGCGGCGCACCCGCGAGGAACTGTCCCGGACACAGCACCAGGCCGGGGTGCTGGCGGAGCGGGAGCGCCTGGCCCGGGAGATCCACGACACCCTGGCGCAGGGGCTGTCCAGCATCGTGCTCCTGGGGCGGGCCGCCGAGCAATCGCTGGCCGGCGGTGACGAACCGGCGGCGGCCGCACGGCTGGCGCTGGTGCAGCAGACCGCAGCGGACAACCTCGCCGAGGCCCGCAGCTTTGTGCGCGGGCTGGCCTCGCCGCACCTTGAGGGGGCCACGCTGGTGGAGGCCCTGCGCCGGCTGTGCGGGACCACGGAGACCGGCGCCGCAGCCGCCGGGCTGGCGCTCAGGTGCCGGTTGGAGGTGGACGGTGAGCCGCAGGATCTGCCCCAGCCCGTGCGCGTGGCCCTGCTGCGGGCGGCGCAGGCGAGCCTGGCCAATGTCCGCGACCACGCCCGGGCTGCGAACGCCGTCGTCACGCTTGCCTTCCTTGGCACGGAGGTGACCATGGACATTTACGACGACGGCACGGGCTTTGAGCCGTCACGTGCGGCCGGTGCCCCGGACGCTGCGGACGGCAGCGGGTTCGGGCTGCGGTCGCTGCGGGAGCGCGTTGCCGGCTTGAACGGCTCGCTGGCGGTGGAGTCCGCGCCGGGGGAAGGGACGGTGGTGGCCATCCGGCTGCCGGTGGACAACGCCGTTTCGGACGGTGCTGCCCCGCTGGAGGGAGGACGAGATGAGTGAGGTCCGGGTCCTGCTGGTGGACGACCACCCCGTGGTGCGTGCCGGCCTGCGGGCCATGCTGACGGGGTTCGATGGCATTTCCATTGCCGCTGAAGCCTCCGACGGCAGGGCTGCGCTGCAGGAATTGGCGCGGCTGGCAGCGCTGGGCGGGATGCCGGATGTGGTGCTCATGGACCTGCAGATGGGGGAGGGGATGGACGGCGTCACCGCCACTGCCGAGATCCGGAAGCTCCACCCGGCTCCGCCGGTGCTCATCCTCACCACCTACGACACCGACGCGGACATCCTTGCCGCTGTCGAGGCCGGGGCGAGCGGCTACATGCTGAAGGACGCGCCTCCGGAACAGCTGCGGCAGGCGGTGCTGCAGGCCGCGGCCGGCGGCACGGCCTTGGCGCCGCGGGCGGCAGCCCTGCTGATGGACCGGATCAGCAACCCCGGAACTTCGCTGACACCGCGGGAAGTCCAGCTGTTGGAACTGTTGGCCACCGGCCTGTCCAACCGGGCCATTGCCAAACAGGTCTTCATCTCGGAGGCCACGGTCAAGACCCACCTGGTGCACATCTACGGCAAGCTCGGCGTGGACAACCGCACGGCCGCCATCGCCGCAGCCACCCAGCGGCGCATCATCCGGCCGCCGGGCGCCAGGGGCTGAGCTGCAGTAGGTTTATTCCACTGTGATGGCTGAGGCCACTGTTACCGTGGGCTGCCAGTACCGTGCCACGCTGTTCAAAGGAGAACGAATGTCCCGTCCGGTTCCCGCCGTTGATGCCCTTCTTGCCACCTACGGCGCGGCCGATGCCTGCGCAGCGGAGCTCCTGTGCGACAGCCACGATCCGGGCGCCGTTGCCTTTACCGTGGTTGCAGCGGACCTCTCCGCGGAGGACATCACCTACGGGGAGCTCCGGGAGCGCTCGGAGCGGGGTGCGGCCGCCCTGGCGGAACTGGGGATCGGGCCCGGGGATGCCGTGGCCACCCTGATGGGAAAGTCGGCAGACCTGGTGGTCATGCTCCTGGCCATCTGGCGGCGCGGGGCAGTCCACGTCCCGCTGTTCACGGCCTTCGCGTGGCCCGCCATCGAACTTCGCCTCACGGCCTCCGGCGCCAAGGCTGTGATCACCGACCCCGACCAGCGGACGAAGATCCAGGAAACCGGGGCCGCCGTGGTGGTGGCCGGTGCGGAGGCCTCCCTTTCCGACGTGGCGCTCGGCCCGCTCCTGGCCAGGCAACAACCGGGCATCGCGGCCGAAGCCGTGGGCGGTGAAGGTGCTTTGGTGCTGATCTTCACGTCCGGAACCACCGGCGCCCCCAAGGGTGTTCCGGTGCCGCTCCGGGCGCTGGCCGCTTTCCGCCAGTACGTCGAACTGGGCCTGGACGTCAGCGAGGAGGATGTGTTCTGGAATGCCGCGGACCCTGGCTGGGCCTACGGCCTGTACTACGGGATCCTGGGCCCGATGGCGGCGGGGCGGCGGAACCTCCTGCTGCGCCCGGATTTCTCCCCGGAACTCAGCTTCAAGGTGTTGGAGGCGTTTTCCGTCACCAACTTTGCCGCTGCTCCCACGGTGTACCGCACCATGCGCGCGAAAGCCGGCGCCGGAACAGGTCCCTTCCACCTTCGGCGCGCCTCGTCCGCCGGCGAACCGTTGACCCCGGAGGTGATCAGCTGGGCCCGGGAAATGCTTGGGGTTCCGGTGCGGGACCACTATGGACAGACCGAACACGGGATGATGATCATCAACGCCTGGCACGACGACGTCAGGACGGAGCTGCGGCCAGGTTCCATGGGCCGGCCCCTGCCGGGGTGGAGCTGCGAGGTCCTCAAGGACAATGCTGACGAACCGGCTGCGCCGGGTGAGCTTGGCCGCGTTGCCGTAGACGTGGCGGGGAGCCCCATGATGTGGTTCCGGGGGTATCAGGACGCGCCGGAGAAGGCGGCCGAGAGGTTCAGCGCGGACGGCAAGTGGTACCTGACCGGTGATGCGGGCATGGTGGACGAGGACGGCTTCTATTTCTTCTCTTCCCGGGATGACGACGTGATCATCATGGCCGGATACCGGATTGGTCCGTTCGAGGTGGAGAGCGTCCTGTCCACGCATCCGGCGGTGGCGGAAAGCGCCGTGGTGGGCGCCCCCGACGAACTGCGCGGAGAAGTCCTGGAAGCCTACGTTGTCCTGGCCGGCGGGACCACCGGAAGTGACGCCCTGGTGGCTGAACTCCAGGCCCTGGTCAAGACGCAATTCGCCGCCCACGCGTATCCGCGCCGTATCCACTTCGTCGAGGACCTGCCCAAGACGCCGTCCGGAAAGCTGCAGCGCTACATCCTGCGGCAGCAGCGGGCCGCTTCCTCAGGCAGTTAGCGGGACCGGAACGGACGACGGCGGTGGCACGGCGCCCCAGGGCGGGGAAGCATGGGAGCCGCGCGCCGTCGTCGTGGTTTCCTTGTCCAGTCAGCGTTCCCGGCTTCCCCTGCCGGTCAGGCGGGGCCGGGGAGCAGGCCCTGCCTGGCGAGGTCGCCGGCGACGAGCCGGGCCAGCTCGCCGGCGCCGGCCCGGTTGGGGTGCAAGGTGTCGCCGGTCATGAACAGTGCCAGCGTTGCCTCGGGACCGATTTCCGTGAAGTACGCCGAGGACAGGACGTTGAGGTCCACCAGCGGGACGTTCTCCTCTTGGGCCAGGGCAACCGTGGAATGCCGGTACCAGCGGTCCACAGCAGAGTGGACGCCGTCCACGAAGTCCGTGGCACGTCCCTGGGGCGTGACCAGGACCGGGGTGGCACCGGTGGCCGCCACCTGGCGGACCATGTCCCGCATGATCTCCTTGAACTCGGCCTCGGAGGTGGCGTTTTTGGCGGCGGTATCGTTGATGCCCATCTCAAGCAGGAACAGGTCGCCGGGCTTGATGTATTTCAGGATGGCCTCGAGCTGGCCGTCGTTGCGGAAGCCGCGGGCGATCTGGCCGCCGGTTGCCATGTTCCGGATGTCGAACGCCGCCGGGTCGATGTACTGCGGGAGCAGCTGCCCCCAGCCGCCCTGGACGCTGGACTCCAAGGGGTAGTAGTTGGCCACGGTCGAGTCGCCGCCCACCCAGATGGTGGGGTCCATGGCCGGATGGCGGGACACCTTCTCGATCTCCAGCGAGCTGAGCGTGAAAGCCGTCCCCGCCTTGCCCTCGGTGACCAGGAGGTTCAGTTGGCCGTCGGTCACGGGGATCTCGAAGGAATCGGTGGCCCCGTTGCCGGTCATGTTCATGACCTGGAAGACCCCTTCGGCGGCGACGCTGGCCCGTGCTGTGTCGCCCAGGGTGACCGTGACCTTGTAGAGGCCTTCCTTGAGGTCCACGTTGAAGGTGTTGGTGCTTTTGGTGCCGTATTCAAGGAAGCGCACGGCGTCGCTGCCGGCGCCCGTGCCCTTGGCCGGGACGTTGGCCATGTGTTCCGGGGTGTTGAAGCCGTACCGCTTCCCGGGGCTGTATGCGTCAGTTGCGCTGACCCCGGTGTAACCCTGTTCCACCGGCCCGCCGCCGAAGTCGAAACGGTAGTTGCTGGGCTCTGCGTTTGCGGCAGGGGCCGTGACGGCGAGCCCGGCGCCTGCTGCCAGGACTGCCGAGGCCAGGCAGCAGGCCAGCGGTGCGCGGACAGCAATGCGGGTAGCGGCGCGTTGTGCGGTCACATTCATCTCCTTTGATGACGGGCGGTCTTGATCCATTTTGTATCGATTCAAAAGTTGCCGATTCCCACGCCTTGGCGGGGAACCTGAAGGTGTGGGAGGTGCGTTACAAGATTTGTAACAACGTTCTACGTTCAAAGTCAAGATGTTTTGTGAGTTTGCTGTGCGCTTTTGATACCCAATGGTGCGGTCGGGGCTTGCCGGTTCGCGCTCAAGGTTGGATCAAGATTGGCCAAAGAAGTCCGGGACACGGGTTGGTGCCGCACGCCGGCCGGTAATTCTTAAGTGCTTCCAGGCCAGTTCCCCGGCAGGAAGTACTGGAAGCCCCCGCGCTGGAGCGAGACTCGCGCGGGGGCTGTCCCAATGTTCCTGAGCTCACTGTCCTGCTGAGGACACCGCCACGAAGTGCTCCACCACCGGAAACGGCTCGTAGAAGTGGTGCAGCAACTGGCGCCACTGCTGGTACTCGGGGGATCCGCGGAAGCCGACGGTATGGTCCTCCAGGGTCTCCCACTCGACGAGGAGCAGGTAGGTGCCCGGCGATTCCACCGACCTGGAAAGCGACAACGTTCGGAAACCCGGCATTGAAGCGATGATCGCCCGGGCCTGGTTGAAGGCCGCCTCGAAATCCGTTTCGCGGCCCGGCAGCACCGGGAGCAGGGCGTGTTCGGTAATCACCTGGCAGGCCCTCCAGTTTTCCCGACGCCGATCCAGTACCGCCGCTTGCCGTTGCGGGTGTCCTCGTAGCGGCCGCCATTCTTCTCGATCGTTGCCCGTGACCCGGAGTTGTCCTCGTCGCAGGTCAGGAGAACCCGTTCGATTCCGAGCGCCCGGGCCACCGGGAGCGCATCAGCCAACGCCTTCGCAGCGTGCCCGCGGCGCCTTGCCGACGGCCGGACGCTGTAGCCAATGTGGCCGCCCTCGTTGAGGAGGAACTCGTTGAGGTGGTGCCGGATGGCCAGCGAGCCGAGGACGGTGGTGCCCTCCACGATCCACAGGTAGGTGCACGGGACGTACCCGGGTTTACGCACTGTTTCCGGTTTGGCGTCGTTGATGAGGGTGCCAACCAGTCGCTCAAAGACCCCGGGATCCTTGAGGTCTTCCGGCGCCCAGCCTTCAAGGCCTGCGCCATCAATATGGGCTCCGCCAAACTCCAGGAACGCCTCCAGCCACGAGGCGTGCAGGGTTGCGTCGGGGCTGGTGAGATGGGCCATTCAACGATCGTAGCCGAGCCGCAGGGGCGGGTGCGGTGGGCCCGGAGCAACGGGCCGGGCACGCCTGCATTCACCATGGACAACGGAACACGGCCGAACTTAAAATCGATCGCTGGGACCCCCGAGAAAGATGACGGAAAGGGTTCGAGATGGGAATTGAAGAAGACGCGGCAGTAGTGCGGCGCGGTTACGAAGCCTTCAACACGGGCGACGTGGAAACCCTCAAGGGGCTGTTCGCCCCTGATGCCGTCTACCGGGTTGGCGGCAATGGCGGCCTTGCAGGTGACAAGCATGGCCAGCAGGAAGTCATGGGCTATTTCGGCGAACTGTTTTCGCGGTCCGGCGGAACGGTCAAAGTTCAGTTGCGGGACGTGATCGCCGGTGAACACCACACCATTGGCCTGCAGACCGCTGAAGCGCAACGAAACGGGAAATCGATGAAGCAGGACGGCGTCCTGGTCTTCACCTTGAAGGACGGGAAAGTCACCGAGGTCAGCGAGTTCCAGGAGGACACCGCCACCGCCTCGGAGTTCTGGTCCTGAATCCGAAGCAGCCAGGGAAACTGCCATCGTTCCGGGCCGGCCGCACAGGCTGCCGGCCCAGAACGCGGGCCAATCAGTTCAGGTCGAAGCGGTCCAGCTCCATGACCTTCGCCCAGGCGGCAACAAAGTCATTGACGAACTTCTCCCCGGCGTCCTCGCTCGCATAAACCTCGGCCAGGGCGCGCAGCTGCGAGTTGGAACCGAAAACCAGGTCCACCGCGGTGGCGGTCCATTTCAGCTCACCGGTTGCGGCATCCGTGATCTCGTAGGCGTTTTCCTCCGATTCTGAGGCCTTCCACTTGGCGCCGGGCGAGAGCAGGTTGACGAAGAAGTCGTTGGTGAGGACCTGGGGCCTGTCGGTCAGCACGCCGTGGCTGGAGCCGCCCACGTTGGCCCCCAACGCACGCATGCCGCCCACCAAGGCCGTCATCTCCGGCGCGGAGAGGTCCAGCATGTACGCCTTGTCCAGCAGGAGCGTCTCCGGCTGGAGCTTTACGCCGGCACGCAGGTAGTTGCGGAAGCCGTCTGCCCTGGGCTGCAGGTATTGGAAGGATTCGACGTCGGTCTGCTCCTGGGTGGCGTCGGTGCGGCCGGGCCGGAACGGCACTTTGACGGGGAACCCGGCGTCGGCGGCTGCTTTTTCCACGGCCGCGGCGCCGCCGAGGACGATCAGGTCCGCGAGCGATACCTTCTTGCCGCCGCTTTGTGCCGCGTTGAACTCCTCCTGCACGCGCTCAAGCACGGGAAGGACGGTGGCCAGCTGCTCCGGTTCGCCGGCTTCCCAACTGCGCTGCGGTTCCAGCCTGATGCGGGCGCCGTTGGCGCCGCCGCGCTTATCGGTCTTCCGGAACGTCGCGGCCGAGGACCATGCCGTCCCGGCCAGCTGCGGAATGGTCAGGCCCGAATCCAGGAGCTTGGCCTTGAGCTGGGCGATGTCCTGTTCGGTGACCAGTTCATGGTCGACGGCGGGAACAGGATCCTGCCACAGCTGCGCCTCCGGAACCCACGGCCCGAGCATGTGCGGACCCACCGGTCCCATGTCCCGGTGCAGCAGCTTGTACCAGGCCTTGGCGAACGCGAGGGCAAACTCGTCCGGGTTCGCCAGGAAGCGCCGGGCGATCTGCTCGTAGGCGGGGTCGAAACGAAGCGACAGGTCCGTGGTCAGCATGGTGGGGCGGTGCTTCTTGTGCGGATCGTGGGCATCCGGGATTATCTCCGGGGCATCTTTGGCAACCCACTGGTGGGCGCCGCCTGGGCTCTTGACCAGCTCCCACTCGTATTCGAACAGGATCTCGAGGAACCGGTTGCTCCACTGCGTGGGCTTGTCCGTCCAGGTGACTTCCAGTCCTGAGGTGATGGTGTCGCCACCCTTGCCGCTGCCGTAGGTGCTGAGCCAGCCCAGGCCCTGTGACTCCAGGTCGGCAGCTTCCGGCTCGGGGCCCACATGGGCGTCTGCGGGACCGGCGCCGTGCGTCTTTCCGAACGTGTGGCCCCCGGCGATCAGCGCGAACGTCTCCTCATCGTTCATCGCCATCCGCTTGAATGTCTCGCGGATGAACGCTGCCGCGGCCACGGGGTCCGGGTTGCCCCTGGGACCTTCAGGGTTGACGTAGATCAATCCCATCTCGGTGGAGCCCACGTCCTCGGCCATCGTCGCGTCACCGGTGTACCGCTCATCGCCCAGCCAGGCGTCCTCGGGGCCCCAGAAGATCTGCTCGGGCTCCCACACGTCCTCCCGGCCGAAGGCGAAGCCGAACGTCGTGAATCCCATGGACTCGAGCGCAACATTGCCGGCCAGGACCAGCAGGTCCGCCCAGGACACTTTCTGGCCGTATTTCTGCTTGACCGGCCACAGCAACCGCCGGGCCTTGTCCAGGTTGGCGTTGTCCGGCCAGCTGTTCAGCGGCGCGAACCGCTGGCCGCCGTCGCCTGCCCCGCCGCGGCCGTCATGGACGCGATAGGTGCCGGCGGCGTGCCAGCTCATCCGGATCATCAGGCCGCCGTAATGGCCGAAGTCCGCCGGCCACCAATCCTGCGAGGTGGTCAGGACCTCCGTGATGTCCCGCTTGAGGGCCTCGACGTCGAGCCTTTCGAATTCCTTGCGGTAGCTGAACGAAGGTCCCAGCGGGTTGCTGGGCCGTCCGTGGGCGTGGAGAACGGAAAGGTCCAGCTGGTTGGGCCACCAGTCCTGGTTGGTCCGCGGCCGGTTTCCCTTGGGCTGGGGTGTATCAATGGCCGGGTTTTCACTCTCGCTGCCCTGGGCCGTGGCGCTTCCATGGGCCACCGGGCACCCGTCCCCGGCATTCTGCTCCGGGCTTTGTGCGCTTCCGGGAGCGGGTACCGGGGGATGGTCTGGGCGTTCGGTCATGTGCTTCTTCCTTCCGTTGGGCCGAGGCCGCGGTTGGACTCGGGCAGCCGGTGCAACCCTCCCATTGGAACATAGAGGCACAGGGGGAGGCGCCCCCCATTTTGCGGCCCCACGGGTGCGTCCGGAGTATCCGTAACAGTTGGTCAACCGGTTGGGAGATCTCCCGTTGCCCGTTCCATAATCAAAGTGCGGCCTCCTTCGTGCCAGTCCGGCACAAGCCCGCATATCGGAGCGGTGCCACGTATCCCGCGGTCCAAGACCTGCAAGGTGCGCCCGGATCCGAGCCCACACCATCCGGTCCCACCTCTTGCGTGGAGACTTTTCACAATTTCAGGAAACAACTCCATGGACGGTTCAAGCTTTGTAGCCCTCTTCCTTGCGAGGAGCGACGATACTGCCACCAGCGCGTTGCCGCGCGCGCCCAAACGGGTCCGGGTGAAGAAACCCGGCCTGTCGCGCTGGTCCATCCTGCGCGGCCGGCTGGCGAGTGCGCTCCACCGGCTTGCTTGGGCGATCGAGCCTGACACCACGGGCACCTTCTAAGCCCTGCTCCTGGCCTGGCCCGGGGACTCGGACAACCCGGCCCTGGCGCCGGTCATCGCGCTCGGCGAAAGGGTCTGGCCCGCTGCGCCCGGAACGGCTGCCGGCTAGGGACGGAATATCTGCCGGAGGCTGCGGCTTGTCGCAAGAGGGCCGTCATCGGCACAAGCCGGCGGCCCAACCTCCCGGCGCGATGCAGCGCGGGCCTTCCGCCACAGCGGAAGGCCGCGTCGGCGCGCGGAGACTCCCGGCACCTAGAGAAGGAGCACCATGACCATCGGATCAGGAACAACAGCAGGCAACGGACGGACCGCGCTGGTGGTGGGTGCCACCGGCATCGCAGGGTCCGCCCTGGTGGACACCTTGGTGGGCGAAGGCTGGGCAGTCCTTGCCCTGTCCCGCAGGCCCGGAGCCGAGCGCCCCGGCGTCCGGTGGCTCTCCGTAGACTTGACCTCGGCTTCATCGCTGGCTGCTGTGCTTGGTCCGGAGAATCCGTCCCACGTGTACTTCACCGCCTGGTCGCGGCGGGCCACCGAGGAAGAGAACATCGCCGTCAACGCGGGCATGGTGCGTGACCTCCTCGCCGCCCTCCGGGGAAAGGACGTGGCCCACGTCGCCCTGATGACCGGGCTCAAGCACTACCTGGGACCGTTCGAGGCGTACGCCGCAGGGGAAATGCCGGACACGCCCTTCCATGAGGAGGAACCGCGGCTGCCGGTGAACAACTTCTACTACGCCCAGGAGGACGAACTCTGGGCGGCAGCTGCGGAACAGGGATTCACCTGGTCCGTGCACCGCGCGCATACGGTGATCGGGCACGCGGTGGGCAACGCCATGAACATGGGCCTCACCCTGGCGGCGCAGGCCACCCTGTGCCGGGACAGCGGGGAGCCGTTCGTGTTCCCCGGATCCGAAACCCAGTGGAACGGCCTGACCGACATGACGGACGCAGGGCTGCTTGCCGAACACATGCTGTGGGCTTCCACCACTCCGGCGGCGGCCAACGAGGCCTTCAACATCGTGAACGGCGATGTGTTCCGCTGGCGCTGGATGTGGCCGAAACTCGCCGCCTACTTCGGCGTGGAGTGGGAGGGCTACCAGGATGCGCCCCGTCCCCTCGAGCAGTCCATGGCGGGGCGGGAGGACCAATGGCGGAAAATTGCCGCGGACCACAACCTCAGCGAACCGGAACTGGACCGGGTGGCGTCCTGGTGGCACACGGACGGCGACCTGGGGCGCGGCATCGAAGTGGTCACGGACATGGGCAAGAGCAGGGACGCCGGCTTCACGGGATACCGTCGGACGCTGGACTCCTTCACGGCACTTTTTGACCGTTACCGCGCCGACAACCTGATTCCCTGAGGGGACGAAAGGGCTCAGCAAACGGCCTGCCGTACGCCGTCAGTGAACCCTGAAACTTCCTCCACCCACGCCCGGTCAAGTCCCAGTTTCCGGACGTACACTGACTGTCGCACCACGTTTGTGGACACACCGTCAGGTTGGAGCCGCCCATGCTCTGGAAGCTACTCGTTGAATACCTCCGGCCGCACCGGCCGCTGCTGGCCGCCGTCGTGGTTTTCCAGCTGGCGCAGTCCATCGCGTCCCTGTACCTGCCCACGCTGAACGCGGACATCATTGACCAGGGCGTGGCCCGGGGCGATACCGGCTACATACTGTCCACCGGCAGCTTCATGTTGCTGATCACGCTCGCGCAGATCGTGTGTGCCGTCATCGCCGTGTACTTTGGCGCCAAGGCGGCGATGGGCCTGGGCCGGGACCTGCGCGGCGCCATCTTCGAACGGGTGGGTGAGTTCTCCGAGCAGGAAGTCACCAAGTTCGGGGCGCCCAGCCTCATCACCCGCTCCACCAACGACGTCCAGCAGGTCCAGCAGCTGGTGCTGATGTCCGCCACGCTGATGGTGGCCGCGCCCATGCTCAGCATCGGCGGGGTGATCATGGCCATCCGGCAGGACGCCCAACTGTCGTGGCTGATTGCGGTGTGCGTCCCGGTGCTGCTGATCGCCGTCGGGCTCATTGTCACCCGGATGGTGCCGCTGTTCCGCAAGATGCAGGCCCGGATCGACACCGTGAACCGGGTGCTGCGCGAGCAGCTCACCGGTATCCGGGTGGTGCGGGCGTTCGTGCGCGAGGACATGGAGACGGAACGGTTTGCCGGTGCCAACAGGGACGTCACGGAGGTCGCGTTGCGTGCCGGCCGGCTGATGGCGCTCATGTTCCCCGTGGTGATGCTGGTCCTGAATATTTCCAGCGTGGCGGTGATCTGGTTCGGTTCGTTCCGGATCGAGGACGGGTCCATGCAGGTGGGCACCTTGATCGCGTTCCTGAGCTACCTGATGCAGATCCTGATGTCCGTCATGATGGCCACGTTCATGGCGGTAATGATTCCGCGCGCTTCGGTGTCCGCGGACCGCATTGGCGAGGTGCTGGGCACCAGTTCCAGTGTCCTGCCGCCGGAGAACCCGGTCACCAGCGCGGCGTTCGCCGGCAAGCCGCGGCGGGGCGAGCTGGAAATGCGCGACGTCGGGTTCGCTTACCCGGGTGCCGACCAGCCCGTCCTGTCCGGGATCAGCTTCACCGCCCGCGCGGGGGAGACCACGGCAATTATTGGCAGCACGGGCTCGGGCAAGACCACCCTGGTGAACCTGATGCCGCGGCTGTTCGACGTGACTTCCGGGGCGGTCCTGATGGACGGCGTGAACGTCAGGGACCTGGATCCGGACCTGCTCTGGGGGCACATCGGCCTGGTGCCGCAGCGGCCGTACCTGTTCTCCGGGACTGTGCGCAGCAACCTGCTGTACGGCAACCCGGATGCCACGGAGGACGAGCTCTGGACCGCGCTGGAGATCGCGCAGGCGCGCGACTTCGTGGAGCAGATGGAGGCGGGCCTGGACGCGCCCATCTCGCAGGGCGGTACCAACGTCTCCGGCGGGCAGCGGCAGCGGCTGGCCATCGCCCGGGCCCTGGTGAAACGGCCCGAGCTCTACATTTTTGACGATTCGTTCTCGTCCCTGGACACCGGCACGGACGCCCGGCTGCGCCAGGCGCTGAAGCGCAACACCGCGGGGGCCACCATGGTGATCATCGCCCAGCGCGTGTCCAGCATCGTGGAGGCGGACCAGATCCTGGTGCTCGACGACGGCAGGATCGTTTCGCACGGCACGCACCACGAGTTGCTGGAGACGTCGGAGACGTACCGCGAGATTGTCTCGTCCCAGCTGGCAGCGGAGGAGACGGTATGAGCACGCACCGCGCAGGAACCCGCCCCTTCGGAGCCGGCACGGGCGGAGGTGCGCCCGCTGGAACCGCAGGTGGCGGCCAAGGCGGCCAGGACGCCGTCGTACGCATCCCGCGCCCGGCCGGTGGACCCGGACGCGGCGGACCGTTCGCCGGGATGAACGTGCCGGCGGAGAAGGCGATGAACTTCAGCGGCTCGGCCAAGCGGCTGCTGGCCACCCTGCGGCCGGAGCGGCTATGGCTGATGCTGGTGCTGGTCATGGCCGTGGCGGGCGTGGTTCTGCAGGTGATTGGTCCGCGGCTGCTGGGTGAGGGCACCAACCTGATCTTTTCCGGCGTGGTGTCCAAGCAGCTGCCGCCGGGCGTGACGCAGGCGCAGCTGATTGCGCAGCTGCGGGCGGCGGGGGAGAACCAGAAGGCGGACATGCTCAGCGCCATGACACTGACGCCGGGGGCGGGGATCGATTTCGCGGCGCTGGGCAGCGTGCTGACCTGGGCGCTGGTGCTGTATGTGCTGGCGTCGGCGTTCATGTGGGGGCAGGCGTATGTACTCAACGGCGTGGTGCAGCGGACGGTGTTCGGGCTGCGCGAGAAGATCGAGGCGAAGATCAACCGGCTGCCGCTGCGCTATTTCGATTCGATCCAGCGCGGTGAGCTGCTGAGCCGGGTTACCAACGACGTGGACAACATCTCGCAGAGCCTGCAGCAGTCCATCAGCCAGGCGGTGACCTCCGTGCTGTCCGTGGTGGGCGTACTGGTGATGATGTTCATCCTCTCGCCCACGCTGGCGCTTATCGCCCTGGTGACCATTCCTCTGACGTTGGGGATCACCGCGCTGATCGCCAAGCGCTCGCAGAAGCTGTTCGTGCAGCAGTGGAAGAACACGGGCGAGCTGAACGGCCAGATCGAGGAGACCTACACCGGGCATGCGCTGGTGAAGGTGTTCGGCCGGCAGCGTGAGGTGGGGGAGCGGTTCCGGCAGAAGAACGCGGAGCTGTATGAGGCGAGCTTCGGTGCGCAGTTCATTTCCGGGCTGATCATGCCGGCCATGACGTTCATTGGGAACCTGGTGTACGTGGGAATCGCCGTGGTGGGCGGCCTGCAGGTGGCCTCTGGGGCGATGCAGCTGGGCGATGTGCAGGCCTTCATCCAGTACTCGCGTCAGTTCACGCAGCCGCTGGCGCAGCTGGGGTCCATGGCCAACCTTCTCCAGTCCGGTGTGGCCTCTGCCGAGCGGGTGTTCGAGCTGCTGGATACGGACGAGCAGTCTGCTGATCCTTCTGGTTCTTCGCTGCAGAGTCCGGATGGTGCCGGGCGCGGGCGGCTGGTGTTCGAGGACGTGTCCTTCTCCTACTCGCCGGACAAGCCACTGATTTCGGGGTTGTCCTTGGTGGCGGAGCCGGGGCAGACGGTGGCGATTGTGGGGCCGACCGGGGCCGGGAAGACGACGCTGGTGAACCTGATGATGCGCTTCTACGAGCTGGACGCCGGGCGGATCACGCTGGATGGCGTGGACATCACCACCATGACCCGGGACGATCTGCGCTCGCGGATGGGAATGGTTTTGCAGGACACGTGGCTGTTCGGCGGGACCATCAGGGACAACATCGCGTACGGCCGGCCCACCGCTTCCTCGGACGAGATCCTGGAGGCGGCGCGGGCCACGTACGTGGACCGGTTCGTGCACTCGCTGCCCGAGGGGTACGACACCGTGCTCGACGACGAGGGCGCGAACGTGTCCGCGGGCGAGAAGCAGCTGTTGACCATTGCCAGGGCGTTCCTGGCCCGGCCGTCGGTGTTGATCCTGGATGAGGCGACGTCCTCGGTGGATACCCGGACCGAGGTGCTGGTGCAGAAGGCCATGAGTGCTCTGCGGTCCGACCGTACGTCCTTCGTGATCGCGCACCGCCTGTCCACCATCCGCGACGCTGACCTCATCCTGGTGATGGAGGCCGGGCAGATCGTGGAGCAGGGGAACCACGCATCACTGCTGGCCGCCGGCGGGGCTTACGCACGCCTGTACGAGGCACAGTTCGCGGCGCCGGTGGCGGAGGTCTAAGGGCGGCTCATGACACGCGGACGGGCTAACGCCGCAGTTCCTTCGCAGTGTCAAATACCCTCGGCACTCGGTCCCTGAGAAGTTAGCAATGGTCGTCTAAATTTCGACTTCATGTCGTGGACCTCCCATCGTAATTACTCGGGTAATGTCTCTTACCCTGAGCTTATGAGCTTAGGGTAGTCTTGAACGCGGATAATTCATTTTGGGGAAGGGGAGCCAATGGGCGGTTTAGCGAAAACGATTCCGAAGTTAGCTTCTGACTGGGCGACCGAGCGGCACAGTCAGAAAGGCTGGCCGAAGTTTCTCGAATCTGTGAAGGTGAACGGAATTAGAGGCTGGTCAGGCCAAATGGTAGAATTCCGTTTTCCAGTCGTTGCCATTGCTGGCGAAAATGGGGCTGGGAAAAGTACGGTTCTCAAAGCGGCGGCGTCCGCATACTCGCAAGACCCTTCCGCAGCGGGAACTCTTGCTCAGACATTTTCCCCTGACGACTTTTTTCCCACGACGCCGTGGGAGATTGTCAGTGGTGCGCAGTTGACCTACTTGGCGAAACAGGGTGCCTCGAGCTTTCCCTATCATGTTCGTAAGCACACTAAACGGTGGCGAGGAATGCCGGAACGTCCAAAGCGGCCGGTCTTCTTCTTGGACATTTCACGTACGCAGCCAATCGATACTCTCATTGGTTACGGTCGCCTTGCTGTCGCCAAAATGGCCAGCGGTAACTTCTCGGCGGTGATCGACGATGAGTACCTTGGCGTGCTCTCAAGGGTTCTGGATCGCACATATGACAGCGGCGAAATTGTCCAGAGCAATAATAAGCAAGTTGGTGTCCTCGCCACTTCTGGTCGCAAGTACTCGAACTTCCATCAAGGTGCGGGTGAAGATGCTACAGCTGATCTCGTTGCTTTGCTTCAGAACGCACCTCGCCATTCGTTGGTGATTATCGACGAAGTTGAAGCATCTCTCCACCCACGCGCTCAGCGACGTCTTATGACGGAACTAATCGGGCTTGCTCAAAAAAATCGCCTACAGATCATCGTGTCAACACACTCTCAATATGTCCTCGAACAGCTCCCTCCTGAAGCGAGATTGGTTCTGACAACCGATGAGCAGGGCATAAAAGAGGTCATATATGGTGCAACCACCGAGTTGGCTCTTTCGCTGATGGATGATGAAGTGCATCCCGAGTTAATTCTCTACTGCGAGGATGAAAAAGCGGAGTACCTTGTTCATCGCTTCATTGATTACACCGATCCAGACTCACACTCCCGTCTTGCCGTAGTGATTGCGGGGCCGGCTAGCTCCGTGAAAACGTTGGGCCTTATGGCGGACCAGGGCAGGCTGCCAGGTTTGGTAATGGGCGTGCTGGACGGGGACCAGAATGAGAGCCCTGGCTGTGCGATTATTCCCGGTGGAACCTCGCCGGAACGGGCAGTCTACGAGGGGCTTTCAAGTGATGGTTGGCGCATCGTTGCGGAGCGCTTAGGTGTCCGCGAGGGCGATCTCGTTGATGCGTGGGAACATGCTCAACGAATACCTGAGAAACATCATGTCTGGACGGAGCGGATTGCTGAGAAATTGCCTGCTCACATTAGGAAGTCACGTATATGGGAAGCGGCCTGTGACGTCTGGATTATAGATATGCTCCCTGAGGAAGTCAGGAACGAATTTGTTGGCGATTTGCTACAATTTCTTCCCCCTGTCAGCAGGCGCCCTTAGGTACGATTTATCGCCGGATGGGGCGTCCTGTGGCTGAGGTCCAGGCTCCGCCCGGGGGCTCTCATTCAAAGCGCAGATGCGCCCCAGCTCTGATGAACTAGATTGCTTGCCTGCTAGGTGCTGCCGAAGGCCATGCACTCCCCGCCGCCGGGGCGATGGTTCAGCCAACCGGAGACTCATATTTCCTGAGGCTCCGTGTGGACATCGTCGGGGACGGAGAAATTCGGCTCTCCGTGGTTCGTGGTGAAACGGGTTCCGTGTCTTGAAAGCTGAAGGGCT